>JBJMLQ010000026.1:0-9252 GCA_045805225.1 Actinomycetota bacterium | reverse complement strand
GTGGAGCCCGTCGGAGCAGATCAGCACCTGGTCGCCGTCGAGCAGCCCGAGGTCGAGGGCCTCGACGTCGACCTTGGGTTCCGTGCCGAGCGCACGGATCAACACGTTGCGGTGCGGGTGCACATCGGCCTCGTCGCGGCTGATCTCGCCCGCCTGCACCATCCGATCGACCAGCGTGTGGTCGCGGGTGAGCTGGCGGAGCGATCCGGCGCGCAGCAGGTAGGCGCGACTGTCCCCGACGTGCACCAGGTGCAGCGCCTCCGCCGAGGCGAGCGCCGCGGTGACCGTCGTCCCCATCCCGGCGAACTTCGTGTCCTCACTCGAGCGCGCGAACACGACGCGGTTCGCCTCGCGCACCTCGTCGTCGAGCGTGGTGTCGCCGGCCCGCTGCATGTCGCCGATCGTCTCGAGCGCGAGCTGCGAGGCGACCTCGCCCGCGTTCGCGCCGCCCATCCCGTCGGCGATCGCGTACAGGGGCGGTTCGACGATGTACGCGTCCTCGTTGTGGTCGCGCACCCGGCCCGTGTCGGTCGCGACGCCGGCGACGATCCTCACCGGCGGAGCTCCACGACCGTCGTGCCCACGCGGATCTTGTCGCCGGGCGTGAGCATCGCCGGCGCGACGAGGCGCTGTTCGTTCACGAAGGTGCCGTTCGTCGAGCCGAGGTCCTCGACGTACCAGTTGCCCCCGCGGTCGAAGATGCGCGCGTGCTGCTGCGAGACGTACGTGTCGTCCAAGCGCAGCTCGCACTCGACCGACCGGCCGATGACCGTGGACCCGTCGAGCCGCGCCGAGTGCGGCTTCTGTCCATCCGAGGAGACCATCAACATGCTCGGGCGCGCGGGCGAGTCGGCTGCGCCACCGGCGGTCGCGGTCCCCGGAGGCGTGCGGTCGACGTTGAGGCCGCGCACGACCCACCGCATCGATCGCCAGATGAACAGGAACAGCAGGGCGAGCAGTCCGTACTTCAGCGCCGAGAGCGCGAACGGCTCGACCGCCGCCAACATCACGCGCTCCGGTATTCGATCTGCGTCGCTCCCACCGTGATGCGATCGCCGTCGGACAGCGGCGCGGACTGGACGTCGCGCCCGTTCACCTTGGTGCCGTTGGTCGAGCCGAGGTCGGTGACCGTCGAGATGCCGTCGACCGTGCGGATCTGCGCGTGGCGGCGTGACGCGCCGGAATCCTTGACGACGATGTCGCACTCGGACAGGCGGCCGATCGTCATCAGCTCCTTGTCCACGGGGATCGCCCGGACGCCGCCCTCCTCCGTCACCCGGAGTTGCCCGCGCGTCCGGGGCTCGGCCGCGGGCTTCGGGACCTCGACCGGCTGATCGCCCTGGACGAGGGAGCCCTCGACCTCGAGATCGCCGCGCTTCAGCTTGTTGTCGACGAAGAACTCGACCTCGGGCGGTCCGACCAAGCCCCAGCCGCGTTCGGCGGCGTTGTCCAAGATCACGGTCCGCAGCTCGGCCACCAGCGCCGTTTCGATCTGCTGGAACCGGGGTGCGTCCTCACTCGAGAGTGAGACCTCGAAGTGGTTCGGCGCCCAGACCTCGTTGACGGCCACCTGCTTGCCGTCGTCCATCGCCCGGACGACACGCTTGGCGATCTCTACCGGTTGCACGCCGGAGCGGAACGTCTTCGAAAAGAGGCCTTCGACCAGGCCCCCCAATCGGCGCTCGAAGTCTCTGAGGTTCGGCACGGGTTTGGTTGGCGGGGAAGGTCGCTCGCTCCGCTCGGGCGTCATCCTACCCCGCAGGGTGTTGCGGACCCGTGGCTAGACCTTGACGACGATCGTGCCGGCGATCTTGTCGTGCAGCGTCTGGCTCTGCCTGTCCCACACCATCCAGAGATAGTCCAGCGCCCGGACGAGGCCGAGCACGCCGAGTCGGGGCAGACCGAGGCCAGCTTCGAGCAGCGGCCGGAGCGCGGCCTCGCGCCAGCCCTCCGGCGAGCCGTCGGCCTTGCGGACCCGGATCCCCACCGCGAACTTGCCGAGCGTCGCGTTCCACCGGCCGATCATCACGAAGGCATAGAGGTATCCGATCGCGATGGTCAGCAGGGTCCACCCGTAGACGACGTGCACAGGTTGCTGGTGCACGCCGGTGCGCATGGTCTCTTGGACCGATCGCCAGAGCGGCAGCCAGACGAACGGAAGAAAGACCGGGGCCTCCATGGCCGCGATGACGAACCCGTCGATCAGCAAGGCGACGGCTCGGATCCAGAAGCCGGCATACGCCGCCGCCGGCGGAGCCGGCGGTGGCGGCAGCGGGAGCGGTTCGAGCACGAGCGCAGCGTATGGTGCCGCGACCCCCACTGCTACGATTCCCGTCCCCACGGGCGAGTGGCGGAATTGGCAGACGCGCAGGATTCAGGTTCCTGTGTCCGAAAGGACGTGGGGGTTCAACTCCCCCCTCGCCCACCCGCGGCTGCTTCGTCGAGGGCGGCGAGAAGCCAGGATCGAACGTCGGTTTCGTGATAGCGGCGTTCGCTCGCCTCGATGTGGTCGAGGAACCCCTGATAGATCACCGCTCGGCGCAGCGCCGACACAGGTGCGGCCAGCAGCTCGGCCCGTGCGGGGTCGGAGCCGGGTCGCTCGCCCCTCCACGCGTCGGCCCATCGCGCTCGGATCCGTGCGCGCGCCTCGTCCGGGACGTACTGCTGGAACGACGACATGTCGAACATCGGGTGTCCGACGCCGGTGTCGCCCCAATCCAGCAGCACGAGCGATCGTCCGTCCCACCGCCAGTTCCCGGGATGGAAATCACCGTGCACCAGCGTCTCGGGGATCCCGCAGGCATCGAGCGAAGCCGCACGGTCCGGGAGACTCGCGACGAGCGCGTCGAGGATCCGAAGTTCCTCGCCGCGGAGCTGCGCGCGAACGTCCGCACGTTCCACCAGGGCTTCGACGTGACGAACGAGCGGTCGTCCTCGCCAGTCCGCAAGACCGGCGGCCAGGAGGTCGTCGACCCGATCGGCCAAGCGCGCTTGCAGCCGCACCAGCCCCTCCACCATCGCGCCGAGGAGCTCCTCGGGTGCGTTCCACTGGTCCTCGCCTGCAACGTCGTCGAGCAGGACCGTTCTCGTCGCCGCGTCCGACCCCAGCACGGGCGGCACCAGCGTGGGTTCCTCCGCACCGACGAGCGCGATGATGCTGCCCTCGTCCACCAAGAATGGCGGCACGGTCTTACACCAGACGAGGCCATCGGCGGTTGGGAGTTGCAGGACCGAGGAGAGGTTCCACGTCTTGATCTGCGCCGCGCGGCCGACCCGAGGGCGACCGATCGCCGCGAGCGCCTCGTCGGCCCACGCGATGGTGGCCCGCACGCCACCGGGACGAGCCCACGAGGCGCGGAAGGGGTCATCGGGCTCGACCTCGACCTCCACCTCCGTCAGCGGCAGCTCGCCAGCCGGTTCCGCAGTCAGTTCAGCGAGGTATGTGACGTCGCCGCCACGGTCGCCGTCCGAGGTGACGTCGAGGATCCGGAGGACGATCACGTCGGCGCCGAAGCGTTCGCGCGCGCCTTCGATCACCGGCTGGACCTCTTGCCACCACGGATCGTCCACCGAAAAGGTCGGCAGCATCCCGAGGAGTCCGCCCGCGCCATCGCACAGGACGAGCGAGACCCGACGCTCCTCCTCCATGGGCTCCCCCTCCACCGGCGGACCCTAGCGCTGATGATCGTTCGTATCGTGAGCGCGTGGCACTGCGCAACCGGATGACGCCGTTGGGGGAGCCGATCGCCGTGGACGCGCGCGGCCTCGTCTACGGGAACCGCGGGAACATGCACGACGCGCGACGCCGCATCCGCCGCCCCTACGGCGTCAAGCGCTGGATCGCGTGCCAACTCTCCTTCCGTGGGTGGCACCGGGCGCCGTTGATGCAGCCAGGTCGCTTCACCGAGTTGTTCTTCCTTGACGAGGCGACGGCGTTCGCGGCCGGTCATCGGCCGTGCAGACTCTGCCGGTTCGACGATTACGAGTCGTTCGTCGATGTGTGGACGACGATCCACCCGCACCGTGCGACCAACGCGGATGCGATCGATGACGTGCTGCACCGAGAGCGGTGGGATCCGCACGCGCGGGCGCAGCGGCGCCATGAGGCGCGGCTGGATGGATTGCCGGACGGCACGTTCGTGCTCGGCGGCGGCGATGTCCCGTGGCTGGTGCTCGGTCCGCACCTGATCAGGTGGACACCGTCCGGCTACACCGAGCGGCAGCCGCGTCGCCCGCGCGCCACCGCGACCGTCATCACGCCGCCGTCGCTGATCGGCGTCCTTGAGACCGAGCGCACGCCGTTGGTTCCGTTCCTGCATCCCTCGGCGCACGACGCATGACGCGTCAGCGATCGGTTGACAGTCGCGACCACATCTCGGAGTCCTTCCAGCGGCCCGGCACGACGAACAGCGATCGGAGCGTTCCCTCGTAGCGGTAGCCGTTGTGCTCGGCGACGCGTTTGGATGCGGGATTCTTCGTCGAGATCACGAGCTCGAGTCGCACGGCCTCGAGCTCGCCGAACGCCCAGGCCGTGAGGCGCTCGAGCGCCACGGTCGCCACCCCGCGCCCTCGCGCCTCGGGATGGATCACGTACCCGAGCTCGGCCGTTCGCTCATCCCGCCTGATGGACGGCGCCACCGCGACCCCCAGGAATCGACCGTCGGCCGGGTCCTCGATCGTGAACGCCTCGCGCGTTCCGTCACGCCGGCCGTCCTCGTATCGCCGGAGCCAGCTCTCGACGAAGTCCTCGGGTGGCGGATCGGGCACGCGCGTGAAGCGCAGCACGTCGCGATCACGGATCAGCTCGCTGAGGCCGGACGCGTGCGCCGATGTCAAGGGCACGAGACGGATCGGCGGCGTGGACACCGTTATCGCGCCGGGCCGAAGGCGCTCGCCCGCGCCATCGTGAGCGTCGCGACAGGTGATGAGGCGGCCAACCCCTTGCGGTGCATCGTGGAAGCCAATCACACGTACGGCGCGGCGCGCTACAGCCGATTAGGGTGAGCCGCGAACGATGGCGATGATCGAGATCGAGGGGCTCCGCAAGGAATACCGCCGTGTACGCGGCGGCCACACCGTCGCGGTCGATGGCCTGGACCTCAGCGTCCCGGAGGGCGGCGTCTTCGGGTTCCTCGGCCCGAACGGCGCCGGCAAGACGACCACGATCCGGTGCCTGCTCGGCCTGGTCCGGCCGAGCGGCGGCCGGCTCTCGCTGCTCGGTGCCGACGTCGACCTCGCCTTGCCGAGCGTGATCGGCCGCGTGGGCTCGATCGTGGAGGCGCCGGCGATGTTCGCGCGGTTCAGCGGGCGCCGGAACCTCGAGATCCTCGCGCGGATCCACGGCGAGGGCGACGCCGCGATCGACGCCTCGCTCGAGCGGGTCGGGCTTCGCGACCGCGCCAAGGACCCGGTGAAGGCGTACTCGCTCGGGATGAAGCAACGGCTCGCGATCGCGGCGACGCTGCTGCGCGACCCGTCGCTGCTGATCCTCGACGAGCCGGCGAACGGGCTCGACCCCGCGGGCATCGTCGAGGTGCGCGAGCTGCTCCGCTCGCTCGGCGCCGAGGGCCGCACGATCTTCGTGTCGAGTCACATCCTGTCCGAGGTGCAGCAGACCGCCGACCACGTCGCGATCGTCGCGAAGGGCAAGCTGATCAAAGCCGGACCGGTCGGCGAGGTGCTCGCGACGACCGGTGCGACCGGCGTGATCGTGAAGCTCGCCGACCTCGAGGCCGGCCGGCGTGCGCTGAGCGACGCGAACATCCCCGTGACGATCCACGCGGGCGCGATCCGCGCCGACGTCCCGGCCGATCAGAGCGAGCGGATCAGTCGGACCCTCGCGCAGGCCGGCCTGTACGTCAGCGAGCTGCGCCCGGACACGGTCGACCTCGAGACGGTGTTCCTCGAGCTGACGAAGGACCGGGGGGTGGGCGACTGATGCGGCTGCTCCAGTCCGAGTTGCTGCGCGCCGCCTCCCGCCGGCTCGTGCCGATGGTGATGATCGGGGGGCTGATCGGGATCGTCGTGGGGCTCGGGATCGCCGCCGTGAACGCGGACAAACCGTCGCCGAGCGCGGTCGCGCGGGCCCAGATCGGCTACGAGCAGGACGTCGCGCGGTGCGAGCAGTCCTTCACCGGGCCGCAGGTGCCGGGCGGCTTCGACAGCGTGACGCAGTACTGCGAGGAGAACCAGCCGCCCGGGATCGGCGGATTCCTGCTCCGGGACCTCGGCGCGATCCTCCAGGGGATCGCGACGTTCGTGATCTTGCTCGGTGTCATCCTCGGCGCATCCCTCGGCGGCGCCGATTGGACCAACAACACGATGCAGACGCTCCTCACGTGGGAGCCCCGCCGCGTTCGCGTGTTCTTGGTGCGCGCGCTCGTGATCGCGGTGTGTGTCTTCGTGGTCACGGTGCTCCTGCAGGTCGTCTTCGCCGGCGTCGACGCATTGGTCGCGAGCACCCGGGGGACGACCGCGTTCCTGCCGACGAGCTTCTGGCGGACGGTGTTCCTGACGATCGGCCGGGTCTCGCTCGTCACGACGGGGCTCGCGCTGGTCGCCTACGCGGTGGCGATGATCGGGCGATCGACGGTCGCGTCCCTCGGCGCGCTGTTCGGCTACCTCATCCTGTTCGAGGGGGTGATCGCCGGGTTCCGGCCGACGATCCAGGGGAACCTGCTCGTCCGTGCGGCGATCGTCGTCATCACGCACCGACCGATCCTCGACCCCACCCGGTTCGGCGACGGTGCGTCCGACGTCCTCATGGGCGTGTCCCGGGCGTGGACGGTGCTCGGCGTCTACATCGTGTTGCTGTCGATGCTCGCGGTCACGATCTTCCGCCGACGCGACGTGACCTGAGTCCCTCGAAGCGTCGGCGTATACTGCCCACTTCCTCGCAGAATCGTTCGTGCGCTGCATGTTCCGGCCTCGGAGGACGGCACGATGACCCTGTCGGATCGCACCCTGACGCTGATCGCGATCATCGCGATCGGACTGTCGCTGCTCGCGATCTTGTTCGTCATCCTCGGCGGTGCCAAAGGCGGCGACAACGCGGCGAGCTTGACCGGCGACGATGCGGTCGGCGCCTTGCTCGGCAAGATCGACCGGCTCGAGCAAGCGGTCCGCGCGCTCAACGCGACGGATAAACGCCAACAGGTCCAGATCGAGGGGAGCGTGCGGCGGGTCGGGGTGCTTCGCTACGACGCGTTCGAGGACGTCGGCGGACGGCTCTCGTTCTCGTGCGCGCTGCTCGACGACCACGGCACCGGGGTCGTCTTGACCTCGATCAACGGCAGACAGGAGACCCGCGTCTACGCGAAGCCCGTGACGACCGGGCAGAGCAGCTACAACCTGTCCCAAGAGGAGGCGGAGGCGATCCGGCAGGCGATGCACACCGACGAGCGAACGGCGGCGGCGCGATGATCTGGCGCAAGGACGAGGCCGACACGGCGGGAGGCGAGCACCAGGCGCCTGCCGCGCGGGAGCGAAAGGACAAGCAGATGGCGGACAACGGTGAGGTCACGATCGTCGGGACGGGCGCGCGGCTCGAGGGCAATGTCGTGTCCGCCGGCAGCTTGCGGATCGACGGCCAGGTCAAGGGTCAGATCAACGCCGACGGCGACGTCACCCTGTCGCCGCAGAGCCAGGTCGAGGCGGACATCCGCGCGCAGAACGTGAGCGTGGCGGGCCGCTTCGTCGGTAACATCGTCGTGAAAGAGCGCGCGCAACTCGCGCGCGGAGGCAGGATCGACGGCAACATCACCTCGAAGACCCTCGTGGTGGAAGAGGGCGGCGTGTTCCACGGCCAGAGCATCATGGACGCCGGCACTTCCTCGGGTTCGCGATCGTCCGGACAGGCCGGCTCGTCGTCGACGGGTTCGGCCGGCACCGGGACGAAGGAACCCGATCAAGTGAAGGTGTGAGGTAGATGCTCGACATCAAACGACTCCGGGAGGACCCGGAGCGTTTCCGCGCCGGCCTGGCGCGGCGCGGCATGCCGGAGGCGGTCGACGAGCTGCTCGCCGCCGACGAGAACCGCCGTAAGCTGACGACCCGCGTCGAGGAGCTCCGTGCAACGCAGAACCAGGCGTCCAAAGCGATCGCGAAGGCGGCGGGCGACGAGAAGCAGCGGCTGATCGCCGAGGTCGCCGGCGTGAGCACCGAGCTGAAGGAGCTCGAGCCGCAGCTCGCCGACGCCGAAGCGATGCTCAACGGCCTGCTCGCGTCGACCCCCAACCTGCCCGACCCGAGCGCGCCCGACGGCGGCGAGGACGACGCGGTCGAGATCAAGCGCAACCACGACCGGCCGCCGGTGTTCGACTTCGAGGTGCGCGACCACGCGGCGCTGGGGGAGCTCCTTGGCATGCTCGACACCGAGCGCGGCGCACGCACGAGCGGGTCGCGGTTCGTGTATCTGCTCGGGGACATCGTCCTGCTGCAGTTCGCGCTGGTGCGAAACGCGATGGACATCCTGATGCAGGAGGACTTCACGCCCGTCATCCCGCCGGTGCTCGTGCGCGAGGAGGCGATGTACGGCACGGGGTTCCTGCCGTCGGACGCGGTGAACATCTACCGCACCGACGAGGACGAGCTGTATCTGGTCGGCACGGCCGAGGTTCCGCTCGCCGCCCTGCACATGGGCGAGATCCTCGATGAGGCGGACCTGCCGCTTCGCTACGCGGGGTATTCGACGTGCTTCCGGCGCGAGGCCGGGAGCTACGGCAAGGACCTCGGCGGGATGTTCCGCGTCCACCAGTTCGACAAGGTCGAGATGTTCGTGTTCACGACTCCGGAACAGAGCGCCGAGACGCACGAGTACCTCCTGAGCGTCGAGGAGAAGATCCTCGGCAAGCTCGAGATCCCGTACCGGGTGGTGAACATCGCCGTCGGCGACCTGGGCGCGCCCGCCACGAAGAAGTACGACATCGAGGCGTGGCTCCCCGGCCAGGACAAGTACCGCGAGCTGACGAGCTGCTCGAACACGACCGACTATCAGGCGCGGCGGTTGCAGACCCGCGTGCGGCGACGCGACGGGTCGCTCGAGACGCTGCACACCCTGAACGGCACCGCGACCGCGGTGGGGCGCACGTTGATCGCGATCCTCGAGAACCACCAGCGCGCCGACGGCTCGGTGGAGATCCCCGAGCACCTGTGGCAGTACCTGCCCGAGCGGGCGCGGGTCCTGCAGCCCAAGCGCGAGAAGGAACCGGCCGGTTAGACGGGGGGCGCGAGCCCGGCGTGGGGGGGGGGGGG
>JBJMLQ010000025.1:0-25056 GCA_045805225.1 Actinomycetota bacterium | reverse complement strand
TGTCGAGCTCCGCCTGCTTCTGGACGGCCGCCACGACCTCCGGGGCCGAGTGGCCGACGTTCAGCACCGCGATGCCGGTCGCGAAGTCGATCAGGCGGTGGCCGTCGACGTCCTCGATGATGGCGCCGGACGCGCGAGCGGTGACCACCGGGTGGAGGTACGCGACCCCGGCCGGCACGGCGCCGGCGTTGGCGAACATCGTCTTGGCGGGCCCGTCGATCGGCGCGAGCGCGTTCAGCCGCTCGGCGAGCTCGATGTATGGCTCGTTGGCCGTCACGTGGAAGCAGGTGTGCGTGTCGAGCTCCGCCTGCTTCTGGACGGCCGCCACGACCTCCGGGGCCGAGTGGCCGACGTTCAGCACCGCGATGCCGGTCGCGAAGTCGATCAGGCGGTTGCCGTCGACGTCCTCGATGATGGCGCCGGACGCGCGAGCGGTGACCACCGGGTGGAGGTTCGCGACCCCGGCCGGCACGGCGCCGGCGCGCCGTTGGAACCACTCCCTGCTCTTGGGGCCCGGGACCTCGGTGATGAGCTTGCGTTCCTGTGGGATGTCCATGCCGGCCAGTGTGATGCGTTCGGGCGTTGTCCGTCAGGCGCGAGGGTGGCCCGTCGTACGCGGCTCTTTTGTACCGGATGTCGAATCGAGAGCCCCGGAGCGCCACGGGCGGGGGTTCGATACGCCGTTCCGTACAATCGATCCATGGCGCTCACGGTGCACGACATCGTGTCGATCCCCGGCATGCCGCTCAAGCTGCTGGCGGGCGGCGACGGCGCCGACCGGCCCGTCCGCTGGGTCCACAGCTCCGAGCTCGAGGACCCCACCCCCTGGCTGAAGGGCGGCGAGCTGATCCTCACCACCGGCATGGGGGTGGGCGAGACCGTCGCGAAGCAGCGGGCGTACATCCGCCGGCTGGTTGAGGCGGGCGTCGCGGGCCTCGGGTTCGGCCTCGGCTTCGGACACGACAAGACGCCGCGTGCGCTCGTCACCGAGGCCGGCAAGCACGGGTTCCCGATGTTCGAGGTGCCGTATCCCGTGCCGTTCATCGCCATCACGGAGGCCGTCTTCACGCGGCTCGTCGCCGAGCAGTACGACACGCTGCAGCGCGCGGTCGACGCCGAGCACGTGCTGACCCGCGCGGTGTTGGAGGGCGGCGGCGTCGACGGTGTCGCGCGCTCGCTCGCCGGCGTCGTCCACGGCTGGGCGCTCGTGCTGGACCTGCACGGCATGCCGCTCGCGTCGACGGACGCCGACGCGGAGGCGCGGCGCGAACGGATCTGGGACGAGGTGCGCACGTCGCGTCCCGAGGCTGCCACGTTCTCTCTCACGATGCTCGACGAGGCCTACCACGTGTGGGTGCAGCCGGTGGGCGCGCAGGGTCGGATCGAGGCGTTCCTCGCGGTCGGAACGCCCGAGCAGCCGACGCCGCTCGACCGGATCGTCGCGGGCCACGCGCTCAGCCTGCTGGCGATCGAGCTCGCGAAGTCACGCGCGGTCGCGGAGGCCGAGCGCCGGCTGCAGGGCGACTTCTTCGACGAGCTCGTTCGGGGCGACCTCCCGCCGGCCGACGCAACGCGGGGTCTCGCGCGGTTCGGGTTCGCGCGCGAGGCGACCGTGTTCGTTGCGGCGATCGAACCGGCCGACGGAACGATCGAACCCGCCGCGCTGGCGCTCGCTGCGACCGATCACTGCTCGCGCCGAGCGGACGGGTTCGTCATCTCCGCCGGGGCCGCGGGCATCTCGATGCTGCTCCCCGCGACCGCCGCCGCCGAACTGCCCGAACTGGTCAAGGGGATCGGTCAGCGCGTCGACGCGGACCTCCGCGCCGGCGCCGGCGGCCCGGTCGACGCGGCCTCGGTCGCTCGCTCGCTGCGCGAGGCGCGCTACGCGCTGCAGGTGTGCCGGCTCGAGGGGTGGGAGTACGCCGGGTTCGAGCACCTCGGCACGTACCGCCTGCTGTTGAGCATGACCGAGCCCGACGCCCTGCGTGCCTTCGCCGATGCGTTGCTTGCGCCGCTCGACGCCTACGACGAGGAGCAGGGCGGAGAGCTGCTTGCGAGCCTGCAGGCATTCCTGCAGCACAACGCGCGGTGGGAGACGGCCGCCTCCCAGCTGTTCGTCCATCGACACACGCTGCGGTACCGGATGCGCAAGGTCGAGGAGCTGACCGGTCGCGATCTCGCGAACTCGTTCGACCGGATGGAGTTCTGGCTCGCGCTGCGGGCCCGCGACCTGCTCGCCGCCTCACAGGAGCCGTAGGGGCGTCCTTTGTCCACGTCGTCCAACGACCGGCCGTGGCGAGGCCCGAGCGGCGGGTGGTCCGTTCGCAGCCGGACGCGCGATACTGGCCACATCGAGCCGGTCCGATCCGTACAAGCGTGATCGCCGAGCCGAACGGCCAGCCAAAGAGCCGGCCAGGGAGCCAGGAGGAGAACATGGCGGACAGTCATCAGATGTTCATCGGCGGCGAGTGGGTCAACTCGTCCGACGGCGGGACGCGCGACATCATCAGCCCCCACACCGGCGCCGTGATGGCGACGGTCCAAGAAGGCACGGCCGAAGACGTGAACCGCGCGGTTGCCGCCGCGAAGAAGGCGTTCGACGAGACCTGGTTCGACTCGACGCCGAAGGATCGTCAGCTGGCGCTGTTGAAGCTGGCGGACGCGATCGAATCCCACGCCGAGGAGTTCGTGAAGATCGAGGCCGAGAACGCGGGCAAGCCCGCCGAGGTCACGATGAGCGAGGAGATCCCGCCGATCGTCGACAACGTTCGGTTCTTCGCCGGCGCGGCCCGCACCCAGCAAGGCATCTCGTCGGGCGAGTACATGGCCGGCTTCACGTCGATCATCCGCCGCGAGCCGATCGGCGTCGCGGGCCTCATCGCGCCGTGGAACTACCCGCTGATGATGGCCATCTGGAAGATCGGGCCCGCTCTTGCGTCGGGCAACACGGTCGTGCTCAAGCCGAGCGAGCTGACGCCGCTGACCGCGCTCAAGCTCGCCGAGTACGCCGCGGACATCTTCCCGCCGGGCGTGTTCAACGTGATCACCGGTGACGGGATCCCCGTCGGCGACACGATCGTCCGCCACCCCGACGTCGGGATCGTCTCGATCACGGGCGACACCGCGACCGGCAAGCTGATCGCGGCCAACTCGGCCGAGACGCTGAAGCGCGTGCACCTCGAGCTCGGGGGCAAGGCGCCGGTCGTGGTCTTCGACGACGCCGACCTCGACGCCGTGACGGAGTGGGTGTCGATCGCGGGATACTTCAACGCGGGGCAGGACTGCACCGCGGCGACACGCGTCCTCGCTGGGCCGAAGATGTACGACAAGCTCCTCGGCTCGTTGGTGCCGGCCGTCGAGGACATCAAGGTCGGCGGCGCCTTCGAGGCCGACGTCGCGGTCGGCTCCGTGATCTCCAAGGAGCAGCTCGAGCGTGTCGAGGGCTTCGTGGAGCGCGCGCAGGAGGCCGGCGCCGAGGTGCTTACGGGCGGCAAGGCGATGGGCGGCGACGGCTTCTACTACACGCCGACCGTCGTCGCGAACCCCGAGCAGAGCTCCGAGATCGTCCAGCGCGAGGTGTTCGGCCCCGTCGTGACCGTGCAGCGGTTCAGCGACGAGGACCAAGCCCTCGCGTGGGCCAACGGCGTTGACTACGGTCTCGCGTCGAGCGTGTGGACGCGCGATGTCGGGCGCGCCATGCGGATGGCGCGCCGGCTCCAGTACGGCTGCGTCTGGGTGAACACGCACATCCCGCTCACGCCTGAGATGCCCCACGGCGGGTACAAGCAGTCCGGCCACGGCAAGGACATGAGCATCTACTCGCTCGAGGACTACACGAACATCAAGCACGTCATGGTGTCGCTCGACTGAGCGGCTCCGAGGCAGCGAGCCGCGCGGGCGGTCCGGCGACGGGCCGCCCGTGCCGCAAGGACGAAAAGGGTGGTGACCGAACGATGGCTGTCCGTCCGTACCTGGTGAACGGCGAGTGGCGTACCGGCGAGGGGACCTTCGAAGTGAAGAACCCGTTCGACGACGCGCTCGTCGCCGAGATCGCTGTGCCGACCGCAGACGACGTCGAAGAGGCGACCGCGACCGCCGCCAAGACCTTCGAAGAGTCGCGGCACCTCTCCGTGGCGGCGCGGTCCACCGCGCTCGATCACATCTCGCACCGGCTCGCCGAGACGCTGGACGAGAACGCCGAGCTGATCGCGGCCGAGGGCGGCAAGCCCCTCAAGTGGGCCCGCGTCGAAGCCGCCCGCGCGGTCTCCACGTTCCGGTGGGCGTCGGAGACGCTGCGCCACGGCGAGGACGAGGTCATGCGTCTGGACACCGAGGCGGCGTTCGGCTCGCGTATCGGGATCGTGCGGCAGTTCCCGATCGGCCCGGTGCTCGGCATCACGCCGTTCAACTTCCCGCTGAACCTCGTCGCGCACAAGGTGGCGCCCGCCCTTGCCGTCGGCGCGCCGATCGTCGTCAAACCGGCGAGCGCGACGCCGATCGGTGCGCTCCGCCTCGCGGAGTTCTTCGCCGAGACCGATCTGCCCAAGGGCATGTACCAGGTGGTGCCCGTCAGCTCGAAGGTCGCCGACGGGATGGCGCGCGACGATCGCTACCGCAAGATCAGCTTCACCGGCTCGGCCGCGATCGGCTGGTACCTCAAGGGCCTCGACCCAAAGAAGAAGGTCACGCTCGAGCTCGGCGGCAACGCCGGGGTGATCGTGCACAGCGACGCCGACCTCGACCTCGCGGCGCAGCGCATCGCGTTCGGCGCGTACTACCAGGCGGGCCAGAGCTGCATCAGCGTCCAGCGCGTACTCGTCGCCTCCGAGGTGTACGAGGAGTTCTCGAAGCTTCTGACCAAGCAGGTCGAGCAGCTCGTCACCGGTGACCCGATGGATCCGAACACGGACGTCGGTCCGGTGATCGACCGCGGCGAGGTCGACCGGATCGCGGAGTGGGTCGCCGAGGCGGAGAAGCAGGGCGCGGAGATCCTCACCGGCGGCAAGGCCGACGGGCCGTTCTTCCAGCCGACGCTGCTCAGCCAGACGACACCCGAAATGAAGGTGCGCTGCGAGGAGGTCTTCGGACCGGTCGCGACGATCACGCCGTACCAGACGTTCGACGAGGCGCTTGCCGAGGTGAACGACTCGAAGTATGGGCTGCAGGCCGGCGTGTTCACGAACGACCTGAACCGGGCGTTCGAGGCGCATCGCACGCTCGAGGTCGGCGGCGTGATCATCAACGACGTCAGCGCGTTCCGCGCAGACCAGATGCCGTACGGCGGCTCGAAGGAATCCGGGTTCGGACGTGAGGGCCTGAAGTGGGCGATGGCCGAGATGACCGAGCCGCGCATCATGGTCCTGTCGCACGTTCCGCTGTAGCGCGCGTCGTCTCGCCGCGGCCGGGGTAGCCTCGGTCCATGACGCCCGAGAACGCCTGGGTCTACGCGATCTTGCCGTTCATCACGATGGCGTTGCTCACCGCCGGGTTCGTCATCGCCTACCGACAGCGGTCAGCGGCGCGTCGTGCCGCCCTCGCGGCGCACCCCCAGCGCACGCTCGCGCGACGGGCGTGGTGGTCGAGCCCGTGGCTGTGGCTCGGCGTCGGCGTTGTGTCGGTCCTGCTCGCCGTGTTCGTGTGGCCGTGGCTGTTCGGGTTCACGTTCATCGCGATCCCGTTCGTGTGGATCGGACGGCCGCGGGAGGAGCCGGTGGATCCACGGTCCAACGGCCACGCGCACCGCGACGCGGGCTCCTTCATGCCGGAGTGAGCACACGCTCGACGAACCCGCCGACGATCGAAGCGGCCTCGCGCTCCCTGCGCCAGAAATAGTGGTCGGTGCCGGTCACGATCCGCACCGTGGCCTGTGGGAACCCGGTGGCGTAGGTCTCGACCTCGGCCGAGGGCGAGAACGTGTCGTGCTCGCCCGCCAGCAGCAACACGGGGCGCCGGAGCGCGCGGAGGTCGGCCGCGTCGGGCAGCGGCGGGAGCGACAGGTCGTTGGGCACGAGCGGCAGCCCGATCAGGGCGAGTGCGGCGACCCGTGGGTCGTCGATCGCCGCGCGCACCGCAACGTTCGCGCCGAACGACCACCCGATCAGCGCGGTCGGCAGCTCCGGCGCGGCGCGCTCGCGCACCGTGCGGATCGCGGCCGCGACGTCGCGAAGCTCGTCGCGCCCGCCGCCGTAGGTGCCCCCCGAGCCCATCACCCCTCGGAAGTTGAACCCGAGCACGACGAGCCGGCGCGTCGCCGCGAGGTCGTTGCGGATCGCCCAGAGCAGTGGGTGGTCCTTCGACCCGCCGTGTCGCGGGTGGGGGTGGCACAGGACCGCGCTGCCCCGTGGCTCGCCCTCGGGCGTCCGCACCTCACCCTCCAGGCGAGCGGCGTCGTCGGTGGTGAAGGTCACGGGCTCCATCGCTCTGCCACCATCGGAGCATGCCGGAGCCGCTGCGCCAACCCCTGGCCGTCTCGCTCCGCGACGCCTACCCGTGGCGCGAACTCGCCGGGCTCGCCCGAACGGTCGAGGGCGCGGGCTTCGACGCCCTGTTCCTGCCGGAGGTCGGTGCGCGCGACACGCTTGCCACGCTTGCGGCCCTTGCGGGGGAGACGTCGCGGATCCGGCTCGGCACCGGCGTCGTTCCGCTGCAGTCGCGGTCCCCGGGACTCCTCGCGGCCGCCGCTGCAACCGTCCACGAGCGGTCGGGCGGCCGGCTGATCCTCGGGCTCGGAACCGGCCCCTCGACGGCGGGCGCGCTCGATCGGTTGCGCGCGACGGTCGGCGCGCTGCGGACCGCGTTCGGCGGTGGCGAGGGTTCCGTCGACGGCGTACCGGTTCGCTCGCCGCTGCGGCTGCCGAGCCCGCCCGAGATCTGGATCGCGGCGCTCGGCCCCCGCGCCACCCGGCTCGCCGGCGCGGTCGCCGACGGCGTCTTGCTGAACTGGTGCACGCCGGAACGGGTCGCGACGGCGGTGACGCAGATCGCCGAGGGCGCGAACGCCGCCGGGCGAGACCCCGCACGCGTCACCGTCGGCGTCTACGTCCGCGCCGCCCTGACGCCCGGGAGCCTCGCGGGGGCGCGGGCCGCGGCGGCCGAGTACGGCCGATATCCCGCGTACGCTCGGCAGTTCGCGGCGATGGGGCTGGACCCCGCCGACCCCGACGCGGTCGTGGCAGGCGTCATGCTGACCGACGGCGCGTCGGCCGTCGACCGGCTCGCCGCATATCGCGCCGCCGGGGCGGATCTGCCCGTCGTGTACCCCGTCCTCGCGCCGGGCGACCCCTCGGCCGACGCCGCACGAGCCACGATCGAGGCGGTGGCGCCGGGCTGACAACGTTCGGTGGCGCAGGCCGATGCCTGCGCTACCATCCCGGGGACCACCAGGCCCTGAATCACCCGGCATCCGAAAGGGAACCGATGACCTACACGATCTGCGAGCCCTGCATCGACGTGAAGGACCGCGCCTGCGTCGACGAGTGCCCGGTCGACTGCATCTACGAGGGCGGCCGGATGCTCTACATCCAGCCCGACGAATGCGTCGATTGCGGCGCCTGCGAGCCCGCCTGTCCGGTCACCGCGATCTTCTACGAGGATGACGTTCCCGCCGAGTGGAAACAGTTCACCCCGGTGAACGCCGAGTTCTTCAACGACTCGGTGTCCGGGATCGGCTCTCCGGGCGGTGCCGCCCAGGTTGGTGCGGTGGCCGCCGACCATCCCACCGTCGCCGGCTGGGAAGCGATCTAGCTCTCTAGCGGGCCGTCACCGCAACCGCCGCCGTCTCGGGCGGTTCGAACGGCAACAGCACGCGGAACGACGCGCCGCCGCCATCGCGGTCCTGCACCCACGCCCGGCCGCCGTGCAGCTCGGCGAAGCGGCGGACGAGCGTGAGACCCACGCCGACGCCGGGGGAGTGCCGTGGGGCATCCGGCCCCTGCTGGAACGGCTCGAAGATCGTCTCGCGGAGCTCCGGCGCGACGCCGGCCCCGTCGTCCTCGACCGCGAGCAGCGCCCCCTCCTCGGTCGCCGTCACCGAGACCCAGATGGTCGCGGTCGCGGGGGTGTGCCGGACGGTGTTCGCCAGCAGGTTCTCGACGATCCGTTCGACCTTGGAGCCGTCGGCGCGCACCATCACCGGCCGGATGTCGGTGCGCAGGCGCACGTCGGGGATCAGCTCGGACTCGGCGAGCACGCGGCGCACGACGGACCCCACATCGGTCGGCTGGAGGTTCGGCGTGACGATCCCCCGCGCGAGCCGGTCCATATCGAGCAGGTTCGTGACGAGGCGGTCCAGGCGCCGGGCGTTGCCGGCGATCCGCCGTGCGAGGTCCTTCGCGTCGTCTTCTTCCAGATGCACGTCGCCTCGCTCCAGCGTGATCGCGAGGCCGAGGATCGCGGCAAGCGGTGTCCGTAGGTCGTGGGACACCGCTTGCAGGAACGTGTTCTTCATGTCGTCGAGCGCACGCAGGCGGCGGGTGGCCTCGCGCTCGACCTCGAGCGCTCGCGCCAGCTGCTCCTCCGCCTGTTTGCGTTCGGTGATGTCGAGGATGAACCCCTGCCAATAGGGCGCCTTGTCTGCGACGCGCACGAGCGAGCAGGTGTCTTGCACCCACACGATCCGCCCCTCCTTGCTGATCATGCGGTACTCCATCGAGAAGTGCTCGTCGATGTTGCGGTTGCTCGCGATGTCTGCCGCCAGCACGCGATCGCGATCGTCGGGGTGGATCGTCCTGGCCCATAGCGTCGGGTCCGCGATCATCTCTTCGTCGGAGTAGCCGAACAGCGCGCCCTGCTGCGGCGACACGTACGTGGTGCGTGAGACGTCCGGGTTCTCGGGGTCGAAGTCCTGCTGATAGAAGACCGCCGGCCCGCGCTCGACGATCAGCCGGAACCGCTCCTCGGCGTCGCGAAGCTGTCCTTCCGCGGCGCGCCGCTCGGTGATGTCGATGATGAACCCCTGCCACCAGCCGCCGCCCACGTCGGCGACGAACGTCGCCTCGTCGTGCACCCATCGGTATGAGCCGTCGGCATGCTGGAAGCGGTACTCGGCGTCGAACGGCTCTTTCGTCCCGTTCGCGTGCGCGTTCGCGGCGAGGACCGCGGACGCGTCCTCGGGGTGGATGTGCTCGGCCCAGAAGTCGACCTCCGAGGTGATCCATTCCTCCTGCGTGTACCCCAGCAGCTCGTGCACCTGCGGGCTCACGTACAGGGTTCCCGCCAGCGGACCCTCGGGCGGCTCCCGGTAGACGATCGCGGGCAGGTGCTCGACCGTGGCGCTTTGGACGAGCTCGCTCGCACGCAGCTGCTCCTCGGCCTCCTTGCGCGCCGTCACGTCGAACAGCAGCCCCTGCCACGCGCCCTCGTCGCCCGACCCGGGCTGCAGGAACACGGCCTCCTCCTGCAGCCACACGTACGCGCCGTCCGCACGACGGAAGCGGTATTCGATCGAGTACGGCTGGTGCGTGCGCCCCGACTCCAGATCGAGCGCGAGGACGCGGTCCCGGTCGTCGGGGTGCACCCGGTCGACCCAGAAGTCGTCGGTCCAGGTCCACTGCTGAGGGGTGTAGCCCAAGATGCGTTCGACCTGGGGGCTGATGAAGAACTTCGCCGGATCTTCGTCGTCGGATTCGCGATAGACGATCGCGGGGATGTGCTCGATCAGCGCCTGCAACCGCTCACGCGCCACACGGAGCTCCTGCTCGGCCTCGCGGCGCTCGGTGATGTCGACCATCACGCCCTGCCACGACACGGGCGCTCCGTCGATGTTGCGGATCAGCTGCGCCTCGTCGTGGAACCACACGACGCGCCCGTCGGCCGCCCGCATGCGGTACTCGCCCCGGTAGGTGTCGCCGGTTTCGCCTGCGCGCGCGTCGTCTTCGACGATCGCCATGTCGCCGGGCTCGGTGACGCTCGCCCAGAACCCCGGCTCGGACCACCGCTCGAGCGGATACCCGAGGATCTCCTCGATCTGCGGGCTCACGTAGAACATCGAGGACATGTCGCTGAAGGCGCCGTCCGCCGCAGGCTGTTCCTGATAGGTGATCACCGGCGTGTGCTCGACGATCTGTCGGTAGCGCTCCTCCGCGACGCGGATCCGCTCCGCCGCCTCGACGCGCTCGGTCACGTCGGTCAGGAATCCCTGCCAGTACGCCGGCTCGCCTCCCTCGCCGCGGATCAGCTGCGCCTCGTCGTGGACCCAGATCGTCGCGCCGTCGCCGGCGACGATCCGGTAGTCCATCGAGAAGGGCTCGCCCGTGTGGTTCACACGTTCGTTCTCGGCTTCGAAGGCGGCGCGGTCCTCGGGGTGCACGAGCGTCGGCCAGCGAGCGATGTCGCCGAGGAGCGTCTCGGGCGCCACGCGGAACAGACGCTCGAACTGCGGGCTCAGGTAATCGATCGCGAGCCCGTTGGCGCTGCCGGCGTCGATCGTCTCGGTGTAGATCGCGGCCGGCATCTGTTCGACCAGGATGCGGAAGCGCTGCTCCGCGGCTCGCAGCCGTTCCTCCGCCTCGTGTCGCGTCGACACGTCCATCAAGAACCCCTGGAAGAACATCAGCTCGCCGCGATCGTCGAAGACCGGGCGCGAGGTGTCCTGCACCCAGACCCAATGCCCGTCCGCGTGGCGCATGCGGTACTCCTGGGTGCTCTCCGACACGTTCGCGACGCTGAGATCGCCCGTCTGGCGCAACCGGGCGAAGTCGTCGGGATGCATCAGCTCGAACCAGAACGTGCCGTCTTCACGGAACCGCTCGGGCGGGTAGCCGAGCACCGCCTCGATCTGCGGGCTCACGAACGGCATCGTGGCGTTGATGTCGTCGCCCTCCGTGGGCTCGTCGATGTAGGTCACGGCCGGCAGCGCCTCGACCATCGTCCGGTACCGGCGCTCGGCCTCCGCGCGGGCGGCTTCCGCCTCCTTGCGCGCCGAGATCTCGACCAGGAATCCCTGGAAGTACGTCGTGTCCTCGCCGTCGTGGCCGGACATCGGTGTCGAGGTGTCGTGCACCCAGATCCAGCGCCCGTCGACATGGCGCATCCGGTACTCCTCATCGAACGGCGCGCCCTCGCTGCCGGCCCGGCGCGCGGCCGCGTCCACTCGCGCCTGGTCGTCGGGATGCACGACGTCGAACCACGTGTCGGGCTCGTCGAGGAACGTCGAGGCCGGGTACCCGAGGAGCGACTCGATCTGCGGGGACAGGAACGACATCCGCACGCCGTTGGGGGTCGACTCGTCGACGTAGGTCACGGCCGGGATCCGCTCGACAACGCCGCGGTAGCGGGTCTCGGCATCCCGCAGACGCTCCTCCTGACGCTGGCGGGTGATCGCGGCGCCGAGCATCGCGGCCGCTGTGCGCACGCCGTCGAGATCGGACAGGATCCACGCGCGCGGACCGTCGCAGTCCTCGAAACCGATGCACCCCCACCACCCGCCCTCGACCGTGATGGGGTAGTAGGCGAGCGATGCGATGCCTTGGGCCGTGAAGTCTTCCCGCTCACCGGCCGGGAACGTGTCGACGTCGCCGATGATCGGCTGGCCCGCCGACATCGCGTCGACCCACCGCGCGAACCGAGGCAGCCACGGCGCGTCGCGCAGGCTCGGGTGGTCGGCCATCGACGGGACGCCCGGCGCGCACCATTCCGCCTCGGCGGTCGCGAGCGGTTCGGCGCGCTCACCTTGGTCCGCGCGCACGATGGTCGTGCGCGAGACGCCGGCCGCGATCCCGAACCGGGCGAGCACTTCGTCGATCGTGTCGTGCCAGTCGGCGGCCAGCAGGAGCCGCTCGGCGGCGAACGTGACCGCCTCCAAGACGGCGTCGCGGCGCAGCGGCGCCGGCCGCGTGGTCTGCGCCGGCTCAGCCATCGACGGTGCTCCTCGATCCCATCCGTGCAGCGTTCGGCGTCCCCCGGCGGGGGACCTGCTTGCCACGATTATCGGCGCAGGCCATAGGCGGTGGAGTCCCGAGGCCGGGGGGTCATCCGTGGCCCGCCCTGGCTAGGCCGAACGCGGGCTCAGGCGCCGGTCAGGCCGGGGGTCGACCCCGCCGTGGCGAGCTCGTCCGGGCCGGGCCAGCGCTCACGCGACCTGATCGCCAGCTTGAACATCAACGCAACGGCCTCCGGATCGGCGTCCGCCGCCCGTTTGGACTCGAGCAGTCCCGCTGCCATCGCGTCGTCCCAGATCTCGCGCCCGCGCTCGGTCCGCACGATCGAAAGGGTCCACCCGTCGCCCTGGCCGAGACCGCCGAACGAGATGTCGGCGTGTTCGGCGGCGAAGTCCGGGCAGTGCAGGCACCCGGGACGGGTGAACCGGTGACTGTCCTTCAGCGGGTAGACGACCTCGTCGCCGGTGTCGGTGTAGAAGAGCAGGCGACCTTTGATGTTCACGCGGGCCAGATGATCGAGGTCCAGGCCGAGCTCCTCTTGCGCGATCTTCACCATCAGCCCGTCGTACGTGAACGACTTCGAGCACAGCAGCCCGAACGTCCACGCGATCTTCTTGCGCCACTTGTTCACGCGGCGGGCCTGCATCGATCCGGTGATCGAGGACTGGCATCCCATCCCGACGAGCGCAACGTTGGACAAGCCGAGCTCTGCGGCCTTGAGGAGCGCGAGCGGGCTGGCGCTGTACGTGTACCGGCTGCCGGCGGCGGCGAGCACACCTGCACGATCCGTGACGAGCGCGGGCTCACTGTCCCATCGCCGCTCGCTCGAGAGCACCGAGGTGGCCGCGCCGTCAATCCTGCCTGTCTCGAGCCCCCAGATCAGCAGGGCGCTCACGACGCCGCCGTCCTGCCCGGCCATCAGCGCATCGGGCGCCGTCGCGCGGGCGAGGTAGATCTCCTGGTACGGCCCGATCACCTCTTCGGGCGCACGCGTGCGGCCGAAGAGCGCTTCGTCGATCTCCGACTCCCACTCGCGGAAGCGCGGACACGCGAGCGTGCAGAGCGAGCAGCCGTTGTCGCCGTGCGTGCACGCGTCGGGGCCGTTGTCCTCCAATTGCACCGGAAGGTCGTCCTCGTAGCCCAACACGTGGAAGGGACAGGCGACGATGCATGCCGTACACCCCGTACACAGACCCGACGTGACGACCTCGTGGTAGAGATCGCGCCACTGCGTAGAGTCGGTCTTGGGCATGCCGCGAGGATACCCTCCGAGGTGGTGCGGCCCGTCAGATCGCGAACGAGTCGCCGCACGCGCACTCGTGCGTGGCCCGCGGGTTCTTGACCTTCAGGCCCCCACCGAGCAACGACGTGTCGAGCTCGAGCGTTGACCCGTCGATGATCGGCGCGCTGCGCGGGTCGACCACCACCCGAACACCCTCCACGCCGGCGATGACGTGATCGTCCGCGGCCACGGACTCGTCGAAGCCGAGCTCGTAGGAGAAGCCCGAGCATCCGCCGGCGACGACCCGCAGGCGCAGGATCGGCTCGGCGCGGCCCTCCTTCGCGGCGAGCTGCGCGATCTTGCGCGCGGCGGCGTCCGTGAGGGTCAGCGGCGCGGTCGCGGTGCTCATGGCCTCCAGGATAGCCGTACCCGCGACGGAAGCCGGTGTGCCGTCCGTCAGCCGCCGAGGAACGAGGCGAAGATGCGCGCGTACGTCCGGGCGCCCGTGACCATCTCGTCGACATCGATCCACTCGTCGGCGGTATGGGCGACCGAGAGGTCGCCGGGGCCGAAGATGACCGTGGGGATCGCGGCGTCGTTCAGGTAGAAGCGGGCGTCGGTGATCCCGGTGAACCCGACGTCCGGTGGGACGGCGCCGGTCTCCGCGGCCGTGGCCGTGCGGATCGCCGACGCGATGGCCGCGTCCGCCGGCGCTTCGGCGGCCATGATCCACTCGCGGATCTCGGTCCGGATGTCGAACGTCGGGTCGTCGGCACGGAGCTCCTCGGCGAGCGACAGGAACGGCGCGAGCACCTTCTCGGGGTCGGTCTCGCCCGGGATCGTGCGGCGGTCGATCTCGACGACGCACCGGTCGGGCACCATGTTGGGCGCGCTGCCGCCCTCGATCAGCGCTGCGTTCACCGTCGCCCGTCCGCACAGCGGATGGACGGTCTCGGGGACGACCTCGTGCAGCCGAAGAAGGAATCGCGCCATCGCGGTGATCGCGTTCACCCCTCGGTGCGGCTGCGAGCCGTGTGCGGCTGCCCCGAAGGTGGTCGCGGTGACCCAGGCGCCGCCGCGCTCGGCGAGCGCGACCTCGAGGTTGCTCGGCTCGCCGACGATCGCGGCGTCGTGGGTGAGCAACCCGCGATCGCGAAGCACCTGCGTGCCGTGCGTGCCGGCGAGCTCCTCGTCGGCGACCAGGTGGAACGTCAGCGAACCGGCGAGCTCGACCCCCGCGTGGATGACCGCCGCTGCGCCGGCCAGCGCCGCCGCGACGGGACCCTTCATGTCGCAGGCGCCCCGTCCGATCAGGCGCCCGTCGACGACCTCACCGGCGAACGGATCGACCGACCAGGTGTCGAGCGTGCCCGCCGGCACGGTGTCGAGGTGGCCGTTCCAGGCCAGCGTCGGGCCGTCGGCGCGCCCGATCGTCGCGACCACGCTCGGGCGGCCCGCCTCGCCCCGCACCGTCTCGGGGGCCGCCCCGAGCGCGACGAGGACACCCGTGACCACCTCGGCTGCGGCGTCCTCCGTCGTTCCGGGGTTCTCCGATCTCGCCCGGATCAGCGCTTGGGCGATCGCGAGCACTTCGTCCGCGTCGACGGCGGCCGCCGCGGCGTCTGCTCGGTCGGTCGGCATCGTGCCGGACGCTACCCGAATCCGCCCACGAGCGCGGCGACCCTCCGTACGATGGAACCGATGCTCGACCTCGCCACGGCGCTCGTGCCCCTGCTCGACCCGGCCCCGGCGCCGCGACCCGATCCCGGCGACCGGCTGGCCGCGGTGCTCGCGCTGCTCGTCGGGACCGACGAGCCGGAGCTCGTGTTCACCGAACGCGCGGCGATGTTGTCGCGGCACGCCGGCGAGATGTCGTTCCCGGGCGGGTTGGAAGAACCGGGCGACGCCGACCTTCGCGAGACCGCGCTGCGGGAAACCGCCGAGGAGCTCGGGATCGACGTGTCGCCCGACGCCGTGCTGGGGGCCCTTCCGCCGATCCATACCTATGTGAGCGGCATCCTCGTGACGCCGTTCGTTGCCGTGCTCGCGACGCTCCCCGCGCTCACGGTGAGCGACGCAGAGATCGCTCGGGTCGTGCGCGTGCCGCTGCGCGAGCTCGCCGCCATCGAGGAGGAACGGGTGCTTCGGGAGGAGAACGGCATGACCTGGCGAGGGTGGTGGTACGTCGATGGCGACACGACGGTGTGGGGTGCGACCGGCTTCATGGTGCACGCGCTCCTCGAGCTCGTCCGGAAGGAGGCGCCGTGGGCCGTGACCTGACCGCGGAGGACCGGGAGCTCCGCGCGCTGCTGGGCGATGTGCACACGATCGCGGTGGTCGGCCTGTCCTCCAAGCCTGGACGGCCGTCCCATGAGGTCGCGCGCTACCTCCAGCGGCACGGTTACCGCATCGTGCCGGTGAATCCCAACGAGACGCAGGTGCTCGGCGAGCCCGCGTACCCGTCGTTGCGCGACGCACCGGGTGATCTCGGGATCGACGTGGTCGACGTGTTCCGGCGCGCCGAGCACACGCCGGCGGTGGCGATCGACGCCGTCGCGATCGGCGCGAAGGTTCTGTGGCTCCAAGAGGACATCGTGAGCGAAGAGGCCGCGGCCATCGCGACCGCAGGCGGGCTCGACGTGATCATGGGGGTGTGCATCCGCCAGGTCCGCGAGCGGCTGTTGGCCGAAGACCGAGCCGAAGACCCAGACTGAGGGAGAACCCGTGCTGAACAAATGGGAGTACTTCGTCGCTCCGTTGCTGGAGCACAATCCCGGCGAGATCTTGAACTCGTTCGGTGAGGACGGATGGGAGCTGGTGTCCGTCGTGGCGCAGCCGACCCCGCAGGGAGGCGTCTCGACGGTCGCGTACATGAAGCGCGCGTCCGGCGGGTGAGCCTACGGATCGACCACGTCGTCTACGCGGTCGCCGACCTCGACGCGGCGGCCGAGCGGTTCCACACGACGTATGGGCTCGTCTCGATCCCGGGTGGCGTGCACCCTCGCTGGGGAACCGCGAACCGGATCGTCGCCCTGGGCGGCGCTCGGTATCTCGAGCTGATCGCGATCGTCGACCCGGCCGTGGCGGGGATGAGTGCGCTCGGACGCGCGATCGCCGATCGGACCGCCGACGGCGATCGCTGGTTCGCGCTGTGCCTGCACGACGACGACATCGAGACCACCGCCGTTCGCCTCGACCTGACGGTGGAACCGGGGTTGCGCAGGCTGCCCGACGGGCGAGAGGTGTCGTGGCGTAGCGCGGGGATCGAGGACGCGCGGCGCACACCCGACCTGCCGTTCTTCATCGCGTGGACCGGCGAGCCCGGCGTCCACCCGGGCGCGCGGCGGGCGGCGCATCCCTGCGGGGCGACCGACGTCGCCCGGGTCGAAGTCGCGGGCGATGCCGGACGATTCGCGGCGTGGACCGGCGATGCGTCGCTGCCGGTGCGGTTCGCCGACGGCCCGCCAGGCATTCTCGCCGTCGGCCTGACCGCGCCGGCCGGTGAGCTCGTGATCCGCTAGCCGAACGCCTGCTCGAGGTCGGCGATCAGATCGCCCGGGTGCTCGAGCCCGACCGACAGCCGCACGAGCTCCGCGGGCACCTCGAGATCGGAGCCGCTGACGCTCGCGTGGGTCATCGGGCCGGGGAGTTCGATCAGCGACTCGACCCCGCCGAGCGACTCGGCGAGCACGAACAGGCGGGTGCCCCGCGCGATCCGCGATGCCTCGTCGGCGCTGTCCACGAGGAACGAGACCATGCCGCCGAAGGCCGCCATCTGGCCGGCCGCGATCGCGTGCCCGGGATGGTCCGGTAGGCCCGGATAGTAGACCTGGTTGACCATCGCGTGGTCGACCAGGAACGCCGCGATGGCGGCCGCGGTCTTGCTGTGCCGCCGCATCCGGACGCCGAGCGTCCGCAGACCGCGGAGCGCGAGGAACGCGTCCATCGGCCCCGGCACGGCACCGACCGCGTTCACGAGGAACCCGACCGCCTCGATCAACCCGGGGTCGCTGGTGATGACCGCGCCTCCGATCAGGTCCGAATGCCCGCCGATGTACTTCGTCACGCTGTGCACGACGACATCGGCGCCGAGGGCCAACGGCTGTTGGAGCGCGGGCGACGCGAACGTGTTGTCCACCACGACCTGCGCGCCCGACGCGTGCGCGAGCGCCGCGACCGCCTCGATGTCGACCACCTTGAGCAACGGGTTCGACGGTGTCTCGACCCACACGTACCGCGTCTGCGGGCGGATCGCGTCGGCCAGGGCGTCGGCATCCGCCAGATCGCACGTCGTGAGCTCGAGTCCCCACGGCCCGAGCACACGAGTGAGCAGGCGATAGGTCCCGCCGTACACGTCGTCGGCCAGCACCACGTGGTCGCCGGGCCGCGACGTGAGGAGCAGCGTCGTCTCGGCGGCCATCCCGCTCGCGAACGCGAAGCAGCG
This sequence comes from Actinomycetota bacterium, assembly GCA_045805225.1. Lineage (GTDB taxonomy): Bacteria > Actinomycetota > UBA4738 > UBA4738 > HRBIN12 > AC-51. Next base: position 7,514 of record JBJMLQ010000025.1, on the reverse strand, counting down.
CTCGCCTCCTTCGAGCGACGCCAGCGCGCGCTCGAAGGCGTCTCGTGTCGGGTTGCCGGAGCGTCCGTAGTCCCACACCTTCGGCTCGGCGACGTCGGACTGCGCGAAGGTCGAGTTCTGATAGATCGGGACCGAGACCGCGCCGAAGGCCTGCTCGGGGTCCTGGCCGACGTGGATCGCGCGGGTGTCGCGGTGGTCGGGCGTCACGTCCAGCCTCGCCGTTCGAGCTCCGCCCGCGCGCGGTCGCCGTCGGCGACCGCGCGCTCCAGCTGCACCATCAGCCGTCGATCGTGGCCCGGCCGGAACTGCCGGCCGGGCCGCACCTGCGCGCCGCACCCGCACGCGCAGAACGTGATCAACGGCTCGGTCGTCACGGCACGGGTTGGCACGCACCGACGGTACCCCGCCGCGGGCACGACGCGCGCCGGGAGCACGATCCGGCCCTCGGTCGGGGCGCCGGGGGCGAAGGGGTCGCCGAGCTCGAGCCCGATCAGCCCGGTGAGCGCGCACAGCGCGGCGTCGACGTGGTCCAGCGTCGCGAGCTGTGCGGTCGGGACGTGGTGCGCGCGCAGGATCGCCGCCCGCCATGCGCGCTTGGCCGACGGCGTCTGGCGCGCAGGCGCCAGGCACCCCGCAAGCACCGTCGCGGTGGCGTGGGGGAAGACCTCGACCGCCGCCCCCCGGATCGATCCGGACCGGTACACCGGGAAGCCGGCCCGGTCCGCCGCGCGGAACGCAGCGAGCGCGTTGCGCATCCAGCCGTAGAACGGGTTCGCCTCGCCGGTCGCCTTGTCCGGCGTGTAATACGCCTGGATCCCGAGCAGCTTGAGCTCGCGTTCGGCGAGGCGGGACCGATCGCCGGTCGCGGCCCATCCCGGAGGCCCGTCGACGCACACGACGTCGGGCCGATACGTCTCGATCATCTCGCGGAGCCGGCGGACCGGGACCTGGGACCCGACCGCCGCCACCTGACGGTCTGCGTCGAGCACGACGACGTCGAGGTCCTTGCGATGCTCGCCGCCGACGTCGACCCCGAGGGACCGCACGCTCAGGTGGCCGGCGGCTGCCGATGGTGCGCCAGGAAGTCCAACAGGTCGCTGCGCGTGAGGACGCCGATCACGATGCCGCCGGCGCTGACGAGCACGGCGGGCGCTCGCTCGAGCTCGGCGAACGCGTCGTCGACGCTCGCGTGGCGCTCGACCGTCGGGATGGGCGGCGCCATCACCTCGGCGACGTCGGCCTGCAGCGCGTCGGGGTCGCGGAAGACGCGCTCCAGCAGCTCGCGGTCTCGGATCGACCCGACGAACTGCGCGACGTCGGTCGAGTGGTCGCGGACGACGGGCGCCTGTGAGATGCCGTGTTCCTGCAGCAGGTCCACCGCCTGACGGACCTTGTCGTGGGCGCTCACGGTGATCAGCTGTGGCAGCGGTCCTGCCTTCGCCGCGAGCACCCGGTCGACCGAGATCGTCTCCGGGCCTTCGAGGAACCCGTACTGGCGCATCCAGCCGTCGCTATAGATCTTCGACAGGTACTGGCGGCCCGTGTCGGGCAACAGCACGACGATCGTTGCGTCCTCGTCGTAGTCACGCGCGACGGTCAACGCCGCCGACACCGCCGAGCCCGCGGAGCCGCCGACGAGGATCCCCTCTTGGCGCGTCACGGCCCGTGCCATCAGGAACGCGTCCTTGTCGGGAACGCGTACCCACCGGTCGACGACGCTCGGGTCGAAGGTTTCCGGGAAGAAGTCCTCGCCGATGCCTTCGGTCAGATACGGACGCGGCTCGTCGCCCGTGTACACGCTGCCCTCGGTGTCGGCGCCGACGATGACGATGTCGGGCTTCATCCGCTTGAGGTAGCGGCCGACGCCGGTGATCGTCCCCCCCGTACCGACGCCGGCCACGAACACGTCGATCTTCCCGTCGGTCTGCTCCCAGATCTCCGGGCCGGTGGTGGCCTCGTGGGTCTCGGGGTTCACCTGGTTGAAGTACTGGTTCGGTTGGAAGGCGCCGGGTATCTCGCGCGCGAGCCGGTCGGCGACCGAGTAATAGGACTCCGGCGACTCGCGCGCGACGGCGGTCGGCGTGATCACCACCTCCGCCCCGTATGCACGCAGGAGCGCGATCTTCTCGGCGCTCATCTTGTCCGGCATCACGAAGATGCAGCGGTATCCGCGGATCGCGGCCGCGATGGCGAGCCCGTGACCGGTGTTGCCCGAGGTCGGCTCGACGATCGTGCCGCCCGGCCCGAGCAGCCCCCGGCGTTCGGCGTCTTCGATCATCCGGATGCCGATCCGATCCTTGACCGAGCCGCCGGGGTTGAGCATCTCGAGTTTGGCGAGAACGGCCGGCGCGAGTCCGAGCGTCACCGCGTGGAGACGGACCAGGGGCGTGTTGCCCATCGCGTCCAGGAAGGTTTCCAACACCTGCATCCCTCGTGCCCCTCTCGCGGTCGCCGTGCCGGGCTCATCGTGCCACGCGGGGCCGCGAAGGGCTCGAGCCTGCACGGTGCAGTGCGGGAAGGACGGTAAGCTCGCGGGCGGTCGCGGCCGATGACCCAGCAGAGGGCATCCGTCGGTTCGGTCGGCAGGCGCCATGGTCTGAGCGGGGATAGGGGTGCGGTGAGCGACGTCGAGCAGGGCGCCGAGGCGAGCGGCGAGAAGCTGCTCGTCGTCGACGACGATCCGTTCATCGCCCGGCTCCTCGAGATCGAGCTCGCGGCCGCCGGCTACCAGGTCCGGGTCGCCAACGACGGACAGCAGGCGATGGATCAGGTGGGGCAGGATCCCCCCGACCTCGTGATCACCGACGTGATGATGCCCCACGTCGACGGGTTCGAGCTCACGCGATCCCTCCGCCAGGACCCGCGCACGGCGACGATCTCCGTGATCATCCTGACCGCCCGCGGTCTGTCCGCCGACAAGCTCGAGGGGTTCGCGATCGGCGCGGACGACTACATCGTCAAGCCCTTCGACACGCCGGAGCTCCTCGCGCGTGTCCGCGGGGTCCTTCGCCGTAAGCGCGAGATGAAGGACGAGTCGCCCCTGACGGGTCTGCCGGGGAACAACCGGGTGCAGGAGGAGATCGAAGGCCGAGTCTCATCCGGGGAGGAATTCGCGCTGCTGCTCGTCGACATCGACCGGTTCAAGGCGTTCAACGACCACTACGGCTTCCCCCGCGGCGACACCGTGATCCAGGAGCTGGCGCAGCTGATGCAGGACGTGATCTCGCAGACGGCCGGCGACGAGGCGTTCGTCGGGCATCTGGGCGGCGACGACTTCGTGGTGGTGGTCGGCTCCTCGGCGGCGGCCCTGGTCGCGGACACGGTCGTCCAGCGCTTCGACGCGGCGGTCCCGGGCTATTACGACGACGAGGATCTTGCCCGGGGCTGGATCGAGGTGCTGAATCGTCGCGGCGAGCCGCAGCGTTTCGAGCCGATCTCGCTGTCGATCGGCGTGGCGAGCACGCAGCGCCGGACGTTCGCGCACTTCGCAGAGGTCATGGCGGTCGCCACGGAGATGAAGAACTTCACCAAGACGACGCCCGGCTCGTCGTGGGCGATCGATCGCCGCGGGCCGTAGCCCTACAGCGCCGCGGGCTCGGCAAGGTGGTAGCCCTGCCCGAACCGCACGCCGAGCTCGCGAAGCGTCGAGAGCTCCGCGGCCGTCTCGATGCCCTCGGCGATGATCGTCATGTCCATCTCGTCGGCGAACGAGATCAGGGCGGACGCGAGCGCCCGCCGGCCGCGGTCCAGGTCGATCGAGCGCACGAGGCTGATGTCGACCTTCACGATGTCGGGGGCGAGCGCGAGCGTGTGGCGCAGGCTCGCGTAGCCGGCGCCCGCGTCGTCGATCGCGATCCGGACGCCGAGCGCCCGCAGCGGCCGCAGCGAGTCCGCGAGCTCGTCGTAGTCATCGACCCGCTCGTGCTCGGTGATCTCGACGACCAGCCTGCCGGCGCTGCCGGCGAGGAGGTCGATCAGCTCGGGGCTCCGCACCGTCCGGTGCGAGGCGTTGAGCGACAGGTACGCCGTCGCCGGCAGCCGAGCCAGCAACCCGACCGCACGCTCGATCGTCGAGAGCTCGAGCTGCGTGCCGAGCTCGAGCGCGGCCGCCTCGGCGAACCACTCGTTCGGCGGCCGCGGCGGGAGCGAGCGGAACCGCGCGAGCGCCTCGAACCCGACCGGCTCGCGCGTGGTCAGGTCGACGATGGGCTGCACGTGGATCGCGAGGCCCTCGCCGGCGACGAAGCGCTGGATCTCCGCGGCCCGGGAGCGGATCCGTTGCAGCTCGATCTCCTCGCGCCGCAGCTGCGACGACAGCTCGAGCACGATGTCGTCCACCACGTCGGCCGAGACGCTTGCGCGCCCGTTGGCGACCCGGTGGATCGAGTCGACGATCTCGTCCCCGGCCATGCCTTTGACGAGATAGCCGACCGCGCCTGCCCGGAGCATCTCGAGCACGGTCGCGCGATCCTCGAAGGCCGACAGCGCGATCACCCGCGTTCGTGGGGAGCTTCGGACGATCTCGCGCGCGGCCCGCGGGCCGCCGCCCGCCGGCATGCTCACGTCGACCAGCGCGACATCGGGCTGTTCGCGTTGAGCGAGCGACACGGCCTCGTCGGCGTCGGCCGCCGCGCCGACGAGCGCGAGCGACGGCTCCTGTGCCAAGAGCGTCGAGAGCGCATCGCGGAGCGCGGGCTCGTCGTCGGCAAGCAGGACGCGCACATGCGCGTTGCCGCCCAGGGGAAGAGGGGCGCTCACGAGGCGTGACGCTAGCATCCCTGCGGGCGGCGCAACAGCACCCGAAGGAGACCCGGTGCGGCAGGTCGTGGCGATGGGCGGCGGTGGGTGGTCGATGGACGACCCCGCCCTGGATCGCTTCGTCCTCGGCCTGACCGACGCCCGCCGGCCCCGCGTCTGCCTCATCCCGACGGCCTCGGGCGACCATCCGTCCGCCGAGCGCTTCCGCGAGGCGTTCCCCGCCGCCGGCTTCGACGCGACCATCCTGTGGCTCTTCGACCGGGAGGTGGCCGACATCGGCGCGTTCCTCGGGGAGCAGGACGTCGTCTACGTCGGTGGCGGCAACACGGTGAGCATGCTCGCGGTGTGGCGTGCGCACGGCGTGGACCGAGCGCTCCGCGACGCGTATGACGCCGGCGTGGTCATGGCCGGCGTGAGCGCGGGCGCGAACTGTTGGTTCGAGGCGTGCACCACCGATTCGTTCGCGCTCGGACGCGCCGACCTGCTGCTCGACGGACTTGGGTTCGTGGCCGGCTCGTTCACGCCGCATTACGACAGCGAGCCGGCGCGCCGGCCGGCGGTGCTCGAGCTCGTCGCGTCGCACGCCCTCCCGCCGGGGTTCGCGTGCGACGACTACGCCGCCGTGCACGTGATCGACGGCGACCTCCGCGAGGCGGTGCGATCGCGACCCGAGTCGCGCGTGTTCCGGGTCGAGCCGGGCGAGGGCGGCACGCGCGAGGAACCGCTCGGCGTGCGGCTGGTCGCGTGACCGCGACCGCTCGCGGCGGACGGAGCGGGTAGCCTTCGACGTCGATGACGCAGCCGGTCCTGCTCGGCGAACCGCTCACGCTCGACGACGTCGAACGCGTTGCACTCGGCGCGCCGGTGACCCTCGGCGACGGGGCGCGTGGCCGGATACGGGCGTCGCGTGACGTGATCGAGCGCGCCGTCGCCGAGGGAGCGACGATGTACGGCGTCACGACCGGCTTCGGCGCCCTGGCCGACACCCGGATCGATCCCGCCGAGGCGGCGACGCTGCAGCGCGGGATCGTGACGTCGCACGCGACGGCGGTCGGACCGGATCTCTCGCGCGCCGAGGCGCGCGCGATGCTTGCGCTCCGGGCGCACGTGCTCGCCCTCGGGCACTCCGGCGTCCGCGCCGAGGTGGTCGAGCGCATGGTCGAGATGTTGAACCGCGACCTGATCCCGGCGGTGCCCGAGCAGGGGTCGCTCGGCGCCTCCGGCGACCTGGCGCCGCTCGCGTGCTTGGCGCTGCCGCTGCTCGGTCTCGGCCGGCTGCTGACCGCCGACGGTGTGGAACCCGCGGCCGGCGCGCTGTCGCGCGCCGGCCTCGAGCCCTTAGAGCTCGGCGCGAAGGAAGGGCTCGCGCTCGTGAACGGCACGCAGGGCATGCTCGCGATCGGGATCATGGCGCTCGCGCGCGCCGAGCGACTCCTTCGCACCGCCGACGTGGTCGCGGCGATGACGATCGAGGCGTCGCTCGGGACCGACGCCGCCTTCGACGAACGGTTGCACGCGCTCCGGCCGCACCCGGGCCAGTCGGCCTCGGCCGCGAACCTCCGACGCCTGCTCGCAGGCTCCGCGATCCGCGAGTCGCATCGCGACTCGCCGCACCTCGTCCAGGACGCATATTCCTTGCGGTGCACGCCGCAGGTGCACGGTGCCTCGCGCGACACCGCCGCGCACGTGGCGACGGTGCTCGGCATCGAGGTCAACGCCGTCTCCGACAACCCGATCGTCTGGGACGACGGCGACGTCCGAAGCGGCGGCAACTTCCACGGGATGCCCGTCGCGGTCGTGCTCGACGCGCTCGCGTTGTCGCTCGTCTCGCTGGCATCGATCAGCGACCGGCGCCTGTACCGGCTGCTCGACGTGACCCGATCCAACGGGCTGCCGCCGTTCCTCGTGCCGGAGAGCGGGCTCAACAGCGGCTTCATGCTGGTCCAATACACCGCGGCCTCGCTCGTGTCGGAGTGCAAGTCGCTCGCGCACCCGGCGTCCGTCGACTCGATCCCGTCGAGCGCCGGCCAGGAGGATCACGTCAGCATGGGGATGACCGCGGCGCGTCACGCGCGCGCCGTCGTCGACAACGCCGAGATCGTAATCGCGCTCGAGGCGCTGGGTGCGGCGCAGGCTCTCGACCTTCGCGCCCCGCTCCAGGCGGGACCGGCGACACGCGCGGTGCACGACGCGATCCGTGCTCGGGTGCCGTACGTCGAGCACGATCGCGAGCTCGGGCCGGACATCGCGGCCGCGGTCGAGCTGGTCCGCGCCGGCGCGCTGATCGCGGCCGCCGGCGCGCTCGCATGAGGGTGTCGCGGGCGATCGACCTGCCGTGCGGCGCCGAAGAGGCGTGGCGCATCCTCACGGACTGGGAGCGGCAGGCCGATTGGATGCGCGATGCCGACGCCGTCGTGGTGACGTCCACGGCCCGTACCGGGCCGGGGGTCACGCTCGAGGTGCGCACGCGCCTGTTCCAGATCCCGGCGTTCACCGAGACGATCGAGATGACCGCATGGGACCCGCCGGCGACGCTGACGATCCAGCACGGTCCGCCGATCCGCGGTCGGGGCGAGTGGTCGCTCACGCCGATCCCGGACGGAACCCGGTTCACGTGGACGGAGGAGGTCGAGCTCGCGGTCCCGGTGCTCGGGTGGCTCCTTTCCGCGTGCTACGCGCCGGTGCTCGGCGTGCTGCTCCGTCGCTCGTTGCTCGGGCTCCGCGCCTCGATCATCGCGCGCGGCCCCGAACGCAGC
>JBJMLQ010000024.1:0-6327 GCA_045805225.1 Actinomycetota bacterium | reverse complement strand
CGAAGTACGCGAGGGCCTCGCACGCACGCGTGCGGCTCGCGGTCATCGACGGAGCGCTCACCTTCGACGTGACCGACGACGGGCAGGGCTTTGACGCGAGCGCGGTGTCGTACGGCACGGGCCTCCAGGGGATGACGGACCGGCTCGGCGCACTCGGCGGCGCGATCACCGTGACGAGCGCTCCCGGTGTGGGCACGACCGTGAACGGCGCGGTGCCGCTCGCGGCGCCGGTCGCGCCCGATGCGTGACCGCGGATCGGTTGGTCACGTCCGAGCGGCGGCCACCCGGATCGCCTCGATCGCCGACGGGTCCTCGAGGGTCGACACGTCGCCGGGATCTCCACCGGTCACGGCCGCCCGCACCGCCCGCCGAACGATCTTCGCGCTGCGCGTCTTTGGCAGCGCGGCCGCGACGACCACCCGCGCGGGCATGAACGACCCGCCGAGGTGCTCGCGTACGAGCGACCGGATCTCGGCTTCCAGCTCGTCGATCCCGTGGTCGAGCGGTTTCGGGATCACGACGACCCACACGGTCTCGCCCTTCACCGCGTCGGGAACGCCGACGGCGGCACATTCGGCAACGACGGGATGCATCGCGACGACGGATTCCACCTCCGCGGGCCCGATCCGCTTGCCGGCGATGTTGAGCGTGTCGTCGCTGCGTCCGTGCAGGTACCAGTAGCCGTCGTCGTCGCGGCTCGCCCAGTCGCCGTGCACCCACACGTCCGGGATCCGGCGCCAGTACGCGTCGAGGTAGCGTTCGGGATCGCCCCAGATGCCTCGGGTCATCGAGGGCCAGGGGTGGCGGCACACCAGTTCGCCGACCGCTCCGGGCGCCACCGTCTCGCCGTCTTCGTCGACGACGTCCACGTCCATGCCGAGTGCGGGACCGCCGACCGACAGCAACCGCGTCGGGACCACCGGGTGCGGTGAGAGGAAGCAGGCGCCGATCTCCGTCCCGCCGGAGATGTTGATGATCGGCAGCCGTTCGGCGCCGACCTCGCGGTGCAGCCAGAGGTAGGAATCGCGATCGATCGGCTCGCCGGTCGAGGCAAGCAGACACAGGGAGCTGCGGTCGTGTCGATCCGGACGTGACCCGGCAGCGGTCAGCGCCCGCACGAGCGTCGGCGAGACGCCGAGCGTCGTGACCCCGTGTCGTGCCACCTGTTCCCACAGCCGGTCGGGGGTCGGATGCGTCGGCGCGCCTTCCGTCAACAGCACCGTGGCGCCGAGGGCGAGCGCGCCGACGATCTCCCAGGGACCCATGATCCAGCCGAGGTCCGTCGACCAGTGCAGGAGCCCACCGGGATGAAGATCGGCCTGGTACGCGACCTCCTCCGCGATCTTGACCAGGAAGCCTCCGTGGGCGTGCACCGCGCCTTTCGGACGCCCGGTGGTGCCGCTGGTGTAGCCGATGAACAGCGGGTGCTCCGCGTCGAGCGGCGCAGCGTCGAGCGGCGCACCGTGTGGGTCGGCCAGATCGGCCCAGCGGTGGTCTCGGTTTGCGCGGAGGCTGCCGTATGAGTCCAGTCGGTCCCACACGACGACGTGCTCGACCACCGGCGCCATCTCGATCGCGCGGTCGGCGATCTGCTTCATCGGAACGGGAGCGCCTTTGCGGAGCGACCCGTCCGCGGTGATCAGCACGCGACACTCCGCGTCGGCGAGGCGGGTCGCGAGCGCGTCAGGTCCGAACCCGCTGAAGATCGGCACGAAGATCGCGCCGACCTTGGCGCACGCCATCACGGCGACCACCGTCTCGATCGCCATCGGGAGGTAGATCCCGACCCGGTCGCCGTCCTGCACGCCGAGCTCGACGAGCGCCCGCGCGAGCGCGTCCGTCCGCTCGCGGAGGTTCGCGTAGGTCGCGACGCGGACCTCGCCGTCCTCGGCCTCCCAGATCACGGCGGGCGCATCGGGGGTTCGCTCGGCCCATCGGTCGACGCACTGGCGGGCGACGTTCGTCCGTCCGCCGACGAACCAGGTGGCCCACGCCGGTCCGCGCGACAGGTCGAGGACCTGTTCGTACGGCGTGGAGAACTCGATGTTCAGGTCGCGCACGACGGCATCCCAGAACCACGTGGGGTCGGCGATCGATCGATCGACGAGGTCGTCGAAGCGTTCGATGCCGTGCGTCCGCATCAGCCGCGTCACGTTGGCGGCGTCGATCCGGTCGGCGGTTGGGCGCCACACCTCGGGGCGCGGGGCGCTCATCGGTCGAGGCCGGTGAGGCCGCGCCCGATCAGCATCCGCCGGATCTCGTTCGTGCCGGCGCCGATCGTGTAGAGCTTCGCGTCACGAAGCAGGCGCCCGGCGCCGCTTTCGTTCAGATACCCGGCGCCCCCGAGCGCCTGGATCGCCTCGAGCGCGACCTCGACCGCGCGCTCCGACGCGTGCAGCAACGCGGCCGCCGCGTCGATCGATCGCCGCACGCCCGGATCCGCGTCGAACGAGCCCGCCGTGCGGTAGGCGAGGCCGCGCGAGGACTCGAGCGCGACGTACATGTCGGCGAGCTTCCCCTGCATCAGCTCGAACGAGCCGATCGGCGCCCCGAACTGCCGGCGCTCTCGGACGTACGGAAGCACCAGGTCCATCGCGGCCTGCATGATCCCGATCGGCCCGCCGCACAGCACGAGCCGCTCGGTGTCGAGCCCCGACATCAGCACACGCACGCCGTCGCCCGGCGCGCCGAGCACGTTCGCATCGGGGATCGGACAGTCCTCGAACAGCAGCTCGCACGTGCCCGACCCGCGCATGCCGAGCTTGTCGAGGTGCTGCGCGGTCCGGAACCCGTCCATGCCGCGCTCGATCACGAACGCGGTGATCGGCGAGGCGCCGCCCGCATCCTCGGTGCGCATGTAGACGACGAGCACGTCGGCCTCGGGCCCGTTGGTGATCCACATCTTCGAGCCGTTCGCGACCCATCCGCCGTCGGCGCGGCGCGCCGTGCAGCGCATCGACCCGAGCACGTCGGACCCGGCGTCTGCCTCGCTCATCGCGAGCGCGCCGAGGTGTTCCCCCGACAGCAGCCGGGGGAGCCATCGCGCGCGTTGCTCGACAGAGCCGTTCGTCCAGAGGTTGTGCACGCAGAGGTTCGAGTGCGCGCCGTAGGACAGGCCCACCGATGCCGAGGCGCGGGAGATCTCCTCCATGATCACGAGGTGCGCGAGGAAGCCGAGGCCCGCGCCACCGTCGTCCGGCGCCACCGTCGGACCGAGCACGCCGAGGTCTCCGAGCTTCGGCCACAGATCCCGCGGGAAGGTGTCGGTGGCGTCGATCGAGGCCGCGAGCGGTGCGATCTCCCGCTCGGCGAACGTGCGCACGGCGTCGCGGAGTTCCTCGAGCGCGATGCCGTTCGTCGCAGTCTCCGGCGCTTCCATCGGTGATCGCTTCCCACCCTACGCCGCAGCGAACCTTGGCGCGCGCGCCGCGGTAAGGTGGCCGAACGGCGCCCGCCGACGAGCGTCCGCGGAGGAGCGATGCCCCGACTGGCCACCCACGTCGACACCGCGGCGCAGGCCTTCCGCGACAACACCTCGGCGATGCGGTCGCTCGTCGATGACCTGAACGCCCGGCTCGAGCGTGTGCGCCGCGGCGGCGGCGAGGAGGCGGTGGCCAAGCATGAGGGCCGTGGCAAGCTCACCGCGCGCGCCCGCATCGAGGCGCTGCTCGATCCCGGCGCCGCCTTCCTCGAGCTCTCCGCGCTCGCCGCGCAAGACCTGTACGACGGCGCCGCGCCCGCCGCGGGCATCGTCACGGGGATCGGGCCCGTGCACGGCCGGCCGTGTGTCGTGATCGCGAACGACGCGACCGTGAAGGGCGGCACGTACTTCCCCGTGACCGTCAAGAAGCACCTGCGGGCGCAGGAGGTCGCCGCGGACAACCGCTTGCCGTGCATCTACTTGGTCGATTCCGGTGGCGCGTTCCTCCCGCTGCAAGGGGAGGTCTTCCCCGACCGCGATCACTTCGGTCGGATCTTCTACAACCAGGCGCGGATGTCGGCGGCCGGCATCCCACAGATCGCTGCGGTGATGGGCTCGTGCACCGCCGGCGGCGCGTACGTGCCGGCGATGTCGGACGAAACCGTCATCGTGCAGGGCACCGGGACGATCTTCCTCGGGGGACCGCCGCTCGTGAAGGCGGCGACCGGCGAGGACGTCACCGCCGAGGAGCTCGGCGGCGCCGACGTGCATGCGCGGGTGAGCGGTGTCGCCGACCACGAGGCGCGCGACGACGCGCACGCGTTGCGGCTGGTCCGCGAGATCGTGGCGAACCTGAACCAGCCCGACACCCGCGCGTGGGCCGTCGCCGACCCCGAGGATCCGGCGATCGATCCAAGCGACCTGTACGGCGTGATCCCGCAGGATCTGCGCGAGCCGTACGACATCCGCGAGGTGATCGCGCGGCTGGTCGACGGCTCCGCGCTGCACGAGTTCAAGGCGCTGTACGGCGAGACGCTCGTGTGCGGCTTCGCGCGCATCTTCGGCCACCCGGTCGCGATCCTCGCGAACAACGGCATCCTGTTCTCGGAGTCGGCGCTGAAAGGCGCGCACTTCATCGAGCTCGCGTGCGAGCGCGGCGTGCCGCTCGTGTTCCTGCAGAACATCACGGGGTTCATGGTCGGACGCGAATACGAGGCCGGCGGCATCGCGAAGGACGGCGCCAAGCTCGTGAACGCGGTCGCGTGCGCCGAGGTGCCGAAGTTCACGGTGATCGTCGGCGGATCGTTCGGGGCGGGGAACTACGCGATGTGCGGACGCGCTTACGGGCCGCGCCAGCTGTGGATGTGGCCGAACGCGCGCATCTCCGTGATGGGCGGCGTGCAGGCGGCGAAGGTTCTCACCGCCGTGGGCGGTGATCCGGCGCGAGAGGACGAGACGATCGAGCGGTATGAGCGCGAGGGTGGGCCGTATCACTCGACGGCGCGCCTGTGGGACGACGGCGTGATCGATCCACTCGACACGAGGAGGGTCCTCGCGCTCGGGCTCGACGCGGCGTCGCGGGCGCCGATCCAACCGACGCGGTTCGGGGTCTTCCGGATGTGAGCGCGCTCGGGATCGCTCGCGACGGCGCGGTCGTCACCGTGACCCTCGATCGCGCCGAGCGCCGCAACGCCTTGGATCCGTCGTTGATCGAGGAGCTGACCGCCGCGTTCCGCGGGCTCCCGGAAGACGCGCGGGTCGTCGTGCTGCGCGGATCCGGCCCCGCGTTCTGCGCCGGGGCGGACCTCGACTGGATGGCGGCGAGCCGCGATCTGTCGTGGGAGGAGAACGTCGCGGACGCCGGTCGGATGGCCGACGCGTTCGAGGCGGTCGACGCGTGCCCGGCCGCCGTCGTCGCGCGGGTGCACGGAGCGGCGTTCGGCGGCGGCGCCGGCCTGGTCGCGTGCGCCGACGTCGCGGTTGCGTCTGACGACACGACGTTCGCGTTCTCCGAGGTGCGGCTCGGTCTGCTCCCCGCCACGATCTCGCCGTACGTCCTCCGCGCGATCGGACCGGGCGCCACGAGAGCGCTGTTCACGACCGGCCGCCGCTTCGATGCCGACGAAGCGCGGCGGCTCGGGCTCGTCCACGAGGTCGTGACCGACGACCAGCTGGATGCGAGCGTGGCCGACGTCGTGGACGCGTTGTTGCACGCCGGACCCGAGGCCGTGCTCGCGTGCAAGCGGCTGGTGCGCGATGCCACGGCCGGGCTGGCGTTGCACGACCTGCCGGAGCGGATCGCCCGCGCCCGGACCGGGCCCGAGGGCCGGGAGGGCGTCGCGGCCTTCCTCGAACGGCGGAGCCCGTCGTGGTCCGCCGGCTCCTGATCGCCAACCGCGGCGAGATCGCCGTTCGGCTGATCCGCGCGTGCCGCGAGCTCGGCATCGAAAGCGTGGCGGCGTGCACCGAGCGTGAGGCGGGGTCGATGTCCGCAGAGCTTGCCGACGCGGTCGCGCCGGTCGAGACGTACCTCGACGCGTCGGCGCTCGCCTCCGCCGCCGTCGACGCGGGCGCCGACGCGCTTCACCCTGGATACGGGTTCCTGTCCGAAGATGCCCGGCTCGCCGACGCCGTCATCGCCGCCGGCATCACGTGGATCGGGCCGCCCCCTGCGGCCATGCGGGCGCTCGGCGACAAGGTGCAGGCGCGTGCGCTCGCCGAGCGGGCCGGGGTGCCCGTCGTGCCCGGCGCGACCGGCGACGACGAGGCGCTGGCGTCGGCGGCACGCGAGCTCGGCACGCCGCTGTTGGTCAAGGCGGCGGCGGGAGGCGGCGGCCGCGGGATGCGGGCGGTCGACGACCTCGTCGAGCTGCCGGGGGCGCTCGCCGCGGCACATCAGGAGGCGG
>JBJMLQ010000023.1:0-13434 GCA_045805225.1 Actinomycetota bacterium | reverse complement strand
GGAACTAGCGATGCCACGGACGGGTGGGGAGCGACGCAAGACCACACTCGTCGAAGAAGCGATCCGGCAGTTCGGCACCGAGGGGTATACCGGCGCGTCGCTCGACTCGATCGCGAACGCCGTCGGGGTCCGCAAGCAGACGCTCCTGTATTACTTCCCCAACAAGGACGCGTTGCTCGAGGCGTGTCTCGCAGCAGCCGGCCAACGGGTCGCCGAGGAGATCGCGTCCGCGCTCGAGGCGTCGACCGACCCGGAGCAGCGTGCCGAGGCGGTGATCCACGCGGTCTACGAGCTCGCGGGCGAGTGGCCCGAGTTCCCGATGTTCATCCGCGAGGCCGGCCGGCTCGGGCCGAACGCGTTCGACCGGTTCGGGTCGGCGTTGGAGCCGCTCCGCGTGCGCGCGATCGGATTCCTCGAGGCGGGGATGCAGGCCGGCGAGATCCGCACGCAGGACCCGGCGCTGCTGCTGTTCACGCTGTACACGGCGGTGATCGGCTCGCTGACCGAGGCGAGCGTGCTGGCCTCGTTCGTCGGTCAGGACGACGCGCGCACGTCGCTCAAGCGACGCGAGGCCGAGGTCGTCGAGCTCGTCCGCGCAGCGCTGGCGCCGGCTGCAGCCGACTAACCGCCCACGATGCCGAGTTCACCGTGACGGAAGGCCAACGTACCGACGAACGCCCGTCGGATGCGCTCGTGGCCGTCGTTCAGGAGCGATTCGCTGTATCAATCGGGCGTTAGAGCGAGGCCTGGCGCGGCGAGGAGTCCATCGGCTGGCGTGGGACGTCGGCCGACGGAGACCGCTTCGTTCAGCTGTTCCCGGCCTCTCGGCCCGTCCAGGTCCTCACATGGTGCGACGACGTCGCCCGGGCCGCCTCGAGCGAAGCGCCCGCATGCATCCACGCACTCGCGTCATCGGAGGGCCATCGCGCGGTGGCAACGGCGGATGGACCTGTGATGGTCTTCCCGTTCGTCGACGCGGTGCACCCCGGTGACCGACCGTTGGAGGTGCCTGCTGCGGAGCTCCTTGCCGCGATTCACCGCGGCATAGCGTCGGCGTGGGATCCGGCCAACGGAGAACGGCCCGATGACCGCGAACATGGGTCGCGCACCCGCGATGACCTTCTCGTCGATCACGACCTGGACCGATGGGAGTCGGCCGTCGACGCGCGAGGTTCCGTCCTCCCGATCCACGGCGACTTCTACGGCGGCAACCTCTTCGTGCGAGACGATCAGATCGTCGGTGTCGTCGACTGGGCCGAGGCCGATCTCGTTCCCATGGAGCAAGAGGTCTCGTGGGCCACCTGGGAATTCTGCCAGGAGGAAGGTGGAGAGGATCTGGTCGAGGAACGTGCCGAGGCGTTCATGCGCGCCTACGTCGGCGCCGGCGGACCGGCGAACGTCGCGGCGCCGTTCGACCCCTTGCCGTGGATCCGTCGGCGCCTGCGAGTTGAGGCGCGAGCGTGGTTCTCGGATCCTCGAGCGGCGACCGAACCGGATGCTTATCACGAGACCCAACTCGTGGCCTTCACACGTTTGCGCGACCGCCATCTGATCGGTCGATGACGCGGCGCGTGGACTCGACAGATTCGCGAGGAAACCGTGCGAGAAGGGTCAGGTACGAGCAGGCTGCTCGGCCTGGCCGTCCTGGAACTTGACCGCGGCGTGCGCGCCGTTGCAGAACGGTTTGTTGTCTGACTGGCCGCACCTGCACAGGGTCTGGCGGTTGCGCCGCTCGTAGGCGAAGCCGTCGGCGGCGATCACCTGGATGCCGCCTCGGACCGCGAGCGGGCCGGAACACCCTTCGCTCGGATCTTGAACCACGCCGATCGAGGGCTCGTCGTTCGCTTCGTTCGGGCTCTGTGTCTCCTTATCCCAGGTGACCAGCCGTCCGGACGGACACAGCTTCCCCTCGCGGATCGCCAGCTCGGTCGACACCGCATCCGGCTCCTGGACGAGGCTCCAGATCTGCCCGCCGGGATCGCAGAACCGAGCGTATGCGCACAGGTTCTCGGCGTCGGTCAGGATCAGGTTCGGCCCGACCTCCTCGTCCGCCTGCTCGAGGTAGGGCTTCCTGGTGGCGGTCTCCGTCCCGTCGAAACCGTCCTCACACGCTCCATCACAGAAGGGAGCGGTCTTGGACGCGCCGCACCGGCACAGGTCGTACGCGGCCTCGGTCGTATACGGCTGGCCCTCGCCCCACTCGATGGAGAACCCTTCGTCGTCGGTGACGATCGTCCGCGGAACGAGCGGCACCGAGCCGGTGACGCGATAGGGACCGTTCTGCGTGACGGTGATCCGCATGTCGTCTGAGTCGGCCATCGATGCTCCCCGTTCGGCGGTGGCGGCGCGGGCAAGCGTATCCGTATGGCACCTTGCGGTCGATCCGCCCTGAGCCGAGGGGAGCTTCGGAAAGGACGTCGGGAAGGCCGGCTCGAAGACGAGTCGCTCGAGGACGACGATGTGCCTGGTGACGCGCCGGCCTAGCGTTACGTGGGACGCGGCCGTGTTGGCCGGCTGAACGGGCCTACCGGCTCAACGTCTCATCCGTGACCCACTCGTCCGGCACGTGGTCCGGAACCACGATGGGACTGGGCAGCAAGGGAAGGTTGTCGGTTACCGGCCGGTCAACCTCGATCCCCCGCTGACGGTGCGTCCCCCAGCACAGGGTGAACCCTGCGAGACACCACAGGACGCAGCACGACAAGAGCATGAGCGCGAACAGCCAGTCGATCCTCATGGAAACACCCTCCCAAAGCTGCTTCCGCGGACGAAGAATCCCACCAGTTGTGATGTTGGTCCCCAGGCTGGTGCTGCGCCAAACCGCCAGGACCGCCAAGCCTAATCCACCGGCGCGCAAAGCGTTTCCGGCGCGCCGAGCGCAACACGGGAGGTGTGAAGGAGCCAGACCGGGACGCGCCCGGGCCTAGGCGTAGAACTCGACGATCAGTCGCTCTTCGACCGGAACGGGCAGCGGGACGTCGCCTCGCTCCGGGAAGCGGCTGAGCGTGCCCGAGCCCTCGTCCTTGTTCCGGTACAGGTACGAAGGCGGCTCGGGTGTGATCTCGAGGGCCTCTCGCACGAAGACGAAGTTCTTCGCTCGCGGCGACAACGTGATCGTCTGGCCCGGCTTCACCTGGGCGCTCGGGATGTCGATCCGACGGCCGTCCAGGCTGATGTGGCCGTGCGAGACGAGCTGGCGCGCCTGGCTGGTGGTCTGCGCGAACCCGAGCCGCAGGCAGATCGTGTCGAGCCGGCACTCGAGCATCCGGATCATCTCTTCGCCGGTGACGCTGGTGCTGCGGGTGGCCTTGTCGAAGTAGCCGCGCATCTGCTTCTCGTTGACGCCGTAGATGTGGCGGAGCTTCTGCTTCTCGAGCAGTCGCGTCTGATACTCGGAGATGCGCTTGCGGCCGCGACCATGTTGTCCGGGCGGATACGGCCGCTTGTTGGATGGGCAGTTGGGACGCCCACAAAGTGGAGCGCCCACACGTCGACACGTTTTGTGTTTGGGACCGGTCTTATCCATCGCGGTTGGCAAGGCTACCAGACGTCCTATTGCTCTGACCTGCGGCTATGCTCGCGGCCCGTGGATGTCCGAGACCGCGTGCTGGGGAGCATCCTTGGCTTGGCGGTCGGCGATGCGCTGGGCGCCCCCTTCGAGTTACGGCGGCGAACGCAGATCGCCTTCCCGCTGCCCGCCTTTGCGCTGCCGTGGATGGGCCTCCCGCCCGGAACGTGGACGGACGACACGGCGATGGCCCGGAACCTCTGGCTGTCGCTGATCGACCACGGCGGGGACCTCGATCTCGACGACGTCGTGGCGCGGCATATCTCATGGCTCGGCACGGGGCCGCCAGACGTGGGGAACCAGACGGTGCTGGCGTTGCGGGAGGCCGCCGCCGGGACGAGCGAACCCGCCCGAACCGTCTTCGAACGGCGAGGACCCGAGGTGAGCGCCGGGAACGGTTCGGTGATGTACTGCGCGCCGCTCGGCGTGGTCCGAGCCAACGAGCCCGAGCGCCTGGTCGAGGAAGCGCCGGCCCTGAGCCGCCTGACGCACTGGGACGGCCGGTGTCAGACGGCGTGCCTGGCGGTGACCTTGACGGTCGCTGCGCTGGTCCGAGGGGAAGCGCCGGATGCCGCCGTTCTCGGCAGCCTCGCGGCCGTGTCCGGCCGCGAGGGTGGCGAAGAGCTCGAGTTCCTGGTCGGCGAGGCGGGCCGCTCC
Organism: Actinomycetota bacterium; assembly: GCA_045805225.1. GTDB lineage: Bacteria > Actinomycetota > UBA4738 > UBA4738 > HRBIN12 > AC-51. Next base: position 9,209 of record JBJMLQ010000023.1, on the reverse strand, counting down.
CGCCAGATCGACGGCCCCGACCAAGGGTTCTGCTTGTTCACGGCGGGGGCCGCTTTGCAGGTTGCGGGCGAGGAGCTCGGCTTCGAGGAGGGCCTCCGCCACGTCGTGGGCCTCGGCGGCGATACCGACACGAACGCTGCCGTCGCGGGCGCGCTCCTCGGCGCGGTCTCCGGTGTTGAGGCGATCCCAACGATGTGGCTCGAACGCCTCGCCGAGCGGGAGCGGATCGCCTCTGAGGCCGACCGGCTGGCCGCCCTGGTGCGTTCCTGACCCCGTAACGCGACTTCCGCCGCGCGGCACTAGGCTCCATGTCCCACTCGAGAAGCTGAGGAGCGAAGCGTGGACGGATTGATCAGCGTGTACGGCGCCACCTGGTGCGGCGACTGCCGGCGGGCCAAGCGCTTCCTGGCGGACCAGCGAGTCTCCTACGAGTGGCACGACATCGAGCACGAGCCGGAGCTGATCGACGTCGTGCATCAGCTGAACGACGGCAAGAACATCATCCCGACGATCGTCTTCCCGGACGGGTCGCACCTGTCCGAGCCGACCAACGAGGAGCTCGCCAACAAGCTCGGCCTCGAGCGGATGGGCATGCAGCACGCCTACGACCTGATCATCATCGGGGGTGGCCCGGCGGGCCTGACCACGGCGATCTACGCCGCCCGCGAGAACCTCGAGACGCTGATCATCGACTCGAAGGGCCTCGGCGGTCAGGCGGGCGTGACCGAACGCCTCGACAACTACCCGGGCTTCCCCGACGGGATCGGGGGCGCCGAGCTCGCCGACCGGATCGTTCGACAGGCAGAGCGGTATGGGGTCGAGATGCTGCAGGCGTTGTCCGTGACCGGTATCGAGGACGCCGGAGCGGAGGAGCTCCGCGTGTTCACATCGAACGGCGACCATTACGAGGCGCGCGCGATCCTGATCGCGACCGGTTCGTCCTACCGGCGCACCGAGGCCGAGGGTGAGGAAGACCTGATCGGCGCGGGCATCCACTTCTGCGCGACGTGCGACGGCCCGTTCTACAAGGGATCGACGCAGCTGATGGTGCTCGGCGGTGGCAACAGCGGTCTGGAGGAAGGCTTGTTCCTCGCGCAGTTCACCGACAAGGTCACCGTCGTGGAGTACAAGGACAAGCTCGCGGGCAGCCAGGTGCTTCAGGACAAGGTCGCCGACGACCCGAAGATGGAGGTGCTGCTCGAGCGAAAGGTCGTCGGCTTCGAGCCGAAGGACGACGGCAGCGGCAAGGTCGGCACCGTCATCCTCGAGAACGTCGCGACCGGCGAACGCGAAGAGCACCATCCCGACGGCGTCTTCGTGTTCATCGGGCTCGACCCGAACACCGATTTCCTGAAAGGCATCGTCGACCTCGATCCGCGCGGGTTCGTCGCGACCGACGCGATGCAGATGACGTCGTTGCGGGGTGTGTTCGCAGCGGGCGACGTGCGCGGTGGGTCGACCAAGCAGCTGGCGAGCGCGGTCGGCGAAGGCGCGGCGGTCGCGATCCAGATCCGCGGGTTCCTCGACCGGCAGCTCGACGAGGCCGTGCACCCGGGAGGATGACCATGGAGCCGAAAGACATCTTCGAGCTGATCATCAAGGCCGACGAGAAGCTGAAGTACTCGAACGAGGCCAACATGGATCTGCGCACGCAGCAGGCGATCGAGCTGCTGACGCAGGCGCGCGACGCGGCGCGCGAGATCGGGAACGAGGCGCTGGTCCAGCAGGCCGAGACGCGATTGGCCGACCTCGGCGCGCCCGCGTAGCCGCCGGCTACGTCAGCGACCAGCCGCGGAACGCGGCGAGCAGGATGTCGCGTTGGTCGGGCGCGACCTGCTCTTCGGTGAGCATGCCGGTCATCGCGATCGTCTGGCGGAACTCGTCGAGCACCATCGTGCAGCCGTCGCAGCCGGCCAGATGCGCCTCGACGGCCGCGCGCACGTCGGCGGGCAGCGCGTCGTCGAGGTAGCCGCTGAGCAGCTCCACGACTTCCCGGCAGACCAGATCTCGACTCACGTGTGCACGCTCCTCAGGTGCTCCTCCACCGCCGCGCGCACCTTCGCGCGCGCGCGATGCAACAGCACCCTCTGATTGGTGTCGGTCAGGTCCAGAGCGTTACGGACCTCGTCGGAGGACCAGCCCAGCACGTCCCGCAAGCGGATCACCTCCGCTTGCATCGGCGGGAGCGCCTCGATCGCACGGCCGATCACGGCCAAGGTCTCGCGCCCGGTGACGCGTTCGTCCGGCATCCCGCGCCAGTCGAACGGCAAGGTCGACCACACGCCGGTGGCATCGAACGCCGACGGGTCCCACGTCGGTGCGTCGAGGTCCTCGCCGGCGAGCGTCGCGAACGGCACGCTTCGTGCCTCGCGCTGACCGCGTCCCTTCGCGATGTTGACGAGGATCCGGAAGATCCACGTGCGGAGCGACGCGCGCCCCTCGTACCCCGGGAGCCCTTTCAGGACGCCGACCCACGCTTCCTGGACGACCTCGTCGGCGACCGCGTCGGACGAAACGAACATCCGGGCCACGCGGCGCATCGACGGCGTCAGCTTCTCGACGAGCTCGATGAATGCGGCCTCGTCGTGCGCGCGCAACCGCTCGACGAGCGCGAGATCGGCTTCGGAGGCACGCGGAGCCTGCACGCGCGAAGCCTAGCGAGGTGAGGGCGGAGTTAGCCGGGCCGGACGGCGCCGACGGGCGTGTCGTAGCCCATCATCGAGCTGTACTGGACCTGCCCGCCGGGCCCGGGGTGCCGCGCCTGCACGATCTGCCCGCCGCCGACGTAGATCGCGACGTGTGCGCCGAAGTTGTCGTAGTAGATGATGTCGCCCGGCTGGACCGCGCTCAGCGGCACCTTCGGGAGGCTCGCGTACTGCGCGGCCGCCGAGTGCGGGAGCGAGACACCGGCCTGTTCCCACGCCCACATGGTGAGGCCTGAGCAGTCGAACGCATCCGGGCCCGCCGCGCCGAAGACGTACGGAGCCCCGATGACCGACTCCGCCGCGGCCGCTGCGGTCGCGCCGCCGCCTGACGGTGGCGGGATCGACGGCGGTGTGCTGCTGCCGCCGCCTGACGTCGGCGGGGCCGGGGCGGGCTGGCTCACCGTCGTGGCGGGCGGAGCCGCTGCAGCCGCTGCCGCCGCCGCGAGCGCCTGCTGCTGCTGCTGGTACCACGCGTTGTAGTTGGCCTGGGTCGTTGCGGCGTACTGCCGGGCCTGGTTCAGCGCGTTCTGCGCGGCCTGCTGCTCGGCCTGCAGCTGGTTCGACTTCTGCTGGAGATCTTGGACCGCCTGGTCATACTCCTGCGCGGCCCACGCGGCTTCCTGCGCCGCCGCGTCGGCCTGGCTCGCGACGTTCGCGTCGTTCTGCGTGATCGCGCCGAGGTACGCGAGGCGGTCGGAGAACTCGCTCATCGAGCCGGCCGACAGGAGCGCCTCGTACTGGGACCCCATGTCGGTGTAGGCCTGGACGGCGCGCTTGGACAGCGCCGTGCGGGCGGTGGTGGCCTGCGCCTCTGCCGCCTTCTTCATCGCCAGGGTGTCGGCGAGGTGCTGCTGCGCCTGCTGGAGTTGGTAGGCGGCCTCGTTGTACTGCTCGTTCAGGGCCGCGAACTGGTTCTCAGCTTGCAGGAGCTTCTGCTTGGCTGCCTCGACGTCTTGCTTCGACGGCGCGGCCAGGGAGGGAGCGACGGATGCGACGAGAGCGGGAAAGACGAGGAGAGCCGCGACCACCAGCCGCGTTACCCTCGGCCTCGTCCCGATCATCATCCTCCTTGGGTTCGCCCGCGGATCGGGCCGTTCCTCTTCGGGTCATTCCAGACCCTGGATAGCCTGAAGGCTCGGTCACCCGAGCCCTCGCGGGAAACACGGTAGCCAACCCGACAGGGGGCCGTCAACGTTGTTCGAACACACGTTCGAAGCGGCCAAAACGGCTTTCGATAGGGACGGGGGCGATCGCGCGCGACGATCGCCCCCGTTCCGTTCCGGGTCGGGACGGCGGGATTTGAACCCGCGACCTCAGCGTCCCGAACGCTGCGCGCTACCAAACTGCGCTACGTCCCGGAGCCGGTCAGTGTAGCGCCGGGCCCGTCGGGACCGGCTCGCGGACGCAGCCGGATGATCGTCGCCTCCGGCCTACAGAAGAACCGGAAGGGCGCGTACTTGCTCGTCCCGAGCCCCGGCGACGTGTGCAGGATCGCGGGCCCCATCCGGATCAGGCCGGCGACGAGCCGCCGCGGCATCGAGCAGTTGGTGACGAGCGCGCCGACCACGGGGAGGCACACCTGCCCGCCGTGCGTGTGGCCGGCGAACATCAGGTCGTAGCCGAGCGCCGCCGTTTCCGGCGCCGAGTCGGGCGAGTGCATCACGGCGACGCCGAAGCGGTCGGTCTCGCGCGGCGCGACGCGAAGGTCGTGCCAATGGATGTGCGCGTCGTCGAGCCCGAGCAGTTCGACGTCGAGCGCGCCGATTGCCGTCTCGCGCCGCGAGTTCGTCAGATCGACCCAGCCGTCCGCGCGCAGCTGCGCCGTGAGATCGGCCGCGCGGCCGCCCGCCGCCCGCCGGTGCTTGCGCTGGCGACGGAAGTAGGCGAAGTAGTTGAGCGGCTGGGGGACGAAGTAGTCGTTCGACCCGAGCACGAACCAGCTGGCGAGCCGTCCGCGGGCCGGCCGCAGGGCGTCGACGGCGTTCTCGACCGCCTCGGGCTCGGCGAGCAGGTCGCCCGTGACCACGGTGACGTCGGCGGGCGGGAGCCGGGCGAGGAACCGACGCTTCCCAGCGTCGCCGCGCACGAAGTGGAGGTCCGACAGGTGCAGGACGTCCAGCCGGTCGGGGCCGCCCGGTGGGAGGATGGCCAGGTCGTAGGTGCGCAGCCGGTACCAGCGGCGTTCGATCGCGATCCCGTACGCGACACATGCCGCCGCGACGATCGCGAGGACCACGACGAGGGCAGCGAGCACGGGGAGGGAGTCTAGAGGTGGACGGGTCGCTGAAGGAGCAGGTCCGCGAGCGGACGACGGCCGCGATGAAGGCGCGCGACAAGGTGACGGTCGGCGCCCTCCGCATGCTGTCGGCCGCGATCACGAACAAGGAGAAGGACGTCGGTCACCAGCTCTCCGACGACGAGGTGCGCGAGGTCGCGGGCAAGGAGGTCAAGAAGCGCGCTGAGTCGATCGAGGCGTTCGCCGCCGCGGGCCGCACCGAGCTGGTCGACAAGGAGGAGGCGGAGCGGGCGGTGCTCGAGCCCTACGCGCCGGCGCAGCTCGATGCCGGCGCCGTCGACGCGTTGATCGACGAGGCGTTCGCCGCGACCGGCGCGACCGGGCCGCAGGACATGGGCAAGGTGATGGGCTTCATCATGGGCAAGGCCAAAGGCCAGGTCGACGGCGGACTCGTCCAGCGGCAGGTCAAGGAACGGCTCGGCTGACGCGCGGCGTCAGTGTCCGTTCCCGTTCCCGTTCCCGTTCCCGTTGCCATTGCCCGGCGGACCCGGGCTCGCGTTCCCGTTGCCGTGGCCGCCGCCGCCGCCCGGACCAGGGCTCGGGGTTGGACTGGGGCTCGGCGCCGGTGCCTGCCACACGTAGAGCGTGGCGCTCGTGCCCTCGAGCACGACGGTGCCGGCGTCGGGGCTCACGCCCAGCACGATCCCGCCGAGCGATGGATCGGTCGTCGCTCGGTAGACGAGGACCGGGGTGACGTTGATCGCCGCCAGCGCGGCCTCGGCGCTCGACAAGGACAGGCCCTTCACCGACGGGATCGTCACCTTCTTGGCGACGCCGTTGCTGACCTCGAGATGGACGGCGATGCCCGCGACGGATGCGGCGCCGCCGGGTGGATCTTGGCTGAGCACCTGGCCCTGCGGCAGATAGCTCTGGACGATCTTGACGTCCACCCGGAACCCGGCCTGCCGAAGCGTGTCGGTCGCGGTCTTCACGTCCATGCCGACGACGCTCGGCACGCGGCCGAGCTGCGCCGGTGGGAACTGGCGGGCGGGCATCCCCTGCAGGATCTGCAGCATGTAGGCCTTCCAGATCGGCGCCGCGATCGTGCCGCCGAACACCGATTGCCCCCAGTAGTAAGGCATCGGATACGGCGTATGCGGTGACCCCACCCACACCGCCGTCGTGACCTGCCGCGTGTAGCCCGAGAACCAGAGCTCCTTGTTCGAGTCGGCGGTGCCGGTCTTGCCGCGGACCGGCCACTTGCCCCAGCCGCTTGCGAACACTGCCGCTGCGGTGCCGTACGTGACAGGGCCCTCGAGGACCTTGTTCACGAGGTTCGCGATCGGCGCCGCGAGCACCCGGTTGCAGTCCGGGGTCTGGTCGTACAAGACCTTGTTGTTGCGCCGGATCTCGCTGACCGCGTACGGCGTGCAGTGGACGCCGCTGTTGGCGAACGTCTGATAGCCCGACGCTTGGTCGAGCGGGGTGATCGCGACGGAGCCGGTGCCGAGCGCGCATACCGCCGGCAACGGGGTGGTGATGCCGACCCTGTGCGCCATGTCCGCGACGTTCTGCGGTCCGACCTGTTCGGCGAGCCGCGCGAACACGGCGTTGACCGAGTATGCGGTCGCGTCGTACAGGTTCAGCATGCCGAGGCTCGTGCCCTCGGCGTTCGTCACGTTCCAGATGGAGCCATCCTGGTTGTAGCAGCCGGCGACCGGCCCCTGCGCGCCTGAGAACGTCGCCGTCGGCGGGATGCCCTGCTCGAACGCGGTCGCGAGCACGTAGGGCTTGAACGACGAGCCCGGCTGGTGCGGCGTCGTCACGAGGTTCAACTGCTTCTTCTCGTAGTCCCGGCCCGACAGCATCGTGCGGATCGCCCCGGTCTGGGTCGCGAGCGAGACGATCGCGACGTCGGGCTCCGGGGAGTAGCCGGGGTTGGCGGGCGCAACCGCCCACGGCTGGTTGGCCGCCTTCTGCGCCGCCTTCTGCCAGTCGGGCTTGAGCGTGGTGATGATGTCGAGGCCGCCCTCCTTCAGGGTGTTCTCGCGCTCTTGCGGCGTACTGCCGAGGACGCTGTACCAGCCGTTGGGATCGTCGATCAGCGCCTGGCGGACGTAGTCCACGAGGAACGGCGGGGTGGGGAGGTAGCTGCCGCCGGTGTGCAGGATCACGGGCCGCGCCTTGGCAGCGTCGCCGCGCTTGGCGGACACACCGCCGTTCGCCGGGCCGAGGGCGATCATGCGGTTCAACACGTCGTTGCGGCGGAGGTATGCGTGCCGCGGGTGCGCGACCGGATCGTCGTATGACGGCGACTGGATGAGGCCGGCGAGCAGCGCGCTCTGAGCCAGGTTGAGCTGCGACGCCGGCTCGTGGAAGTAGAACCGCGACGCCGTTCCGATGCCGTAGACGTTGTTCGCCAGGAACACGTCGTTGAGGTATAGCTCGAGGATCTGGTCCTTCGAATAGTGCTGCTCGACGCGCTCGGCCAGGGCGAGCTCCTTGAACTTACGCTCGAGCGTCGGGGTATTCGTCCCGATCGTGTTCTTCACCAGCTGTTGCGTGATGGTCGAGCCGCCCTGGGTGAATGAGCCGGATCGGATGTTCGCGCCGATCGCGCGGATCACCGACGCCAGGTCGATCGCACCATGGTTGTAGAACTGCGAGTCCTCGATCGCGAGCACGGCCTTGATGGCGTTCGGGCTGATCCGGTTCAGCGGCACCACCTCACGGTTGTCCAGATAGATGTGGGCCAGAACCGTCTTGCCGTCGCTCGCGTAGATCGTGGAACGCTGGGGCAACCGCGGGATCCCCGTGAAGTTCGCGCCGTCGGCCGTCAGACGCCCTTGGATCTTCTGGACGCCCGCCCCGGCGGCGAGGAACGGCGGGGAGATCAGCACGGCCAGGGCGCCGGAGCTCGCGACGAGGGTGGCGAGCAGCATCAGGAACGCGACAGGCTTGAATGCCCAGCGGTCGCTGAGCGGGTCGGACGGTGCTCGGTGGGCGGGGGCCGGACGCGTCTTCATCTGGTCCTCAAGAGGGGTTCCCTCGGAGGATACGCCTGTCTCGGTACGATGGGTCGAGCGTGCCCCGTTCGGTGTCGTTTCTCCTTACGTTTGCCATCGCCTTGTCGCTCCCCGTGGCGGCGCAGGCACAAACGACCGATACGCCGGGCAACCCGGTGGCCGTGATCAAGGTCGAAGGCGCGATCGACCGGCCCTTGATGGGCTACCTCCGAGCGCAGATCGACCAAGCGGTGGCCGACAACGCGGTGATCGTGCTGCAGCTCAACAGCGCGGGCACGATCGGACAAGACGGCGTCGCGCTCGCCCAACAGCTGGTGGAACTTCCCGTCCCGGTGCTCGTCTGGGTGGGCGCGGTGCCGGCTCGGGCAAGCGGCGCCGGCATGTTGCTCATGGACGCTGCGTCGCTGGCGGCCGTCGCGCCGGGCTCCCAGACCGGCCCGCTGAACCCGATCGACCTCCTGCATCCCGCCCCGCCGCCCGCAGACCTCGACCGAACGATCGAGGGGTGGCTGGCGGCGCGGCATCGGACCGGCGTCCAGCTGGAGCATCAGGACGAGGCGATGCCCGGCGCGCTCGCGGTCGAGTACGGGTTCGCCTCGTTCGGGGCGACCTCGGTGATCGATCTGCTGAACCAGGTAGACGGCGATACCGTCCAGACCGCCGCGGGGCCCTGGGAGTTGCACACGAAGGTGGCGACCACCGACGCCGACGTGTCGAACGGCGTCGGCGTCACGATCCGGTTCATCGAGCCCGGGCTGCTCGTTCGCGGGGCGCACGCGGTGGCCACACCGACGATGGTGTACGTCCTGCTGGTGCTCGGCCTCGCGTGCATCGCGTTCGAGCTGACCCAGCCGGGGTTCGGGTTCGCGGGGTTCGCCGGGCTGTTCCTGCTGACGCTCGCGATCTACGGCGCGACGGTCGCGGTGCCGGGATGGCCGGGAGCGGCGCTCTTGCTCGCCGGCATCGCGGCGATGGTGGCCGACATGCGGATGCGGCGTCTCGGGGTGCTCACCTACGTCGGGTTGGCTGCGTTCGCCGGCGGCTCCTTCCTGGTGTACCGCGACGTCGCGGACGCGATCCGGATCTCGCCCTGGCTGATCGTCGGCGCGGTGATCGCGAGCTGGCTGTACTACGGGTTCGCCCTCACCGTGGCGGTGCAGTCACGCGACCGGATCATCTCGACGCAGCAAGGCCTGATCGGGTTGGTCGGCGAGGCGCGCGGGCGGCTCGCGCCCGACGGGC
>JBJMLQ010000022.1:0-5989 GCA_045805225.1 Actinomycetota bacterium | reverse complement strand
GTGCGCACGATGCCGTCCTCGATCGCGATGGCGGTGGCCTCCGGGAGATCGTGCGTGAGGATCGAGAACGCCACGAGCGTGCCGGCGTTCGTTCGCACGTAGCCGGAGAGCGTCGACGCGGGCCGGATGAAGAGCGTTCCCGTCTTCGCGCGGACAGGGACGCCGTCCAGACGCGAGCTGAGCGTTCCCTCGCCGCCGGCCGGGAGCGATCGATAGAGCGCGCGAAACCACCCTCTGTGGCGAGCCGTGAGCAACATCGTGACCATCCCGGTCGCCGAGGTGCGGTCCTCGTCCGAGAGGCCGCTCCCGTCGCGGACGGTCGAGTTCGAAACGTCTGCGGCCGCCCACCGTTGGATCACGCGGGCGCCGGCGGCCGTCGATCCCTCGCGACCCTCCGCGGCGCCGAGCGCCTTGTCCGCGAGCTCCGCGTAGAGGTTGTCGGATTCGTGGTTCTGTTCGACGAGCAGCTGAGCCATCGGCGCGGAGTCGATCGCCGCGAGCGTGTGGAGGCCGGCGGGTTCCGCTGCGACGGACGTCGCCCCGGCCACGTCGATGCCGGCCGAGCGCAGGGCGGCGGCGAACGCCGCCGCCGCCTCGGGCTCGGGTGAGCTGTCGCCGCCCGCGAGGCGAAGCGCCGTGGGCCGCGTGACGTAGTCGCGCGAGATGCGCGGCAACCATCCGGGAGCCCACCAGCCGCGGTCGAACGCCCCGGTGTCACCGACCACGCCACCGGTCACGCGGCGAAGACCCGAGGCGCGGAGCCTCTGTGCCAGCGTCGAGAGGCCGGTCGGGGTGAGCGTCGGGTCGCCGCCGCCGACGAGCCAGAGGTCGCCGTGCAGGACACCGTGGCGCGGTCGTTCATGCGCAGCCCCCGTCGTCCGATACCGGAACGATGGGCCCAACAGGTCGAGAGCAGCCATCGAGGTGAGCAGCTTCTCGTTGGACGCCAGCACGCGCGGTTGCTCTCCGAGGTGGGTGTACACGATGCGGTCGTCGAGCCCGACGGCGACGGACACGTCGCGGTCGCCGATGGCCGTATCGATCGCTCGCACCCACGATGCGTGGTCCGGATCGACGGTGACGCCGAACGACGGCGCCGATGACGCCGACGCGGGCGGCGCATCGGTCGACGCGGACGCTCGCACCGAGGCGCTCGGCGACGTCATTGGCCCCGATGTGACGTGCTGCGACGCCTGCGTGCAGCCGGCCGTCAAACACACCAGCGCAACGGTCACGGATATCGAGCCGCGCACCGATCGGACAGGTAGCCTCCTCACGTGCTTCCCATCCTGATCACCTTCCTCATCATCATGATCGTGATCGCGGTCGTGTACTTCGTCGGCGCGCAGGCGCCGAAGAAGTCGACCAAACCGGGCACGCGTGGCTCGACCCGGTCGTCGTCATCACGCTCCAGACCGACCAAGGAGCGCTCGCGGTTCCGTCAGACGCCCGGCTGGCTCCGCAAGCTGCCGCTTGTCCTCGTGATCTTGGCGGTCGTGTCGCTCGTGATCGCCGTGGCGCAGTTCCGGGTCGCCAAGAGCAAGGCCACGCCGACGATCGTATTGGTCATCGATGCGTCCAACTCGATGGACGCCACCGACGTGCAGCCGGATCGGCTCTCGGCGGCGGAATCCGCGGCGCAGGGCTTCCTGCAGCAACTGCCGCCCGACTTCGCGGTGTCGCTGGTCTCGTTCGCCGACGAGCCCAAGATGCTCGTCGCGCCGACCACCGACCACACCGAGGTCGCGAACGCGCTCGCGGATCTGCCGCGAGGTCAGGGGACCGTGATCGGTGATGGCCTCGCGTCTGCGACGGACGAGATCGAGAAGTACCAACAGGGCTCGCAGGCCGGTCCCGCCGCGATCGTGCTCCTGTCCGACGGGAACGACACGGGCAGCAAGACGCCGCCGCTGGATGCGGCGGCCAACGCGGCCGCTCAGGGCGTCCCGGTGTACACGGTCATCCTCGGGGCGCCGAAGCAGGGCGGGGGCGGCGCGAACGCCGACCTGCTCAACCAGATCGCGACGTCGACCGGCGCGGTGCCCGCCACCGCGCAGACCTCGAGCGAGCTGTCCAGCGTGTACGAACAGCTCGGCTCCCAGCTGTCGTCGCAGCTGAAGATCAGCAGTTCGGCTCAGCTGTTCGTGTTCATCGCCATCGCGCTGGCGGTCGCCGCCGCGGTGATCCTCCTGGTCACGACGCAGCGGCGGTCCTAGCGCTCGCCGTCCGGTTCGGGCTCCGTGACGTCGATCACCGTTGCGTCGGTCGCGCGCACGAGGTCTGCGGCGGCGACGTGGAGGTTCACACCGTGCGCGCCGCCACCGATCGCGACGGGGTCGCCCGACGCGCCGATGGCGGCGTCGGCGATCACCGGCCAGGCGTGGCTCGATCCGAACGGTGTGATCGCGCCGCGTTCATACCCCGTCGCCTCGAACGCCTCGTCCTTGTCCGGCAGCGAGATCCGCCGGATCTTGAGGTGGGCACGGAGCTTCGCCCAATCGATCCGACGTCCGCCGGGCACCAACACGAAGACGTAGTCGTCGGCGCCGCGCCGAACGACGATCGTGCGGAGCAGTTGGCCGAGCGCGATCCCCTGGAGCTCAGCGCTCTCCTCGGCGCTCCGCGCGCGCTGCGTCCGCATCACCTCGAAAGGGATGCCCGCACCACGCGCCGCGACGATGCCCGGTGTGTCGCCGTCGTCGCTCATGCGGCGCCTCGGACGGTGAGCTCGGCGTCCACGTCGACCCCCGTGCGAAGCGTGTCGAGCACGACGCAGTAGCGTTCGGCGGAGCGAAGGAGCCGTTGCGCGCGCTCGCCGCGCTCGTCGTCGGCGATCGTGACGTTCGTTCGGCATCGGATCGTGCGGATGCCGACGGGGAACTCGCGCCCCATGGCGAGCGTCCCGCGCGCGTCCCAATCCGCCTCCACCTCGACGTCGAGCGCCGTGATCTCGATCCCCATGTTGGCGGCGACCATCCGGAGTGTGACCTCTTGGCAGGCCGCCAGAGCGCCGAGCAGCAGATCGCCGCTGCACGGCACGTCGTGATCGCCGCCGACGGCGGGATGGGCTCCGCTTCGCCATGTGACATCTGCGAGCCGATCCGGATGGATCTCGACGTGGAGCGGGTCGGACAGGTCCGCGTTGCCGCCGCGGACGACGAGGCGTTGGATCGCGCTCGCCGGATCGTTCGTGTATCGCTCGCGCAACGGCGCCTGACGTTCCCGGATCTCCACGGTTCGGGCTCCCTCACTCGGCGGACGGTCGGCTCGGGGACGCGAAGGACCCCTGGACGAGGCACGCGACCACGATAGGTCACGCGCGGCCAGGGGTCCGGTGCGCCAGAGCCTTAGTGAGCGGCCGCGGTCGCGTTGACGCACGCGATGCCGTACTGCGACACCGCATGGTCGTTCCCGCTCACCAGTGAATGGGTGCCCTCGCCGCCGGGGGCCTACGAACGCCCCGGTGAGCGGTTCGCTCCGCCGCGCTAGGCTTCCTAGGAAGCGGGTTCCGCTGTGTGAGGAGGACGATGTCGACCACCGCCGGACCTCGGGAGGTGCACGCGCCTCGTGGCACGGAGCTCAGCTGCAAGGGGTGGCAGCAGGAAGCCGCGCTCCGCATGTTGATGAACAACCTCGATCCCGAGGTGGCGGAGCGTCCCGACGACCTGGTCGTCTACGGCGGGACCGGTCGCGCGGCGCGTTCGTGGGACGCCTTCGACGCGATCGTGCGGGAGCTTCGCCGGCTCGAGGGCGACGAGACGCTGCTGATCCAGTCGGGCAAGCCGGTCGGCGTGGTGCAGACGCACGAATGGGCGCCGCGCGTGCTGATCGCGAACAGCAACCTCGTTCCGGAGTGGGCGACCTGGGAGGAGTTCCGGCGGCTCGAGGCGCTCGGTCTAACGATGTACGGGCAGATGACCGCCGGCTCGTGGATCTACATCGGCACGCAGGGGATCCTTCAAGGGACGCACGAGACGTTCGCCGCGATCGGCGCCAAGCGCGGCGGCACGCTCGCCGGGACGATCTCGCTCACCGCCGGCCTCGGCGGGATGGGGGGCGCGCAGCCGCTCGCCGTCACGATGAACGACGGCGTCGTCCTGTGTGTCGAGGTCGACCCCACGCGGATCGAGCGGCGGGTCAAGACGCGCTACCTCGACGTCGCGGTAGACGACATCGATGAGGCGCTCCGGATGGCGGTCGACGCGCGCGACCGGCGTGAGCCCCTTTCGATCGGCGTCGTCGGCAACGCCGCCGACATCGTGCCGCGGCTCGCGGCGGCCGGCGCGCCGATCGACATCGTGACCGACCAGACCAGCGCGCACGATCCGCTGAGCTACATCCCCCAGGGCCTGTCGCTGGACGAGGCGGCCGACCTGCGAACGAGCGACCCCGCCGAGTACACGCGGCGCGCGGAGGCCTCGATGGCCGCGCACTGTGCCGGCATGGTGGCGTTCCTCGACGGCGGGGCCGAGGTCTTCGATTACGGGAACAACCTGCGTGCCGAGGCCGAGCGGGGCGGGTTCGCGCGCGCGTTCTCGTATCCCGGGTTCATCCCGGCGTATATCAGGCCGCTGTTCTGCGAGGGCAAGGGTCCGTTCCGGTGGGCGGCGCTGTCGGGCGATCCCGCCGACATCGCTGCGACGGATCGGTCCGTGCTCGAGGAGTTCCCCGAGAACGAGGGGCTCGCACGGTGGATCCGGATGGCGGGCGAGCGTGTCGCGTACCAGGGCCTGCCGGCGCGTATCTGCTGGCTCGGCTACGGCGAGCGCCATCGCCTCGGCATGCGGTTCAACGACATGGTCGCGCGCGGCGAGCTCCAGGCGCCGATCGTGATCGGTCGCGACCACCTCGATGCGGGCAGCGTCGCGTCGCCGTACCGCGAGACGGAGTCGATGGCCGACGGCTCCGACGCGATCGCAGACTGGCCGCTGCTGAACGCGCTCGTCAACACCGCGAGCGGCGCGTCGTGGGTGAGCATCCACCACGGTGGGGGCGTCGGGATCGGGCGTTCCATCCACGCCGGGCAGGTCGTGGTGGTCGACGGGACGGAGCTCGCGGCCCGCAAGGCGGAGCGCGTGCTGACGAACGACCCGGGTATGGGGGTCCTGCGGCATGTCGACGCCGGGTATGACCGTGCGGAGGCGGTCGCGGCCGAGCGCGGGGTCCGCGTCCCGATGGCGGACGCGTAGTGCTCGTCGAGCACATCGGCGAGCTCGTCACGAACGATCCTGCACGCGACGGCGTGCTCGGCATCGTCCGCGACGCCGCGGTCGCGATCGACGGCGAGCGGATCGCCTGGGTCGGCGCGCGGGGCGCTGTGCCCGAGGGCGTCGACGGTCCACGCGTCGACGCCCGCGGCGGTGCCGCGTTGCCGGGGTTCGTCGACAGCCACACGCATCTCGTGTTCGCCGGCGATCGGACCGCCGAGTTCGACGCCCGGATGCGAGGCGAGCGCTACGAGGCGGGCGGGATCCGAACGACGGTCGCGGCCACGCGTGCGGCGAGTGACAACGAGCTCCGGGCGAACGCCCGGCGCCTGCGCGACGAAGCGCTCCGCACGGGAACCACGCACATCGAGATCAAGTCCGGGTACGGCCTGGACGTCGACGACGAGGCGCGGTTGCTGTCGCTCGCGGGTGAGCTCACCGACGACGTGACGTTCCTCGGTGGACACGTCGTGGCGCCGGAATACGCCGGCAAACCCGACGAGTACGTCGACCTGGTGCGCGGCGAGATGCTCGACGCGTGCGCGCCGCTCGCCCGCTGGGCGGATGTGTTCTGCGAGCGCGGCGCCTTCGACGAGGACCAGTCGCGTGCGATCCTGACCGCGGCCAAGGAGCGTGGCCTGGGCCTCAGGATCCATGCGAACCAGCTCGAACCCGGTCCGGGCGCGAGGCTCGCCGCGGAGCTCGGCGCCGCGAGCGCCGATCACCTCACGCACCTTGGGCCGGGCGACGCCGAGTCGCTCGCGCAAGCCGGTGTCGTGGCG
>JBJMLQ010000021.1:0-9581 GCA_045805225.1 Actinomycetota bacterium | reverse complement strand
GCGACGTCGTGGGGCGTGTCGACGCGGCTCGTCGGCGGGTTGATCATGGCCCACGGCGACGACGCGGGCCTGCGGTTGCCGCCAGCCGTCGCGCCGGTCCAGGTCATGATCGTCCCCATCCCCGGCAAGACCGACGACGAGGTCGCCGGCGTCCGAGGCGCGATCGCCACGCTGCGCGATGCGATCGCCGCCCGGTCGTGGCGGGGCGCGCCGATCCGGGTGAAGGTCGACGATCGGGACGATCTGCGGCCCGGGTACAAGTTCGCCGACAGCGAGCTCCGTGGGATCCCGCTGCGGCTCGACCTCGGCTTCCGCGACCTCCAAGCCAACAAGGTCACCGTCACGCGACGCGATACCGGCGAGAAGCAGGAGCTCGGCCTCGAGGGCGCCGCCGCCGCGATCGAGGGTTTGCTCGACGAGGTGCAGCGCGGCCTGTTCGACGACGCGCTCTCGTTCCGCGAGGCGAACTCTCACCGGGCGTCGAGCTTCGACGAACTCCGCCGGCTGATCACCGACGCCGGCGGGTTCGTCAGCGGTCCGTGGTGCGGCGATGCGGAGTGCGAGGCGAAGGTCAAGGCGGAGACCAAAGCAACGATCCGGTTCGTGCCGCTCGAGGCGCAGGATCCCCGCGCGCCCTGCGTCGTCTGCGGCCGGCTGGGCGTGGAAGAAGCAACCTGGGCGATCGCGTATTGAGTTCCTTGCTCCGTCCCCCTCGGCGACGATACGGTGGCGGCATGGCGATACCGGGTCCAGGAGAGCCGAGTCCGTTTCTCGCCGGGATCGGGAAGGGGCGGTTCCTCGGCTCGAAGGCCGCGGTGCTGTAGCGGTTCGAGGGTGCGACGTGGCGCGACGTCGCGCACTACCGCTCGATGCACGAAGCGAACGTGGCACTCGATCACGCGATCGGCGAAGGCGACGAACCGGGCGCGCTGCGCATCGTCGACGCCGCGCCCTCGACGGCTGCTCGCGCGCTGATGATCGTCGGCGCAGTCGCGGGCGTCGCCGTCGCGATCGCGATCGTCTGGATATTCGTCGCGGGGAGCTGACGGAGCGACCCGAAGGCCGCCCCGTCCGGCCCGCACTACGTCTGCCGGTTGACCCAGGTGCCGCCGGGGCCCGTGTAGGAGTTGCCCTCACCCCACGTCCCGATCGTCTTGCCGGTGTTCGTGATCGCGATCTCGCCGTAGTCGCCGTACGGCTCGAGGAACCCGTTCGCGGTTTTGTAGGTCGCGCCCGACGTGACATCGGAGATCTTCACCGGCGAGGCCCAGGTCTGGCCGCCGTCGGTCGAGGAGCGGTACCAGACGTTCCAGGCGTCGAAGTTGCCGCCGTTCGTCTGCATGTACCAGGCACGGACGTCTCCGGCGCCGCGGGACTCCACGGCCGGGAAGTCGCCCATCTCTCCGCTCGTCGACAGTGCCTGCCTGGCCGACCAGGTCGCTCCACCGTTGCTCGAGCGCCTGGACCAGACGGTGTCGTTGCCGTTGGGCGTGGTCGCGCCGTCGTAGAGCAGCACCAGGTTGCCGTTGGCGTCTGCCGAGACGGCCGTGTGCCCGGGGTAATAGTCGTCGGGACATCCGGCCGCGGTGCACACGGGCGACAGCTCGACGGTGTCCACAACGGAGTTCGTCCACGAGGCGCCGTTGTTGCTCGAGCGGATCACGTCGATCTGCGATTGTCCGACCAGCGAGCCGCCGGGCCCGCTGTAGTCGAGGCTCGCCTCGGAGAACACGACCGTGCCGTTGGGCAGCACGTCACCGTCGAACGCGAAGAAGTATCGGGAGCTGTCGACGACCTTCGTCTGCGTCCACGTGGCGCCGGCGTCGTGGGACTGCGCGACGTAGGGGTCGCCACCGGTGGGACCGTTGAAGCTCACGTAGATGTCTTGGCCGTTGTCGCTCGTCGCGAGGATCGGCTTGTCGTTCCACGAGACCTTCCCGTAGGTCTTCACCGGGGTGGTCCACGTGGCGCCGTGATCGGTCGACTTCGTGAAGAAGACGTTGTAGCCGTTCATGAAGACCGCGTACACGGTCCCCGTGTTGGGGACGACCTCGATGATCGGGTCGGCCTGCGCGCCGACGCCCGCACACGTGCAGATGTACCTGTCGGGACCCCACGTCGCGCCGCCGTCGCTGGAGACCTTGAGCATGATGTACGGCAACGGGCATTTGTTCCCGCACGCCGTCGGACCGGTGTAGCGGGTGGTCAGCAAGTAGACGTACGCGGAGTTGGGGTCTGCCGCGATGGCGGGCTCCCAGTCATCGGCCGTGGGGCTGATGACCTGCTCACCCGCCCAGCCGGCGGCGGGCGCCGCCAAGGCTGCGGCCTGCTGCACGCGCAACGTTCCGGCCGCCTTCGCCTTGTGCCAGGCTTGGATCCGTTCGGCGGTTTGGCCGGCCTCTTCCTCGGCCTCGGCCGAGCCGCCCTTCGCTTCGATGGCCGCGTCGGTTGCGCGAGATCGGGTCGCCGGCTCCGAGGAACGCGGCGCCGATGAGGTCGAGCCGCCGACGACCATCGATGCGATGACGAGGGCGAGACTTGCGAGGACGAGCACCGTGGCGATGACGCCGCGACGAGGCTGCATGCGATACCTCCGTTCCGCTCGGGGGGGAAGGCGCACGCCGGAAGGTACGGCGGCATCGTCGCGCGTGCAAACTGAGCACCGTTCAGGATGGTTCGCTGCTCAGATCTGGCGATTGACCCAAACCCCGCCCGGACCGATGTAGCTCGTGCCCTCGCCCCACGCCGCGACGGTCGCGCCCGCCGACGAGATCGCGAGCTCGCCGTAGTCGCCGTAGGGCTCGTGGAACCCGGCCACCGACTTGTACGCCGCTCCGCCCGAGGCGTCGGAGATCTTGACCGGCCTGCTCCACGTCCGCCCGCCGTCGCTCGACGCGCGATACCAAACGTTCCACTCGTCGAGGTTCCCGCCGCCGGCGGTCTGGAAGTAGAACATCCTGGCGTCACCGTTCCCGCGCGCGGTCAGTGCCGGCGCGGTGGCCATCTCGCCGTCGACCGACACGGCCGTCCGGGCGCTCCACGTGAGACCGCCGTCCGCCGACCGCGTGGTGTAGATGCGCTGCTTGCCGTAGGCGCTGGTGGGTGCGTCGTAGGCGATCACGAGGTTCCCCCGGCCGTCCGACGCGAGCGCCGTGTGCCCGACGTAGTAGTCGGCGCGTTCGGGGCTCTGCAGTCCGACGGGGAAGGCGTCGACGAGCACGCGCTTCCACGTCTTGCCACGATCGCCGGAGACCACGGCGAACACCTTCGTGGTCCCCGTGAGCCCGATGTTGTTGGCGTAGTTGACCGCCGACTCGGAGAACACCACGCGGCCCGACGGCGTCACGTCGCCGCCGAACGTGTAGTAGTAGAGCCTGCTCTTGGTGACGCGGGTCTGCGACCACGTGCGGCCGCCATCGTGCGACTGAGCGATCCACGGATCGCCGCCTTGCGGGCCGTTGAAGCTGATGTACACGTCGCGGCCGTCGTCGCTCATCGCGAGCAACGGTTTGTCGTTCCAGCTGACGTTCCCGTAGATCTTCACCGGCGCCGACCACGTCTTGCCGTGGTCGTGGGAGCGGATGAACACGACGTTGTAGCCGTTCATGTACGCCGCGTAGACGTCGCCGGTGTTCGGCACGACCTCGATCTGCGGGTCGAACTGGCCGCTCCCCTTGCAGGCGCACAGCGGCATCTGCGCGCTCCACGTCGCTCCGCCGTCGCTCGAACGCGTGAGCGCCATCCACGGCGTCGGACAGTTCCCTTTGCACGGCTTCGGAACGCCGTAGCGCGTCGTCACGACGTAGACCCAGGGATCGTGCGGGTCGGTCGCGACTGCGGGCTCCCAGTCGTCGGCCTTGCGGTTCACCACGTACTCGCCGGACCATCCTTGGGCGGGCGACGAGGCGAGCGCGGTGGTGTCGACGCCGAGGGTGCCGGTGGCCGTGGCATCGGCGAGCGCCGCGAGTCGGCCGTCGGTCGTCTCGGCTTGCTCGGCCGCTTCGGCGCTCCCACCCTTGCCGGTGCGAGACGCGGGCTCTTCGGTAGCCGGATGCCGCGCGGCGCTCGTTGCGGCGGGTGGTTGCGGTTGGCGGTTCGCCACCACGACGACGAGGAACAGCACGAGCGCGGCCACGACCGCTGCGATCCAACGACGCTTCACGGTTCCCTCCCAGGACCGGGCCGCACACGCTAGCCTCGGCCGGCGGAACCGGTCAATCGGTCGTTCGGTCCGCCGTCCCCGAGAGCCACGGCGGAGGGGGGAGGCCCTCGGTCGCGAGCACGAGCCACCGCATCCGGCCGAGCGCCGCGGGATCGACGAGCATCGTCGCGCGCGATCGCATCGACCATGTGCGCACGGCGTCGAGCCCTTCGCCCCGCGCGAGTTGGTCGTGCTGCGTCGCGAGCTCATCGCGGAGCCACGCCTCGAACCCGAGGGCGAGCAGCACGTCGCTCTGGTTGGCGAGCGGAAAGGGCTGCAGCCCCACATCGTGCGCACGTTGGGCGATCCAGCCGAAGTCGACGCCCGCCGTGATGTCCACGCTGCCCGGCGCGGCGAGCACATCCTCGATGGGTTGGTGGCGCGCGTACCCGTGGACGGGCCCGGACACGTCGCCGCCGTAGTCGACCAGCAGCGCGTACCCGCGGTGAAGCGTCGCCGCGATGCGATCGATGAACGCGAGCGCGCCGGTCGGGATCACGACGTCGCCGTTGAGCGGACGGTCGGCGACCGCGTCGCGCAGCGCGTCGTCCAGCGGCCGCGCGCGCTCGACGAAGCCGTCTCTATCCGCGTCGACGACGACCTCGGCGCCGTCGCGGACAAGTCGGAAGGGCAGGTTGTCCAGCAGCTCGTGCGCGAGCACGACGTCAACCGGCGGCGCGAGCTCGCCCGCGATCGCGATGCCGTCGATCTGGCGAAGCGCCTCGCGGGCGCCGCGGCTGACCTCCACCGCCGTGTACCGGATCGCCGACGTCGCGTCGAGGATCTGACGCGCAAGGGTGCCGTCGCCCGCGCCGACCTCGGTGAGCCGGAGGTCTCCATCGGGTTCGATCGCGTCGCGGAGCGGCTCGATCGCGCGTGCGACCAGCCGCCCGAACGCGGGGTGCACGTGCGGACTGGTGACGAAATCGCGCTCGGCACCGATCGGCGGCTGCTCGTAGAACCCGCCCGGTCCGTAGAGCGCGAGGTCCATGAAGACGTCGAACCCGATTGGCCCCTCCGCGTGGATCCGCGCGCGGATCGCGTCTGCGGCTGCGGTCTGCACGGACGCAGTATGGCGGCGACCTGCGAGGATGGCGCCCGTGGACGAGCGACCCATCCGCAGGGCGGCGTCGGCGGTGTGCGTTCGCCCCGCGAGCGGCGGTTTCGAGGTGCTCGTCGTGCAACGAAGCGCGGCCAGCCGCTTCCTGCCGGGCTACGTCGCGTTCCCCGGGGGCGCGGTCGATGCCGACGACGACGCGCGCGCCGAGCGTTGGTTCGGTGACGCCGTGCACGCGCCGCGCGCCGCCGCGGTGCGCGAGCTCGTCGAAGAGGTCGGACTGACGTTGACGGCCGACGGCCTCACCGCGGCGGCCGACCTCGTGCCGACGGATGCGTCGCCGCCGCTCGCGGACCAGATCTCCCCGCTGTGCCATTGGGTCGCGCCGCCCGAGGTGCCCGTCCGGTTCGACGCGCGGTACTTCACGATCGAGGGGAACGGTGTCGAACCGCGGGCCGACGGCGGCGAGATCGCGCGCACGTGGTGGGTCGACCCACGAGCCTTGCTCGCGGAGTGGGAGCGTGGCGAGCACAAGTTGTACTGGCCGACCTGGTACACGGTCACGCAACTCGCGGCGTGCACGACGGCGGACGCAGCGATGGCGCTCTCGTTCGTGTCGCGCGATCCGACGCAGAACGAAGAGGACACGATGCCCGTACACGTGATGGAGCAGGTCTGATGCTGCGGATCGTGCGCGTCCTCGCGCCCAACCCCAGCGTCTACACGCTCGACGGGACGAACACGTGGGTCGTCGGCTCTGATCCGTCGATCGTGATCGATCCGGGGCTGCCGGACGCCGGTCACGTCGAGCAGGTCCGCCGAGACGCAGGCCAAGTGTCGACGGTTCTGGTCACGCATGATCACGAGGACCACGGCGAGGCCGCGGTGACGTTCGGGGAGCTCGTCGGCGCACCCGTGTACGCGTGGCGGCTCGACGGCGCAACGCGCCTGACCGACGGTGCGACGTTCACCGCCGGCGGCGGGGTGGAGTTGCTCGCGGTCCACGGCGCCGGCCACAGCCCGGACCACGTCGCGTTCTTCGAGCCGGCGGAGCGGGCGCTGTTCACGGGCGACACGGTCGTCGGCCGGGGGACGAGCTTCATCGACCCGCCGGAGGGCGACCTCGCGCGGTACCTGCAAACGCTGAGGCGGATGCTCGAGCTCGACCCGCGAACGATCTATCCGGGCCACGGTCCGGTGCGGACCGACGCACGGGCGGTCCTGCATGAGTACATCGCGCACCGGGAAGCCAGGGAAGCAGAGGTGCTGGCCGGGCTCGACGCGGGCGACCGGACCGTTCGGGACCTGGTCGCGCGCATCTACGCGAGCTACCCCCAAGAGGTGCATGACCTCGCGGCCCGGACGGTGACCGCGCACCTGTTGAAGCTGGAGCACGACGGCGTCGTGCACAGGAACGGACGAGGCGCGTCACAGACCTGGACACGTCAGGAACCGACGGCGTGCGCTCGGTGCGGCCGCCCGGTGCGTGGTCGAGGCCGGTACTGCGGGTCGTGTTCGCTGGCGCTCCTACAAGGAGAGGCCGCCGGCCCGGCTTAGGCGCGGCGCCTCGGTCACCAGCCGCAGTTGCGATCGCACGACGTACCGGCCACGACCCTGCCGATCGAGCACCCCGCACGCGAACAGCGTCTGCAGCGCGCGGTTGGTCGTCTCGCGGGTCGCGCCCACCATCGACGCGAGGTCGTCTTGGGTGATGCGCAGCGGGATCAGCGTTCCTCCCGACGTGGGGCGTCCGATGCGACACGCCAGGTCGGCGAGACGCCGCTCGATCCGTTCGGCGACGCCGAACCACGCCAGGTCGGCGGTGATCGCCGTCATCCGCGCCGCGAGCGCGTTGAGCGACTCGACCGCATCCTCGCCGCGGAGCGGCCGCAACCGTGCCGGTCGCAGGGCAGTGGCGGTGAGATGCGAGGGCCGTTCGCTCGGCGCGCCGACGGGGTCGCCCGGCCCGTACAGATCGATCAGGAACGACTTGCCCTCGGCGTTGACCATGCGCGCGGCGAAGACGCCCGACTCGATCGACCACAGGTCGGGACACGGCTCGCCCTGCCGCACCGCGGTGTGTCCGGTGCGGACGACGACGAGGGGGAGTGGTTCCACGACGCCCATCGGGCGAACAACCATCGGCACCACCCGCGAGCACCCTAGCCCGGCGGTCTGACACGACCGGACCGGCTAGGCTCCTCGCCGAGGAGGGGATCCGCCATGGCGACGACGAAGCTCGAAGACGTTCTGGCGTACGTGCCGCTGTTCCGGGGGCTCAACCGGCGGCAACGCAAGCACCTCGCCGGGCTGATGGACGTGGCCGACTACATGGCCGACGCGACGATCGTCCGCGAAGGCACGAAGGGCGACGCGTTCTACGTCGTGTTGAAGGGTCAGGCCGCGATCACGATGGACGGCCGATTCCTGGTCAGGGTCGTGGCCGGCGACCACTTCGGCGAGATCGCCGCGCTCGACGGCGGCGAGCGCTCCGCGACCGTGACGAGCGAGACGCCGATGCAGCTCGCGGTGATGACGCGCACGTCGCTGATGAAGGCGCTCCGCGACGACCCCGAGCTGGGATACGCGCTGATGACCGAGATGGCGCGGATGATCCGTCGGACGACCAAGGACGCGTACGCGTAGCGCCCGGTAGCCTGGGCCGCGTGAACGTCGAGTACTACGAGCCGGACGACGAGCAGAAGCTCACGGTCGCCACCGCGTACTGGGACGGCCGCGAGATCACGATCACGTCGCAGGACGCTGCGGCGCGCGAGGCGCTCACCTACGCCTTCCGGCGCTCGCCCGTCGTCGTCGACGACCCGTCGCTCCGCCGGCTCGGCACCCACGGGCCGTCCACGCTGCAGCCCGGAGACCTCGAGTGGTTCCGTGCGGTGGCGCGCTACCGGGCGACCGACGAGTCGGGTCTCGTCGCGCGCTTCGTCCCGGGCACGATCGTCGGGGGATTCGATCCGGCTGCGAACTATCGCCGGTTCGAAGAGCAGATCGAGCGGCTCGACGCCCGCGGCCGCAGCTAGACGTTCTCCGCGAGCCAGGCCTTGCCGGCGTCGCAGAACCCCTTGAAGTCGCAGAACGTGCACCAGCGTCCCGGCGTCGGCTCGTACGTGCCGGCCTCGATCGACGAGAGCGTCGTCTCGACCCGCGCCCGGACGTCGGCGGGATCGCCCATCGGGTGCGACACCGCCTCATCGCGCGCGAGGTAGTAGTAGGTGAGCGTGAGATCCTCGGGCGCCTTGTGCCAGATCTCGGTGCACGCGAGGCCGTACAGCTCGAGCTGGAGGGCGTCGGCCCGGCCGGACCCGGTCTTCCAGTCGACGATCTCCCACGGGCCGTCGGCCTCGCCGTAGATCGCGTCGATCCGGCCGCCGACCGCGAACGCCCCGACGCGAAGCAGGAACGCGCGCTCGGCGAACAACGGCGTGCGGTCCGCGAAGCGCGACCCGAGGAACGCCTGTCGCAACCGGTCGACGCGGCCCGGGTCGCCGGCCAGCTCCTCCTGGGTGAGGTCGACGGTGTCGTCGGACTCGAGCAGCCGGCCCTGTCCGGCGGCGCGCCGCTCGATCCACCGGTGGATCTCGGTCCCGATCCGGGCCGCCGGTCCGCTGAATCGGGGGAGCGGCCGCACGCGCGTCCAGTAGAAGCGCTTGGGACACAGTGCGTGATCCATCAGCGAGCTTGCGGACAGGGTGAGGGGGATCCGGTCGCCGCCGGGCGACCGGATCGCCCGGTCGGCGGCTTCGCGCTCGAGCAGGTGCGCCGCGAGCTGGACCCGGTCGGCGGCCAGGGCGTCGAACGACGCCCTGGCCGCGGGCTCGAGCGCTTCGACCAGCGACGTCTGCACGCCTGCATCGAGCGACGCGGCACGCCACCCGTCGGGGAACGCGGGGTCGGCGTCGACCGCCGGGATCGCGGGCCCGGGCCAGTCGCGGACGAACCGCTCGCGGAGCCCGAGCATCGGGTTGACCTCGCCGGCCTCGGTTGCGGCGAGCTCGACGCTCGCGAGCCCCGATCCGTCGGCCCACGCGATCAGCTCGTTCAGGAACTTGCTCTCCTTCTTCGAGTACGCGTTGTCGCCGTACCAATACGCGCCGCTCACATCGAGCGACCGACGCGCCCGCGTGAGCGCGACGTAGGCGGTGCGTCGCTCCTCGACGATCTCCTGGGATCGAAGGGCGTCCTTGAACCGCGCCAGGTTGCCGTCGTAGCGGGGCAGGATGTCGGCATCGCCGCGGAGCTCGAAGTCGAGCGACTTGCCGCGCTCGGCCGGGTTCTGCGGGATCTCGGGGTTCGGGAGCAACCCGT
>JBJMLQ010000020.1:0-7492 GCA_045805225.1 Actinomycetota bacterium | reverse complement strand
TCATCGCCATCACTCGATCACCGGTCGTGATCGCCTCGACGCCCTCGCCGACCTGGTCCACCACGCCGGCGACGTCGTAGCCCGGAACGTGCGGAAGCTCGATGCCAGCCCACGAGCCGTCGCTCCGGTTGCTCGCATCGACCGGATTGGTTCCCGCCGTGTGGACCTGGATCCGAACCTGCCCCGATCCGGCCCGAGGATCGGGCACATCGTCGACGTGCAGCACCTCGGGCCCGCCGAACCGCTCGATCACGACCGCTCGCATCGCACTCCCTTCTACCAGGCGTACGATCGATCCATGTGACTGGATAGAGACCGCGCCTTCAAAGGTTCCAACGAGGAGGAGGGTTTTTTGTCCACACTTCACGTCGACCTGAACAGCCGCGTGGCGATCGTCACCGGCGGGAATCACGGGATCGGGGCGGCTATCGCGGAAGCGCTCGCGCGTGCTGGGGCATACGTTCTCGTCGCTTATCTCCGCATCGATGATCCACCGATCGACGGCATCGCCGACGACTACCGCCGGTCTCGGTCGCGAGGTGCCGACGAGGTGGTCGCCGAGATCCGTGCGCAAGGTGGCCGGGCCATGGCGCTCGAGGCAGACCTCACTGATCCGCTCACCGCACAACGTGCATTCGATATCGCAGAAGGACGGCTTGGACCGGTCGACATCCTGATCAACAACGCAAGCGGGTGGATCGCGGACACCTTCAAGGACGTGCGCGTCGACCGGCTCGACCGGCAGCTACTCCCGCTCTCCGCCGAGACGCTCGACCGGGTGTTTGCGGTCGATGCAAGGGGTGCGGCGCTCATGATCGCCGAGTTCGCCGCTCGGCACCGATCACGTAGAGGTACGTGGGGCCGCATCGTCGGTCTCTCTTCCGGCGGTCCGGACGGCTTCCCGGAGGAGGTCTCGTACGGAGCCGCGAAGGCAGCGCTGGAGAACATCACCATGTCGGCGGCGTACGAACTCGCAGACGCCGGGATCACGGCGAACATCGTCCGTCCACCCGTCACCGATACCGGTTGGGTGACCCCGGCGGTCGAAGCAGCGGTTGGTGAGTCGAACGAGATGTTCCATATCGCCACGCCGGACGACGTAGCCAACGTCGTCTGCTTCCTGTGCTCCGACGCTGCCGCACTCATCACGGCGGACGTGATCCAACTGCGGTAAGCGAACACCTCGCGTCGTCCGGTGCGGCCGTGGTACAACCCGGCCGTGGATACCCCTCCCCCGGCTCGGCCTGATCTCGGTGTTGACCCAGCGCCGCCGCTGCGGGCTCAGTCCTCCGCCGGCCGCACCATCGCGATCGTCCTCGCGTCGATCCTCGGGGCGCTCGTGGTCTTGGCGTTCATCATCCTGATCGCCGTTACGTTCATCGGGAAGTCCGCGAGCAGCCAGTTCGAGCAGATCGGCAACTGCGTCAACGGCCGGAACAACCCGAGCTGCAGCAGCGGGTTCCCATCGCCCTAGTCAGAGGCGTCCACCGCCGGGTTCGTGACGCGAACCGGACGGTATCGTGCACGCGTGGCCGAGCTCGCCTATCCGGTCCAGCTTGAGGCCGACGCTGTTCTTCGAGACGGATCGACCGTCTTCATCCGTCCGGCACGACCGGCGGACCACGACCGTCTCGAGGACTACTTCATCGCGATGTCCCCGGAGACGCGTCGCCTGCGCTTCTGGGGCGCGTCCGTCGACATCACGAGCGTGACCGCGGCGGCCCTCGACCAGGACTTCGTGCACCACCTCACGCTGCTGGCTTTCAGCGGAGGATCCGACGGCACCGTCGTCGGCGGCGCCCAGTACATCGCGATCGATGAGCGGCGTGCAGAGGTCAGCTTCAGTGTCGCCGACGATATCCGAGGCCACGGCCTCGGGTCGATCCTGCTCGAGCGACTCGCCGCCGCCGCGGATGCCAACGGCGTGCACGCGTTCGTCGCACAGGTGCTGCCCGAGAACCACGCGATGATCGACGTGTTCCGCGAAAGCGGCTTCGAGGTGTCGATCCGCGCCAAGCCCGGCTCGATCGACGTCGAGTTCCCCACGTCCACGACACCGGAGGCGATCGCTCGGTTCGATCGCCGGCGCGTGGAGGCCTCGGTGAACGCGGTGCGCGCGATCCTTGCGCCGGCGGCCGTGGCCGTGGTCGGGGCGTCTCGCGACCCGCACAGCATCGGCGGCCGGCTGTTCCACAACCTGATCGACGGCGAGTTCCGCGGGCCCGTCTACCCCGTCAACCCGAAGGCCGACGTCGTCCATGGCGTCCCCGCGTACGGCTCGATCGCGGACGTGCCCGAACCGGTCGACGTGGCGTTCGTCGCGGTGCCCGCCGACCGCGTTGCCGACGTTGCTCGTGAAGCAGCGACTCGCAGCGTCCGCAACCTCGTGGTGATCTCGGCGGGGTTCGCTGAAACCGGCGGCGAGGGCCCGGCGCGGCAGCGGGAGCTTCTCGACGTCTGCCGTGCCGCGGGGATGCGTCTCGTCGGGCCCAACTGCATGGGCGTCGTCAACACGGATCCCGAGATCCGATTGAACGGGACGTTCGCGAGCGGCCAACCGCCGCCCGGACGGGTGGGCTTCCTCTCACAGTCCGGGGCGCTCGGGCTGGCCGTGATGGACCACGCCACTCGGCTCGGGCTCGGCCTGTCGTCGTTCGTCTCGGTCGGCAACAAGGCGGACATCGACACGAACGACTTCATCGCGTACTGGGATCAGGACGCGCGCACCGATGTGATCCTGCTGTACCTCGAATCGATCAAGGATGCGCGCAGGTTCGCACGGCTCGCGCCGACGGTCGCCCGCGACACGCCGATCGTCGTCGTGAAGTCCGGACGCAGCACCGCCGGCGCACGGGCCGCGGCGTCGCACACGGGATCGCTCCTCGCATCGTCCGATGTCTCCGTCGACGCGTTGTTCCGTCAGAGCGGCGTGATCCGGACGGCCACGCTCGAAGAGATGTTCGACGTGGCGACGTTCCTCGCGAACCAGCCGCCACCCAAGGGCAACCGGGTCGGGATCGTGACCAACGCGGGCGGGCTCGGCATCCTGTGCGCCGACACGTGTGAAGCAGAAGGCCTCGAGGTCCCGCCGCTGAACGAACGCACCGTCGCGTCGCTCTCGGCGTTCCTCCCACCGGAAGCGTCCGCCGCGAACCCGGTCGACATGGTCGCGTCGGCCGACGGCGAGGACTACCGGCGAACGATCGTCGAGGTTGCGCGCGACCCCGGCATCGACGCCGTGATCGTGCTGTACATCCCGCCGCTCGAGTCAGACGCGCCCGACGTTGCGCGCGGCATCGTCGAGGCCGCGACCGAGGTCGACGGCGCCGTCCCGATCCTCACGACGTTCATGTCGACCCGAGGTCTCCCCGAGCAGCTGCACAGCCCCGCCGTCCGTCTTCCGTCGTACACGTTCCCCGAACAAGCGGCGATCGCGCTCGCGCGCGTGTGTGCGTACGGGACGTGGCGGATGAAGGATCACGGCGGTGTTCCGACGTTCGCTGACGTTCGGATCGACGAGGCCGCGGGGATCATCGCGACCGCGCTCGAGCGGGGCGACGGATGGCTCGAGCAGCTCGAGATCGAACAGCTCTTGGCGTGCTACGGGATCTCGACCGCGGCCTCGACCGTGGTTGCGACAGTGGACGAAACGGCGGACGCGGCGCGGCGCATCGGCGGTCCGGTCGCCATCAAGGCGATCGGCGCCGAGCTGATCCACAAGACGGAGGCCGGTGCGGTCGCCGTGGACGTCGCTCCAGGCGAAGCCGCCGAACGAGCGCGCGCGATGTCGGATCGCATCCATGCGCAAGGGATCGAACCGACCGGTTACCTCGTCCAGCGGATGGTGCCGGACGGCATCGAGATGTTCGTCGGGATGACGCTTGATCCGACGTTCGGGCCGGTGGTGGCCGTCGGTGCGGGCGGCACGGCGGTCGAGCTGATGAAGGACATCGCCGTTCGCATCACACCGATCACCGACCTGGACGCCGCGGAGATGCTCCGCGAGCTGATGACGTTCCCGCTGCTCGACGGCTACCGAGGGGCGACGCGGATGGACACCGCCGCGCTCGAAGACGCGCTGCTCCGGGTCAGCGCGCTGGTCGAGGACCAGCCCGGGATCGCCGAGCTGGACCTCAACCCGCTGATGGCCCTCCCCCGTGGAGCCGTCGTCGTCGACGCGCGGATCCGCGTCACGACGCCGCCCGGTCCACGGGGGTAGCGGACCCTCAACCGCGCGTCAGCGCCACCTTCAAGGCGCCCGTCTCGCCGGCGCGTGCGAACGTGTCGTACGCGTCGAGGAAGCGCTCGAACTCGAACCGATGCGTGACGAACCCCCCGACATCGAGCTGGCCGGTGCGGATGAGCTCCAGCAGCGTCGGCGTCGAGTAGGTGTCGACGAGCCCGGTCGTGATCGTGACGCCCTTGATCCAGAGGTCCTCGAGGTGCAGCGTCGCGGGCCGGCCGTGCACGCCGACGTTCGCGACCCTGCCGCCGGGGCGGACCAACCTCGTGCAGAGCTCGAACGTCTCGGGCACGCCGACGGCCTCGATGACCGCGTCCGCCCCCAAACCGCCCGTGAGCTCGGATACGACCTCGACGGGGTCTTCGTTCTGGCTCTGCACCTGGACGGTTGCGCCGAACCGCTTGGCGGCATCCAGACGAGACTCTGCAAGATCGATCGCCACGATCTGGCTCGGCGAGAACAGCTGTGCCGTGAGGATCGCGGCCAAGCCGATCGGTCCCGCGCCAACGACGGCAACGGTGTCGCCGGGGCCGACGTGTCCGTTCAGCACGCCGACCTCGTAGCTCGTCGGGCAGATGTCCGCGAGCATCAGCACGGCCTCGTTCGCGACGCCGTCCGGAACGAGGTGCGTGGAGGTGTCCGCGAACGGAACCCGAACGAACTCCGCCTGCGTGCCGTCGATCTTGTGGCCGAGGATCCAGCTGCCGCCGCCCGTGCACAGCCCGTACCGGCCTTCACGGCAGAACCTGCAGCGGCCGCACGATGTGATGCACGAGACGAGCACGCGGTCACCGGGACGAACGGTGGTCACGCCGGAGCCGACCGCCTCGACCGTTCCCACGGCCTCGTGCCCGAGGATGCGTCCGTCCGTCACCGCCGGGACATCGCCCTTCAGGATATGTAGGTCCGTGCCGCAGATCGTCACGGCGTCGACCCGAACGATCGCGTCGGTATCGGCCTTGATGCCCGGATCCGGCACGTCCTCCCATGCCTTCTGACCTGGTCCGTGGTACACGATCGCTTTCATGGCCAACCTCCTCCCGCCGGCGCGGCGATCGCGCCGACTCGTCTTCCAACAACAGCATCCGTCAGCGTCCCACCGTGGTTAGAGGGCATTGGTCCCGCAGCGTGGGGGCCACACGGAGCGAGGGGCAACGGCGGCCGTCAGATCGGCTCCGTCCGAGCCACGGCCGGTGAAACCGACGGGCCAACGGACCCGCTCGTCGGCGGACCTTCGGTCCTCTCAAGACGCAGCCGCCGGGCGCACGCTTACGAGCGAAGGATGCAGAGGAGGACGAGATGAACGAGACGATCGTGGTCGGGGTCGACGGGTCGATGGCCGCGCGCCTCGCCGTTCGCTGGGCGGCCCGCGAGGCAGAGCTGCGCAAGGCGGATCTGATCCTCGTCTCCGCGTGGAGCATCCTGCTCGACGGGTTCAGCCTCGGGGACGTGGCAGTCACCGAGGACCTCCTGAAGGGCCTGGAGATCGATGCCGAACAACGACTGGCCGAAGCAGCGAACGACGCCCGCGCCGTTGCGACGGACATCTCCATCACAACGGAGGCCGTCGAGGGGAACCCCTCCGCCGTGCTGCTGCATGCCGCTCGAGACGCAGATCTGTTGGTGATCGGCTCCCGAGGGCTGGGCGGCTTCCGCGGCCTCCTGCTCGGATCGGTCAGTCAGCAATGCGCCGATCACGCGTCGTGTCCGGTGGTCGTCGTGCGGCACGTCGACGGCGACACGCCGTAACGGCTCGAACGATCGCCCGCGGCACTCAGCGCGTGACGAGTCTTCTCGCACCACAGCGCGTGGCACGATGTACCGTGCTGAACGCCGACACGAGGAGACCGTGATGGAGATCGCGCCGGGCATCCGCCGCATCGGGACCGACAGCAAGATCAACTCGTACCTCATCGAAGAGGGCGGCCGGGTGACGATCGTCGACGCCGGCATCTCGGGGCTGTATCGAGATCTGCCCGCAGAACTGGCATCGATGGGCAGAACCATCGATGACGTTGCGGCGCTGATCCTCACCCACGGCCACAGCGATCACGTCGGCTACGCGGAACGGCTCCGGACGGAGCGTCACGTGCCGGTGTCGGTTCACGAAGCCGACGCCGCGCTGGCTCGAGGGGAGGCTCCCAACCCGTCCAAGGGATTCGGGCCGACGAAGATCAAGCCGCTCGCCGGCTTCCTCTGGTACACGGTCCTGCGCGGCGGTCTGCGGACCGGGCACATCGGTGCGGTATCGACGTTCGGCGACGGCGCCACCCTCGATGTCCCGGGGAGTCCTCGGGTGATCCTCACCCCCGGCCATACACCCGGTAGCGCCGCCCTGCACTTCGCCGCTCGCGACGCGCTGCTGGTGGGCGATGCGTTCGCAACGTACGCGGTCACGACCGGCGCACATGGCCCGCGGTTGGCTCCCTTCACCGCGGACAGGCCGCAGGCGCTCGACTCACTCGCCCGGATCGAGGACATCACGGCCGGGTGGGTGCTGCCCGGCCACGGCGACCCGTGGAGCGGCGGGACGGCGGAGGCCGTCCGACTGGTGCACGAGTCCGCCGCTCGCACGTGAATCGGCGGACCCCGCGGCTCAGCCTTCGTTGCCCGTTCGGTGTTCGATACGGCCGTCGACGATCGCGACGTCCACATTCGTCTCGAGCAGCGCGGCCGGCTCGTTGCGGAACACGTCCTCGGATAGGACGATCACGTCGGCTTGCTTGCCGGGCGTGATCGAGCCACGCCGGTCCTCGACGTGGTTCGCGTACGCGCCACCCATCGTGTAGGCGCGGATCGCCGTCGCGAGATCGACCGTCTCATCGGTGTTCCACGCACCCTCGCCGCGCAGATCCGCGCGCGTCACGGCCGAGTACATCCCGACCAACGGGTCCATCTCGGCGACGTTCCAATCGCTCGAGAAGGCCACGACGGCGCCCGAGCGAGCGAGTGAACGCCATGGCGCCGCCCACCCCTCTCGAGCCGGCCCGACATCCTGCCGCCACTGCAGCGCGACATCGGGTGCGAAGTGCCGCGGCTGCATGCACGCGACGATGCCGAGCTCAGCGAACCGCGCGACGTCGGTCGGATCGGGGCATTCGAGGTGGACCAGCTGATGCCGTGCGTCCCGGCGACCGTTCAGCCGGTGCGCGTGCTCGATCGCATCGAGCACCGTTCTGATGCCGCGGTCGCCGATCGCGTGCGTGAACGTCTGGAACCCTCGCGCGTCGAGCGTCGCGATCAGCCGGG
>JBJMLQ010000019.1:0-14358 GCA_045805225.1 Actinomycetota bacterium | reverse complement strand
GCACGGCCGCGGCCCGAACGCGCAGGCGGCGATGATCGCGGCAACGGCCGGGAACTCGACGCATCCCGTCCAGGTGTTGAACCAGCTCTGCGATAACCCGAACACGCAGCGCGGGTGCGTGCCGATCAAGGCGACGATGCAGCGGGCCCTGGAGCGCGCGATCGATGTCCCGATCACGTGGGTCGGGCACGAGCAGCATCACGCGGGACAGTTCTGGGTTCTCGGAACCGTGCGGTTCAACGGATCCCGGGCCCGAACGATGGCGTCGTGGCGCGACCCCGGCCGGTTCGGATGCTTCGGCTGGACGCGTTTGGCGTGGGTGCGCCATCACGGCGCGTGGTCGATGTCTTCGGGGCTATCCGCCGAGGGCTGTGCCGCCGGCGGCTAGAACCGCTCGAACAAGATCGCGCGCTTCACTTCTTGGATCGCCTTCGTCACCTGGATGCCGCGCGGACATGCGTCGGTGCAGTTGAAGGTCGTCCGGCAGCGGAACACGCCGGTCTTCTCCGACAGGATCTTCATCCGCTCGCGGCCCGCCTCGTCGCGGGAGTCGAAGATGAACCGGTGGGCGTTCACGATCGCGGCCGGGCCGACGTAGCCGCCGTCCCCCCAGAACACCGGGCACGACGTCGTGCAGCAGGCGCACAGGATGCATTTCGTCGTGTCGTCGTAGCGGTGCCGGTCTTCGGGCGATTGCCGTCGCTCCTTGTCGGGTTCGCCCGAGTCGTTGATGAGGAAGGGAAGCACGGCCCGGTACTCGTCCATGAACGGGTCCATGTCGACGATCAGGTCCTTGAGCACCGGCAGACCGCGGATCGGCTCGATCGTCACCTTGGGGCCGACGTCCTCGGCCAGAACCTTGCACGCGAGCTGGTTGCGGCCGTTGATCAACATCGCGTCGGATCCGCAGATCCCGTGCGCGCACGACCGGCGGAAGCTCAGCGTGCCGTCGTGGTGCCACTTGATCTGGTGCAAGACCTCGACCAGCCGCTCCAGCGGCTCGCACTGCACGGTCCACTCGTCCCACCAGGAGTCCTGCGAGACCTCGGGATTGAACCGGCGCACGCGGACGGCGAGCGTCATCGCACCGGGCTTGGTGCCCACCCGCTGATCGTCGGAGGCGTTGAGCGCCTCGGCGGCCGTCGCCATCAGTACTTCCTCTCCATCGGGATGTATGGCCCCATCTTCACGGGCTTGTAGTCCAGGCGGATCGAGCCGTCGTCGTTGCGATAGGCGAGCGAGTGCTTCAGCCAGTTCGCGTCGTCCCGGAGCGGATGATCCTCGCGGTAGTGCCCGCCCCGGCTCTCGGTGCGTGCACGGGCGCTGCCAACCAGCGCGTCGGCGCAGTCGAGCAGGTACCCGAGCTCGACCGTCTCCATCAGATCGGTGTTGTACAGCGCGCTCTTGTCGGTGATCGCGACGCGGTCGTAGCGCTCGCGCAAGCCGCCGAGGACCGACTGCATCTTCGCGAGCCCTTCTTCGGACCGCACGACGAACGCGAGGTCGAACATGTTGTCCTGGAGCTCCTTGCGGATGTCGGCGGCGTTGTCGCCGCTCGTGCGACCGAGGATCCCGTTGAGCTGCTCGAGAACGCGCGCGTCGGGCGCCTCCGGCAGCGGCGCGAGCTCGGCATCGTTCGCGTGCCGGGCTGCATCCTGGCCCGCCCGCCGGCCGAACACCACGAGGTCCAGGAGCGAGTTCGTCCCAAGGCGGTTTGCGCCGTGCACGCTCACGCACGCGCACTCGCCGGCCGCGTACAGACCCGGGACGACGGCCTCGTCCGGGCCGATCACGACCCGCCCGTCGGTGTCGGTCGGGATGCCGCCCATCGCGTAGTGGGCCGTCGGTTGGATCGGGACCGGCTCCTTGGTCGGCTCGACCTTGAGGTAGATCCGCGCGAACTCCGTGATGTCGGGAAGCTTCTCTTCGATGACGCGCGGGTCTAGGTGCGAGATGTCGAGGAAGGCCCAGTCGCCGTTGGGCCCGCCGCCGCGGCCCTCCTTGATCTCCTGGTAGATCGCGCGGCTCACCATGTCGCGCGGCGCGAGGTCCTTGATCGTCGGGGCGTAGCGCTCCATGAAGCGCTCGCCGTCCTTGTTCAAGACGATCCCGCCCTCGCCGCGTGCCGCCTCCGACAGCAACACGCCGAGCCGCGCCAGGCCCGTCGGATGGAACTGGAACATCTCCATGTCCTCCAACGGGATCCCTCGCCGCCACACCACGGCCGGCCCGTCGCCGGTCAGCGCGTGCGCGTTCGAGGTCACGCGGAACATCCGGCCGTAACCGCCCGTGGCGAACACGACCGACTTCGCGCGGAAGACGTGCAGCTCGCCGGTCGCGAGCTCGTACGCGACGATCCCCGCGGTGGTGCCATCCTCGTCGCGGAGCAGGTCCAAGCAATAGAACTCGTTGAAGAACCGGACGTTCCGCTTCACGCACTGCTGGTACAGCGTCTGCAGGATCATGTGGCCCGTGCGGTCGGCGGCGTAGCACGCCCGCCGCACCGGACGCTCCCCGTGTTCGGCGGTGTGACCCCCGAAGCGGCGCTGGTCGATGCGCCCGTCGGGCGTCCGGTTGAACGGCAGGCCCCAGCGCTCCAGCTGGTAGATGGCCTGGATGGCCTCTTCGGTCATCAACATCGCGGCCGGCTGGTCCACCAGGTAGTCCCCGCCCTTGATCGTGTCGAAGGCGTGCCACTCGGGATGGTCTTCTTCGGTGTTGCCGAGCGCGGCGCACACGCCGCCTTGCGCCGCGCCGGTGTGCGACCGGGTGGGGTAGAGCTTCGAGATGACGGCGGTCTTGACCGTGTCGGAGAGCTCGATCGCGGCGCGCATCCCGGCGCCGCCGGCGCCCACGACGAGCGCGTCGTACGTGTGGGTGGTGGTCATCTAGACGGCTCCCGGCCATCTCGACGGGTCGAACGTCACGACGATGACCGTGCCGAGCACCATCAACGTGAAGCCGATCACGTACGAGGTCATGTTGATCGCGAGCCGCAGGCCCGGGCGCGTGACGTAGTCGAGCGTGATGTTCCGCAGCCCGTTGATGCCGTGGATCAGCGCGAGCATCAGCAGCATCCAATCCCATGTGCGCCAGAACGGGCTCGCCCAGCGCACCGCGACGAACCCGAAGTTGATCCGCTCGGCGCCGGTGCCGATCAGGTGCATGATCACCAGGTGGCCGAGCGCCAGGACCATCAGGATCAGGCCGCTGATCCGCATGAACAGCCAGAGCCACAGCTCGCCGCCGCCGATCGGCCGCTCGCGGCCGAGCCGGCGATCGCGCGGGTCGGGCTGGTTCTGGGTCGGCCTCGGCGTGGTGGTCGTCGCCATCGCTAGGCCTTCCAGAGGTCGTAGGTCTGCTTGAGCATGATCACCGTGGTCGGGATCGCCGTCAGGGCGAACACCACGGCGGTGGCGAGCGAGATCCCCTTGATGTGGCTCACGAGCTTGGGGAAGAAGTCGATCAGCGTGATCTTGAACCCGTTGATCGAGTGGTAGAGGACCGCGATGACGAGCCCGAGCTCGAGCAGGTGGATCAGCGGGTTCTGGTAGGCGCGAAGGACGCGTTCGTACGCCTCGGGACCCCACCCGATCAGCGCGGTGTCCACGACGTGCATGAACAGGAACAGGATGATCGCGACGCCGGTGATGCGGTGCAAGATCCACGAGTACTGGCCCGGATGGCCCTTGTAGAGGCCGCCGTAGTCACTCTTGTTCTTCCGCACCGTTGCCACGCGCGTCACTCCTTGCCGGTTGCGATCGCCCTTCCAGGCTAACGCCGGAGGGCCCGGGGAAGGTGGCCGGTACGTCCACCGAGCCGCGCGGAGTCTACTGCGGGACGGCCAAGCCGCCCGGCGTGAGATGCGCGGCGGCCAAGGGCGCTCGGGGTCGCGGTCAGGCGACGCGCAGGGCCACGAACAGGCCGTCGCGGGTCGGGACGATCGTGCTGACGAACCGGTCGTCGTCGGCGATCAGCCGGTTGTGCTCGAGGATCGCGCTCGTGTTCCGGTCGGGATCCGGTTCGACGACGCGGCCCGACCACAGGACGTTGTCGCAGATGTAGAGGCCGCCGACGCGGAGCCGCTCGCAGCCTGCCCGCCAGGCATCGGGGTAGCCGTGCTTGTCGATGTCGTCGTACACGATGTCGAACACGCCGTCGACGTCGGCCATCTGCTCGACCGCGTCGCCCACGTGGTACGTCACGCGATCCCAGAGACCCGCGCGCGTCAGGTAGTCCTCGGCCTTGGCCGCGTTCGCGGGGTCGCCGTCCGTGCAGTGGACCTCGCCGCCCTCACCGACCGCACGCGCGAACCAATAGGCGCTGTAGCCGAACCCGCTGCCGAGCTCCATCACCCGCCGCGCGTTGATCGAGCGCGCGAGCAGCTCGAGCGTCACGCCGACGTTGCGGCCGACGATCGGGAAGTCACGGTCCCGACCTTCCTTCTCCATCTCGAGCAGGACGGGCTCGTCGCGTCGCGTCTGCAGCGACGCCATGTACGTCTCGATGTCGGGGTTCACGATGTCCATGTCGGGGCACCCTACGTCGGGTCGGCTCCCGCGACCAACGGTAGGCTCGACCGGTGACCGACGACCGTTTCGCGACCGACTCCGGCATCGAGCTGCAGCCGGTCTACGACCCCGATCCGGCCTTCGATCCGAGCGTCCAACTGGGGGAGCCGGGCGCCTTCCCGTTCACGCGCGGGCCGTATCCGACGATGTACCGCGGCCGTCTGTGGACGATGCGCCAATACGCCGGCATGGGGACCGCCGACGACACGAACCGGCGATTCCGGTACCTGCTTGCGCACGGGCAGACCGGCCTGTCGACGGCGTTCGACCTGCCGACCCAGATGGGCTTCGATTCGGATCACCCGCGCGCAGAAGGCGAGGTCGGCAAGACGGGCGTCGCGATCGATTCGGTCGAGGACATGGCGCGGCTGTTCGCGGAGATCCCACTGGACCGCGTGTCGACGTCGATGACGATCAACGCGACCGCTCCGATCCTCCTGCTGCTCTACGAGCTGGTCGCGGAAGAGCAGGGGATCGCGGCGAGCGCGCTGTCCGGCACGGTGCAGAACGACATCCTCAAGGAGTACGCGGCCCGCGGCACCTACATCTATCCGCCGGCCCCCTCGATGCGACTGATCACCGACCTGTTCGCCTACTGCAACGAGCGGATCCCCAAGTGGAACACGATCTCGATCAGCGGCTACCACATGCGCGAGGCCGGAGCGACCGCGGCGCAGGAGATCGCCTTCACGCTTGCCGACGGGATCGCGTACGTGCAGGCGGCGCTCGACACCGGCCTCGCCGTGGACGACTTCGCCCCGCGACTCTCGTTCTTCTTCGCGTGTCACCAGCATTTCTTCGAGGAGATCGCGAAGTTCCGCGCGGCGCGGCGGTTGTGGGCAACGATCATGCGCGAGCGGTTCGGTGCCAAGGACGAGC
Organism: Actinomycetota bacterium; assembly: GCA_045805225.1. Classification (GTDB taxonomy): domain Bacteria; phylum Actinomycetota; class UBA4738; order UBA4738; family HRBIN12; genus AC-51. The sequence goes on along the minus strand of JBJMLQ010000019.1, from coordinate 8,908 downwards.
GCTCGCTGATGCTGCGGTTCCACACGCAGACGGGGGGCGCCACCCTCACCGCCCAGCAGCCGGAGAACAACATCGTTCGGACCACGCTCGAGGCGCTGTCGGCGGTGCTCGGAGGCACGCAGTCGCTCCACACGAACTCCTTCGACGAGGCGCTCGCGCTCCCGACCGAGGCATCGGCGAAGATCGCGCTTCGCACGCAGCAGGTGATCGGGTACGAGACGGGCGTGAACGAGGTCGTCGACCCGCTCGGCGGTTCCTATTACGTCGAGGCGCTGACCGACGAGCTCGAGCGCCTCGCCGGCGCCTATATCGAGAAGGTCGACGGCCTAGGCGGTGCCGTGGCCGCGATCGAGCAGGGCTTCTATCAGGACGAGATCCACGAGGCCGCGTTCCGGATCCAGCAGGCGATCGAGCGCGGCGACCGGGTCGTCGTCGGCGTCAACCGCTTCCACGCGCAGGAGGATCGCCAGCCCGAGATCCAGCGGATCGGCGACGAGGAGGTGGCGGCCCAGGTCGCGCGTCTGCGCGACTTGCGGGCGTCTCGCGATCAGGCCGCCGTCGATGCCGCCCTCGGCGACGTTCGCGCGACGGCGGATGGAACCGGCAACCTGTTGCCGCCCATGCGAGAGGCGCTGCGGGCGCGGGCGACACTTGGCGAGGTCTCGGACGTCCTGCGGGACGCTTTCGGCGAGTACCGGCCGTCGTACTGATCGTCACGGGACGAGCGTCACGGCGGCGTTCACCACGGCCGTGATGCCGGCGATCGCCAGCACGACGCTCGTGACGCGGAACATCCCCGAACCCTGGCGCCAGCACGGCACCGCGATGGCGATGCACGCGGCGCCGACGAGCAGCTCGATCACCGCGGTCACCGTGGTCACGATGCCGGAGGCTACCGGCTAGGCTCGTCCCGATGGACGTCGCGATCATCGGCGGGACCGGCGCCGAGGGGTTCGGCCTCACCTTGCGCCTCGCGAGGGCCGGCCACCACGTGACGATTGGGTCGCGCGACGCGGGTCGCGCCGCGACGAAAGCCACCGAGGCGATCGAGACCCTTGGGCCGGATGTCCAGGTCGACGGCGCGGAGAACCGGGCGGCAGCCGCCGCCGCGCCCGTCGTCATCGTGACCGTACCCTTCCAAGGCGCGGCGGCGATCTACGAGTCGCTCGCCCCGGCGATCACTCCCGAGACGGTCGTGTGTGACTGCACGAGCCCGTTGATGGCTTCCGTCGGAGGTCGCGCCTCGCATGCGCTCCATCCGTGGCACGGGTCGGCGGCCGAGTTCGTGCGAACGCTGCTTCCGCACGGCACCAGGCTGGTCGCGGCGTTCCACACGGTGAGCGCCGGCGTCTTGGGCGCGCTCGACAAGCCGGTCGATTCCGACACGTTCGTGATGGGGGACGACGCGGAGGCCAAGCGGATCATCGGGACGCTCGCCGACGACATCGACGGCATGCGCTGGGTCGATCTCGGCGGCCTGCAGATGGCGCGGATCGCGGAACAGATGACGCCGCTGCTGATCTCGGTCAACGCTCGGTACAAGCTCCGCGACTCCGGGTTCCGGATGACGGGCCGCGACCCGTGGGGCGCGCCGGGCTAGTCGATCACGGCGAGCAACGCGCCGGTTTCGACGACCTGCCCGGGTCGGATCGGGAGGTCGGTGATCTCGCCCTCGCGTGTGGACGCGATGTGATTCTCCATCTTCATCGCCTCGAGGATGCACACGACCTCGCCGGCGCGGATCGACTGCCCCTTCTCGACGAGCACCTTCACGATCGTGCCCTGCATCGGCGCGCGGATCTCGCCGTGCACGTGCTCGCCGCCGTGCCCGCCGTGCCCGGACGGCGCTTTCGGCGCGGCCTCGCGCCGTTCGTCGAAGATCCGCACGGGGATCCGGCGGCCGTCGACCTCGACGAGGATGTCCTGCGGCCGGGTCGGGCGTGCGGCGGCGCCTTGCGACAGGTCTCCTTGCGCGGGAAGGTGCGCGTCTGCGAGCGCCTTCTCGAGCCACGTCGTCGTGTGCGTCGACTCTCGGAAGGCCTCGGTCTCGAGGATCCACCGGTGCACCGGGATCGTCGTCGGGATGCCCTCGACCCGGTACTCGTCGAGCGCGCGGAGCATCCGGTGCCGCGCCTGTTCGCGATCGGCGCCCGCGACGATCAGCTTGGCGAACATCGAGTCGTAGTCACCCGGAACCTCGCGCCCCGCCGTGACGCCCGAGTCGACCCGGACGAACGGTCCGCCGGGCTCGACGTACCGCGTGATCCGCCCTGGGCCCGGCAGGAAGTTCCGTCCGGGATCCTCGGCGTTGATCCGGCACTGGATCGCGTGTCCTCGTGGCGCGACCTCGAGTCCGGCGAGCGAGCCGCCGAGCGCCACATCGATCTGGAGCGCCACGATGTCCAGGCCGGTCACCATCTCGGTGACCGTGTGCTCGACCTGCAGACGGGTGTTCATCTCCAGGAAGTAGAACGAGCCGTCTTCGTCGAGGATGCATTCGATCGTGCCCGCGTTGACGTAGTTCGCCTCGCGCACGAGCGACGTCGCCGCCTGGGCGAACCGCTCGCGCAGCGCGTCGTCGACCAGCGGCGACGGCGTCTCCTCGATCAGCTTCTGATGGCGTCGCTGCACCGAGCAGTCTCGTTCGCCGAGGAACACGACCTCGCCGTGCGTGTCGGCGATCACCTGCGCCTCGATGTGGTGCGCGCGGTCGACGTAGCGCTCGAGGAAGACCTCCGGCCGGCCGAAGTACGACTGCGCCTCGCGTGCCGCACGCTTCAGCGAATCCTCGAGGTGCTTCGCGTCCCGGACGACGTGCATCCCCTTGCCGCCACCGCCGAACGCGGCCTTGACCAGCAACGGGTAGCCGACCCGCGGCGCCTCCTTCCTCGCGGCATCGACGTCGACGGGGTCGCGCGTGCCCGGCACGATCGGCATGCCGGCGGCGTCGGCGATCCGCCGTGCGGCCGCTTTGTCGCCCATCTGTTCGATCGCGGCCGCCGACGGGCCGACGAAGGTATAGCCGGCCTCGCCGACGGCCTGCGCGAAGTGCCCACGTTCGGCGAGGAACCCGTAGCCCGGGTGCACCAGCGTTGCCTTCGCCTTTCGCGCCGCTTCGAGGATCGCCCCGATCGACAGGTACGAGTCGCTCGCGAGCGCCGGCCCGACGCGATAGGCCTCGTCCGCGAGCTCGACGTGCAGCGCGTCCCGATCGGCGTCGGAGTAGATCGCGACCGACGTGATCCCCATCTCGCGGCACGTGCGGATGATCCGGACGGCGATCTCCCCACGGTTGGCGATCAGGAGCCTCTGCTTCGTCACTCGCGTATCGTGCCTTCCCATGGGTGCCCGGCGCCACTCGGTGACCACGTGTTGACGGACGACGATCTGCGGGCTGCCTTGGCGGCGATCCCGATCGCGGCGCCCGTGCGTGCGGAGGAGGTTACCGGGTCCACCAACGCGCTGGCGGTGACGTTGGCGGGCGACGACAGCCCCGAGTGGACGCTCGTGTCGGCCGGCCACCAGACCGACGGCCGGGGCCGCGTCGGCCGAACGTGGAGCGACGTGCCCGATCGAGCGTTGTTGTTCTCGGTGGTGCTTCGGCCGTCGGTGCCGCCCGCGCGGGCGGGGCTCCTCTCGCTGCTCGCCGGCGCGTGCATGGCCGGCGCGATCCGCGACGTCACCGGTCGCCGCGTCTCGTGCAAGTGGCCGAACGACATCTTGCTCGACGGCGCCAAGGTGGGCGGCATCCTGCTGGAGTCGGGGGTCGAGGACGGCGACCTGCGCTACGTGGTCGTCGGTGTCGGCGTGAACCTCGAGGCGCCGAAGGAGATCGAAGGCGCGGGCGCGCTCGGCGACCGCACGGGCCAGCGGGAGCTGTTGATCGCCTTCCTCAAGCGGTTCGCCTCCGTCTACGGCGCGTCCGACGCCTCGTTGCCCGAGCGCGTGCGCCACGAATGGCTGCCCGTGTCCTCGACGATCGGACAGCTCGTGCGCGCACGAACGCTCGACGGCAAGGAGACGACCGGCCGGGCCGTCGGCATCGACGACTTCGGCTCCCTGCAGCTCTCGACCGACACGGGCGAGGCGCGTGTCGCCTTCGGCGACGTCGAGCACCTCCGGCCGTCGGCCTGACACCGCCGCGCGCCGGATTGCCTGCGCCCGAGCGCCGCGGTAGCGTCCGGCCATGCCGTTCCCGAAGAACCTGCTGATCGAGGGCGAAAACCTCATCCTCGACCTGCGGCCGCACCCGATCCAACTCGCGTTGCCGACGCTCTACACGATCCTCGTGACCGTTGCGGCCGGGTTCCTCGCGAGCTGGCTCGGCGGCCCGTGGTGGCTGTGGCCCGGCATCTGGATCGTCGCGATGCTCATCTATCCGGTGCCGCGGCTGATCCGGTGGCTCACGTCGAACTTCGCCGTCACGAGCGAACGGGTGATCCACCGGCAGGGATGGATCGCGAAGCGCTCGATGGAGATCCCGCTCGAGGCCATCAACGACGTGCGGTTCGAGCAGGGCATCTTCGACCGGATCGTCGGCGCCGGCACGCTGTTGATCTCGTCGGCCTCGGAGTTCGGGACGAACTCGTTCGACGACATCCGCCACCCCGAAGAGGTGCAGAAGACGATCTACCACCAAGGCGAGATGAACAAGAAGCGGATGTACCAGGGCGACGGCGCCGCGCGGGGCCAGTCGGGGCCGTCGATGCCGCCCGCGGCGCCGAGCGCGACCACCGAGCTGGAGCGCCTCGCGAAGCTTCGCGCCGACGGGGTGCTCACCGAGGCCGAGTTCCAGGCGCAGAAGGCCAAGATCCTCGGGCAGAGCTGACACGCCGCCCCGGTAGCATCGAGGCCGTGATCGTGGACCACGTCTATTACTGGACGCGCGACATGGGGCGAGCGCTCGCGTTCTACACCGATGTCGTCGGGCTCGCGCTGTTGCGTCGCGACGGCGACGAATGGGCCGAGCTCGACGGCGGACCGGTGAAGGTCGCGCTGCACGGGACCGACGTCGAGCCGCCCACGAGCGGCACGATCGTGCTGCGGGTGGACGACCTCGACGAGATGCGCTGGACGCTCGGGCAGCGCGGCGCGGTGTTCGACGCCTACGTCGGCGAGGTCGAGGGCTACGCGCGGTTCGCGACGTTCCGCGATCCGGACGGCAACCCGGTGCAGATCATCGAGTACGCCGATGGCCGCTGAGCCGTGTCCGCGGTGCGGGCGGCCGCTGCCTCCCGGTGCGAACTTCTGTCCCAACTGCGGCGCGCCGGTCGCCGTCCCGGCCGCATCCGAGCGCCGGCTCGTGTCGGTGGTCTTCGTCGACATGACCGGCTCGACGGAGCTCGCGTCGCAGCTGGACCCGGAGCGGTTCCGCGAGATCTTGGCGGCGTTCCACGGGATGGTGGCGGAGGAGGCCGCGTGGTACGGCGGCGTCGCGGAGCGATTCATCGGTGACGCGGTGCTCGTCGTCTTCGGCATCCCGTCGGGGCGCGACGACGACGCGGTGCGCGCGATCCGCGCGGCGCTCGACATCCGGGAGCGTGCGCGCGACCTCTGCGAGGATCTTGGGCTCCGCGCGCCGGTCGAGGTCCGGATCGGCGTGCGAACAGGGCAGGTGGCCGTCGGCACCGCGGAGGACCGCACGATCGTGATCGGCGCCGAGGTGAACCTCGGCGCGCGGCTGCAGCAGGCCGCGGCGCCCGGGGAGATCCTCGCGGGCTCATCGACGATGCATCTTGCCCGCGACGCCGTGGACTTCGGCGAATCGCGGACGATCGAGGCGAAGGGGTTCGAGCGCGCGATCACCGCGTGGCCGGTGCTCGGGCTTCGCCGGCGGATCGTCGACCGGCGGCGGATCGCGTTCGTCAACCGCCGCCGTGAGCTGTCGCTCCTCAACGACGTGTTCGAACGCGCGGCCGCGCGAGAGCGCGCGCACCTCGTGACGTTGCTCGGCGAGCCGGGGATCGGGAAGTCGCGCGTGGTCACCGAGTTCCTCGCGGGGCTCCCCGAGGAAACCAAGGTGCTGATCGGACGCTCGAGCCCCTTCGAGGAAGACGTCGAGTTCTGGCCGGTCGCGCAGATGCTCCAGCGTCAGCTCGGCGACGACGGCTCGGTGCCGGCCGCCGACATCGAGGAGCGCTTGCGCGCCGCGGTGGCGGAGTGGGTCGACTCGAGCGAGGTCGACTCGGCCGCGCGCCGGCTCGGCCTCGCGCTCGGCCTGCACGCCGACGGTGAGGACGACAGCCGCTACCAGCTCGCGGAGGTGCGCCAGGGCGTGCTCGCGATGCTCACCGGTCTCGCGCGAAGCGGCCCGGTGGTCCTGGTGTTCGAGGATCTGCACCAGGCCGACCCGCTGCTGCTGGATCTGATCGAGCAGCTCGTGAAGGAGGCACGGAAGGTTCCGCTGCTCGTGGTCTGCGTCGCTCGATGGGAGTTCCTCCAGGACCGGCCCAACTGGGCCGGCGGCCTGCCCGACGCGGTGACGCTGTGGGTCGAGCAGCTGGCGCCCGACCACGCGACGCGCCTGGCGGTGGATGCGGGCGGGCTCGATCGCGCCGACGCCGAGCGCGTGGCGGCGCACGCGGGCGGCAACCCGCTGTTCATCATCGAGATCACCGGCATGCTCCATCACGAGGACGGCGCCGGCGCGGCGCGGCATACCGGTTTCGGCGACGCCGCCGGGCTGGCCCTTCCGGCGACCGTCCAGGCGGTGGTTGCGGCCCGCATCGACCAGCTGTCGGCGCCCGCGCGCGAGCTGGTCCGGCGCGCCTCGGTGTTCCCGCGTGGTCGGTTCGATATCGACGAGCTCTCGCTGATCGCCGATCCGACCCCGGAGTTGCTCGCCGAGGCCGAGAACGAGGAGCTGCTGCTGCCCGACGAGGAACACCCGGGCGTGTGGCAGTTCCGCAGCGACGTGTTGCGCGATGTTGCCTACGACGCGCTCGCCAAGCGGGAACGGCGGCGCCTGCACCTTCGCGTGGCCGACCGCCTGTCCGAGCCGGAGCTCATGGAGCGCTATCCCCGCACGATCGCCTTCCATCTGGAGCTCGCGGCGCGCGCGTCGCTCGACCTCAACCCCGACGACCGCTCGATCGCGGATCGGGCCGTCGACGCGTTGACGCGGGCCGGGGACGCCGCGCGCAGGCGGATCGAGTCGCGCGCGGCCGTCGACCTGTACGAGCGCGCGCTGGCGCTCGCCGGGCCCGACAGCGGCTGGGGGGTTCGCGAGTCGTGGATCGTCAGCATGCTCGGCGAGGCGCGGTACTGGCTCGGCGACTTCGATGAGGCGGAGGCGCGGTTCCGCAAGGCGATGTCGTTGGCCGAGGGCGACGATCGCGTCACGGCGCACGCCGCCCGGTTCCTGGCCGACATCACGCTCACGATCCGCGGCGACGACTCGCTCGCCGCCGGGTTGTTCGAACGATCGCTGGCCGCGGCGCGACGTCTCGGCGATCCGCGGGTGCTCGCCCGCACGCTGTTGATGGCAGGCTGGGTCCCGTACTGGCGCGACCGGCTCGACGACGCCGAGGCCGTGTTCCAAGAGGCGCTCGACGTGTCCCGCTCCGGCGAGACGCCCGACGCATGGGCGGAGGTGCGCGCGCTGGTCGGTCTCGCCGGCGTCACGTCGCCGCGGGGGAGCGAGGCCGACGTGCTGAAGATCGCCAACGAGGCGCTCTCGACGGCGGAGGCTTCGGGCCAACAGTTCTCCGCGGCGATCGCGCATCAGCTCGTGAGCGCCGCCTCGTGCCGGATGCTCGAGCTCGACGACGCGATCTCCCACGCCGACACCGCGGTCCGTATCCTGCGCGAGCTCGGCGCCCGCTGGGAGCTCGCGAGCGTGCTCGGCGACCGGGGCACGGCCCACCGCGTCGCGGGCCGGCTCGACGCCGCCGAGCTCGACCTGCGCGAGGCCTTCGTGCTGTGTCGGGACCTCAACGAGCGCGCGCTGGTGACCTGGACCGCCTCGGAGCTCGCCCGGACCCTCGCGATGCAAGGTGACGTCGCGGGCGCTCGGTCCGTGCTGGCGGACCCGATCGCGCGGACGGCCGAGACCGAGCAAGGCGCAGCGACCGCGCTCCTGTACGCCGAGGCGGTGACCGACCTCGCCGAGGGCGATCGCCCCGGCGCCCGGACGCGTTCCCTCGCATTGCTTGCCGCGGAGACCGGCGAGCGGCAGCAGCCCAACCGCCGGGCCGCGGCCGTCTGGTGGACGGGGACCCTGTTCGGCCCGGAGGCCGCAGGCGGCGAACGGGCGATCGAAGAGGCGCGCGAAACGTTGGAGCGCAACGAGTGGCGTCAGGCGCTCGCCGAGCCCGACCTGGCGGCCGGGCTCATGGTGGTTGCAACGCCTTGAGGGGCAAGAGAGGCTGATTCCCCCTCATCTGGCGTCGGTGACCGCCGATGCCTGTACGGTGAGGCGCTACCGATGACCGGATCGGACCGAACCTTCCCCGTCGGCCCGCGGCTGCTGGCCTTTGGTGCTGCGATCGTGGCACTGCTCGTCTTGGTGCCCATGGCCGGCGCCTCGACGCCCGCTCCCACGAAGCGCCAGGTCCAAAGCGCGCATCAGGCCTACCTCGCCGCCGAGTCCAAGATCCAGGAGTACCGCTCCGAGATCGAGTCGACGCAGATCCAGCTCAACGCCGCCGTGGAGAAGCTCGACCGGCTCCAGGCACAGCTCGAGGAGATCCAGGCGCAGATCGCGCAGACGAAGGCGCGGATCGCCGATGCCCAGGCGCGCTACGAGCGCATCCGTTCCCAGCTCGAGGACCGGGCCGCCCAGGCGTTCATCGCCGGGCCTGCGTCGGATCTCGAGATCTTCCTCGGGGCGACGTCGATGGACGATCTGTCCGACCGCATGGAATTCGTCGACGCGGTCACGCAGTCCGACGCCGCGCTCGCGCAACAG
>JBJMLQ010000018.1:0-9324 GCA_045805225.1 Actinomycetota bacterium | reverse complement strand
GGCGACCTTCTGCTCGTACACGTAGGCGTCGCCGCGGCCGACGCCGGCGGCGCCGTCGACGACCTGGACGACCGCGTCGACCCCCTCGACCGCGTCGCCGACCAGATCGTTCAGCCGGACGCCGAGCAACGTGCGCGGCTTGTGGAACCCGGGGGTGTCGGTGTACACGACCTGCGCCTCGTCATCGGTCGCGATCGCGCGGATGTCCCGCCGCGTCGTCTGCGGCTTGTCGGAGACGATCGCGACCTTCTGGCCGACGAGCGCGTTCACGAGCGTCGACTTGCCGACGTTGGGCCGCCCGACCACCGCCACGATGCCGCTTCGGAACGGACGCGGCTCGTCGGCCGCGTCGCGCTCAGCCATCGTCGGTCACGTCGTCGTCGCCGACCCCGACCGGCACGCGCCTGATCACGACGGTGGCGACGCGGCGGCCGTGAACCTCGGCCGCCCGGAACCGCAGCCCCTGGAACTCCTGCTCGTCGCCGGCCGCGGGGATCTTGCCGAAGATGTCGAGCACCAGCCCGCCCACGGTGTCCCACTCCTCATCGGGAAGGTTCACCTCGAGCATCTCGTTCACGTCGTCGATCGACGTCTTGCCGGAGACCCGGTAGACGCCGTCGCCGAGCTCAACCATCTCGGGCTCCTCGACGTCGTACTCGTCGGCGATCTCGCCGACGAGCTCCTCGAGCAGGTCCTCGAGCGACACGATCCCGGTCACCGATCCGTACTCGTCGGTGACGAGCGCCTGATGGAACTTCTCCTTCTGCATCTCCTTCAGCAGGTCGGAGGCCTTCTTCGACTCCGGAACGAAGTGCGCGGGACGAACGATGTCCGACAGCGGGATGTCCATCCGGCCCTGGTGCAGCGCCTTGAGGACGTCCTTCGCGAACACCACGCCGACGACGTCGTCGAGGTCCTCGTGGAAGACGGGGATCCGTGAATACCCGTGCTCGAGCATGAGGGTCTCGAGGTCGCGCAGGGTGCAGGTGTCCTCACACGCGACGATGTCGGGGCGGGGGACCATCACCTCGCGTGCGATCGTGTCGCCGAACTCGAAGATCGAGTGGATCAGCTCCTTCTCCTCTTCCTCGATCTCGCCCTCGCTCGAGGCGACCTCGGCGGAGGCGCGGAGCTCCTGTTCGGTGATGTAGGGGCCTTCCTTCAGGCCCTTGCCGGGCATGAGGACGTTGGCGAGCCTCAGGAGCGCCTTGGCGAGCGGTCCGAGCGTTCGCCCCGCGTAATGGACGGGTGGCGCGACGAACAGCGCGACCCGGTCGGTCCGCGTGATCGCGAAGGTCTTCGGCGTCACCTCCGCGAAGACGAACAGCAACAGCGTCATCACGATCGTCGCGACGATCTCGCCCGCGTTGCCGAAGTGCCGAACGGCGAACGAGGTGGCCGTCGTCGAGCCGCCGATCGTGAACAGCAGCGTGAGGAACAGCACGACGTTGAGGTACGGAGCGGGGTTGTCGACGATCCGGGACAACTGGATCGCGCCTCGCCGGTGTTCCTCGACCAGGCGCACCGCGCGCACCCTGTTCATCCGCGTGATCGCGACCTCGGATGCGGCGAGGAAGCCCGTGAACACGATCGAGCAGAGCACCACCACCAGCGCGATCCAGTCGGTCGACGTCATGGCGCGCGCACCCCGCTGTAGCGCTCCTGGCGCGCCCACATCGTTGCCTTCTCGATGTCGCGCTCGTGGTCGTAGCCGAGCAGGTGCAAGATCCCGTGAACGACCAGGAGCCGGTGTTCCGACGGCGGATCGAGCGGGTTGTTGCGGGCCGCGACGGCCGGAGCGATCACGACGTCACCGAGCAGCCGCACCCCGCGTTCATCGACATCCCCGAGGGCGAAGCTGAGCACGTCGGTAGGGCCCGGCTCGTCCATGTAGCGGACGTGCAGATCCTCGATCTCGGCCTCCTCGACGAAGCTCAGCGACAGCTCCACGTCGACGAGCCCCTCCCCCAGAAGGGTCGTGCGGGCGAGCTCGAGCAACCCGGCAGCGTCCAGGGCGATCGGCTGCCGATCGCTCAGCAGCACGATGGGCCGATCGGACGGAGGGTGGTCGTCGTCGCGCATGCGCGTTCAGTCGCCGGCCGTGAGCGGCTGCTGCCCGTAGCGGCCGTAGGCCTCGACGATCTCCTGCACGATCTGGTGGCGCACGACGTCCTTGCCACCGAGATGCACGAAGGAGATCCCCTCGATGTCGGTCAAGATCTCCTCGACGACGCTGAGACCGCTCGCACCGCCCTGCAGGTCGACCTGCGTGGCGTCGCCGTTCACGACGGCTTTCGAACCGAACCCGAGCCGGGTGAGGAACATCTTCATCTGTTCGGGGGTGGTGTTCTGCGCCTCGTCCAAGATGATGAAGGCGTCGTTCAGGGTCCTGCCGCGCATGAACGCAAGAGGCGCCACCTCGACGATCCCGCGCTCCATCAGACGCGGCAGCGTGTCGGGGCCGGTCATCTCGTAGAGCGCGTCGTAGAGCGGACGCATGTAGGGGTCGATCTTCTCGTAGAGCGTGCCCGGCAGGAACCCGAGCCGCTCGCCCGCCTCGACGGCGGGACGCGTGAGGATGATCCGCGAGATCTGCCGCTCCTGCAACGCGCGGACGGCGACGGCGACCGCGAGATAGGTCTTGCCGGTGCCGGCCGGGCCGATCGCGAACGTGACGGTCGAGCGTCGGATCGCGTCGACGTAGCGTTTCTGCCCGAAGGTCTTGGGCGCGATCTTCTTGCCACGCGCCGACAGCAGGTTGTCGCCGAGAACCTCGGAGGGCCGCGGCGCCTCTTCGTCGTCGAGGTCGCCGATCGCGGCGCCGGTGACCATCGAGATCGTCTGGCGCACGGTGTCCTCGGTCAGCTCGTAGCCCTGTTCAAGCAGCTCGAGCAGTTCCTCGAACACGCGGCCGACGTGTTCGGTCGCTTCGGGGACTCCCGTGATCGTGATCTCGTTGCCGCGAACGAGAACGTCGGCGGGGAGCGCGACCTCGATCTGCTTCAAGAAGGCGTCACGCTGGCCGAGCAGGGTCACCATCGATTGGTGCCCGGGGACGAGGATCTTCACTTGCGTGGTGGCGGTCGCCACTTCGTCTGCTCGATCCGGGGACGAAGCCCCTTCCCTCCTGCCCGTTGGCCTGCTCGTTCTGTCGTCCGCTTCGCACTGCGTGTCGCCCCGTTGGACGACGATGGCCGTCCGTGGACGGCCGGCCCCAATGGTACCCCCTCTAGCCCGGTGGCCACTGCATCGGACGGCCGCCCAGGAGATGCACGTGCAGGTGCAAGACGCTTTGCCCTGCATCGGGACCCACGTTGGTGACGAGGCGCCAGCCGCTTCGGTCGATCCCCTCGGTCTCCGCGAGGTGGGTGGCGGCCTGCGCGATGTCGGCGAGCAGGGCGCCGTGGCGGTCCTCGATGTCGGCGATCGAGGCGATGTGCTCCTTCGGGATCAGCAAGATATGGGTCGGCGCCTTCGGGTCCGTGTCGCGGAACGCCACGATCCGGTCGTTCTCGTGCACGATCTCGGTGGGGATCTCGTGGGCCGCGATCTTGCAGAAGACGCAGGTCGTGTCGCTCATGGGCCGCGAGCCTAACGCCCGGGCCGGCGAAGCGCGCCCTCGGCCGCACGGGCCTCGTGGCGAAGCTCGGCGAGCCGCTCCAGAAGCGTTCGCTCCTCGCGAGACAGATCGGACGGCGTGACGACGTGCAGCGTCACGTACAGGTCGCCACGCCCCCGGCGCTGCAGGTTCGGGATCCCCTTGCCCTTGACGCGCACGACCGTGCCCGAGGCCGTCCCGGGCTCGACGTGGATCGTCACGTCGCCATCGAGGCCGGGGACCGTGATCTCGGCGCCGAGCGTCGCCTGCGTGATCGTGATGTCGAGCACCGAGTGCAGATCCTGGTTCCGCCGCTCGAACGCCTGCGGCGGGTCGACCTGCAGCTGGACGAAGAGGTCGCCGGGCGGCCCGCCCCCGACGCCCGCGTGTCCCGACCCCTGCACACGTAGCTCCATCCCGTCGGACACGCCGGCCGGGATGTCCAGCGTGACCTCGGCGCGGGCGGAGACCCGTCCGGCGCCGCCGCACGTCTCGCACGGGTCGGGGATCTCCTCGCCGGTGCCCCGGCACGTGCCGCACGGCGCCGTCGTCATCAGGGTGCCGAAGACGCTGCGACGCGCGCTCTGGATCTCGCCCGTGCCGCCGCACGTGCGGCACGCGATCGGTGCGGTGCCGGGCTTCGCGCCGTTGCCGAGGCATGTTTCGCACGTCGCGAGCCGTTCGAGCTCGGCCTCGCGACGCAGCCCGAAGGCTGCGTCGCCGAACCCGATGCGCAGCCGCACGGAGAGGTCCTCACCGCGGCGCGCGCGACCGCGCGCGCCGCGACGCCGAGTGGTGCCGAACCCGCCGACGCCGGTGCCGCCGAAGAACATCTCGAAGATCTCCGAAAGGTCGGCGAAGCCGGCGCCCGCCGGACCGTTGGCGCTGCCGAAGGCGTCGTAGCGCGCGCGCTTGTCCGGATCGGACAAGATCTCGTAGGCGCCGGCGATCTCCTTGAAGCGCTCCTCGGCGGCCGGCTCGCCGTTCACGTCCGGGTGATGCTCGCGCGCGAGCGTGCGGTAGGCGCGGCGGATCTCGTCCTCGGAGGCGTCGCGACGGACGCCGAGGATCTCGTACAGGTCGCGGGCCGCCATCACCGCTCGGCGTCGCCCGACGCCTCGGTCAGCCGCTGCGCCACCGCGCGGACGGCCGTCATCGCCGACAGGTAGTCCATGCGGGTCGGTCCGACGATGCCGATCGTGCCGACGGTCGCCTCCCCCGCCTTGAACGGCGCCGCGACGATCGAGGCGCCCCATGCACCGGTGGTCGGGTGCTCGTCGCCGATCGTGACCCGCATGTCGTCGGACGGCGCGATGTCTTGCAGCACGTGCAGCATGTCCTGCTCGCGCTCGAGCGTCTCGAAGAGCCGGCGAAGCGTGTCCCGACGCCACGCCTGGGCGTCGTCGGCGAGGTTGGCGACGCCGCCGATCAGCACGTGCCCCGCACGCTCGCCCTCGGTCGCCATGCGCAGCACGTCGGCCGCGATCAACAAGACGTCGTGCACGCCGGCGCCTTCTCCGGCAGCCATCTGCAGCAGCGCGACCTGCGCGTCGACGTAGCTCGACCCGCGGACGCGGTTCAACCGCCGCTCGGCGTCCGCGACGGCCTTCGGGTCGATGTGCTCCGGACGGTCCACGATGTGCTTGTCGACGCGGCCGTGCTGGCCGACGGCAAGGACCAACAGGGTCGGGCCCATGTCGATCACCTCGAGCCGCACCAGCTGCTCGTCCGACGGCCCAGGCGGGACCGCGAGCCCGGCGTACTGGGTCAGCCTCGACAGCAGATGCACCGAACCTTTCAGCACCTCTTCGAGGTCCAAGATCGCCTCCGCGAAGTGCGCAGCGATCTGCCGGCGCTGGGCGTCCTTCAGCCGGGTCGGCGCCGGCAGCGCGTCGACGTAGTGCCGATAGCCCGCGTCGGTCGGGATCCGGCCGGCCGACGTGTGGGGATGCGAGAGGTAGCCCTGCTCCTCGAGGGAGGACATCTCGTTGCGGATCGTCGCGCTCGAGACCCCGAGCCCGGCCCGATCGGCGATCGTCTCGGAGCCGACGGGCTCGCCGGTCGCCACGTACGCCTCGACGACCGCGTGCAACACGGTCGCCTTGCGCGACGACAGCTCGGGACGATCGGCCATGTCGCGATGATAGCTGGCACTCTCGTCCTCAGAGTGCTAAGGCGGCTCAGCTACAGGGCAACGTCTTGAGCGCCTTGCTGATCTGCACCGAGGCTGCGGACGTATCGGCCTGCGCCGCAAGCGCATCGCGGTATGCGAGGACGGCGGTACGCATCGTGGTGACGTCGGCCGCGAGCTTGGCGTCACCCGAGGCCTGGATCGCCGCTGCGTCGTCGGCGAGCTCGGCGGCCAGGTGCGTGTAGTTGTCGACGCGGAGCAGCTGGAGGTCGCGCAGGTGCAAGCACAGCTGCTCCGTCGTCGTGAGGGACGAGGACGGCGCGGGCGTCGTCGCGACGGCGGAGGGGCTGTTGCTCGCCGATGCAGCGTCGGTGCCATCGCCGCCGAACGCCGACAGCGCGAACGCGACGATCAGCACGGCAGCGATGCCGATCACCGCGATCGCAGACAGGCGCGCGCGTGTGGGCGGCCCGGGCCGGTGTGGCTTGGGCGCGGGCGACGCCGCCGCGTGGCGCGGCGCGGCCGCCGTCGGACGCGTGGCCTCCGGCGCGGCGACCGCTGCGGCTTCGTCCGGGACGGGCGGCGGCGCGGGCTCCGGGTCATCGGTTCCCCCGAGGTCGACCATCGCCGCCGTGCCGTTCTCGTGCCCGCACTCGGGGCAGGTCCACGCGGTGGTGCCGGGGCGCATGTGGAAACGGACTGCGCAGTTCTCACAGGTCGCGAACGCCCACGTGGTCCCACACGACACACAGGTGTAGCCGTCCGCCTCGCCGACGTCTTGGCGGGTCTGGCAGCGCGGGCACGTCACCTCGGGCACGCGGCAACCTTACCGGCCGTTCGCGCGCGAGCTAGGCGGTGAGCCCGAGGACGAGCTCGTTCAACAGGAGCATGCCGCGCTCGGTCGGGACGAGCTGGCCGAAGGCGGCCTCGAGCAACCCGCTGTCGAGGAACGCCTCGTACCGGGCGGGCTCGAACCAGCTTGCCGGAACCCCCTCGAGGATCCGCAGCTTGAGGAACACCTCTTCGAGGTACGCGTCGGACGGGTCGAGCGACTCGCTGCCACCGATCGGCAGCTCGCCCGCTTCCACCCGGTCCATATAGCCCTCGGGGGGACGCACGTTCCACCACCGCACATCGTCGCGGTAGGCGTGGGCGCCCGCGCCGAGGCCGACGTAGGGACGACGCTCCCAGTAGCCAAGGTTGTGGCGGCATTCGAACCCCGGCTTGGCCCAGTTCGACACCTCGTAGTGGCGATAGCCGGCATCGCCGAGCACGGCGCACGCCACCGAGAACATGTCGGCCTGCACGTCGGGATCGGGCGCCGGGCGTTCGCGGGCGGCGACCTGGCGGCCGAGCGCCGTCGCGGGCTCGATCGTCAGCGCGTACGCGGAGATGTGCTCAGGCGCCAGCGCGATCGCCTCGCGGAGCGTGCGCTCCCAGGACTCGATCGACTCGCCGTCGGTCCCATAGATCAGATCGAGGTTGATGTTGTCGTAGCCCGCCGCGCGGGCCGCGCCGAACGCCGCGCGGACCGAGGCGGGCTGATGGATCCGCTCGAGCGAGGCGAGCACCGCGGGATCGAACGACTGTGCGCCCATCGAGAGCCGGCCGTACCCCGCGTCGCGGAGCGCATGCAGCGACGCCTCGTCGACCGTGTCCGGGTTCGCCTCCACGGAGATCTCGGCGTCGTCCGCCAGCAGGAACCGGTCGCGCAGATGCACGAGGAGCGCGCGCAGATCGGCCGGCGCCATCGTCGTCGGCGTCCCACCGCCGAGGAACACGCTCACGAACGGCGTGCCGTCCCACCCGGGGGCCGTGAGCTCCGCCTCCGTGAGCAACGCCCGCAGGTACCGCGGCTTGAGCTCGTCCAGCCCGGCGTAGGCGTTGAAGTCGCAGTACCCGCAGCGCGTCAGGCAGAACGGCACGTGCACGTAGATGCCGGCGTCGCTCATCGCTTGGCCTTCTCGTCAACCCGGAGCGCCGCGATGAACGCGTCCTGCGGCACGTCCACCTTCCCGACCCGCCGCATCCGCTCCTTGCCCTTCTTCTGCGTCTCGAGGAGCTTGCGCTTGCGGGTGATGTCGCCGCCGTAGCACTTCGCGAGGACGTCCTTGCGCTTGGCCTTCACCGTCTCGCGCGCGATCACCTTCGAGCCGATCGCGGCCTGGACGGCGACATCGAACAGCTGTCGCGGGATCAGCTCCTTCAGCCGCTCGACCATCCGCTTGCCGTACTCGTAGGCCTTGTCGCGATGCACAACGCTGGAGAACGCGTCGACGGGCTCGCCGTGCAGCAGAACGTCGACACGGACGAGCTTGGATTCCTGAAAGCCCCACGGCTCGTAGTCGAGGCTCGCGTACCCCCGGGTGCGTGACTTCAATTGATCGAAGAAATCGAAGACGATCTCGGCGAGCGGCAACACGTAGTGCACCTCAACGCGCTCGGGCGTCAGGTACTCCATGTCGACCATCTCGCCGCGCCGGCCCTGGCAGAGCTCGAACACCGCGCCCAGGTAATCGCTCGGGGTGATGACCGTCGCGTACACGACGGGCTCCTCGACACGGTCGTAGTCGCCGCCCGGCGGCATCTCGGCCGGGTTGTGCACGATCGCTTCGTCGCCGGCCTTGAACACGTGGAACTCGACGTTTGGCGCGGTCGAGATCAGCTCGAGGTCGAATTCGCGCTCGAGCCGCTCGCGGACGATGTCCATATGCAGCAGTCCGAGGAACCCGACGCGGAACCCGAACCCGAGGGCGTGGGACGTTTCGGGTTCGAACACGAGGGCGGAGTCGGAGAGCTTCAGCTTGTCGAGCGCCTCGCGCAGGTCGCTGTAGTCGCTGCCGTCGGCCGGGAACAAGCCGGACCAGACCATCGGCTTCGGCTCGCGATAACCGGGCAACGGCTCGCCGGCTCTCGCCTTGCCGGCGAGCGTGATCGTGTCGCCGACCTTGGCATGATGCACGTCCTTGAGCCCGGTCACGAGGTAGCCGACCTCGCCCGGCCCGAGCGCGTCGACGGGGGTCGCCTCGGGCGCCATCACGCCGGTCTCTTCGGCCTCGGACGTGACGCGCGTCGCGAGCATCTTGATCGTGGCGTGCGAGGGGAGGCGCCCCGCCTTGACACGGACGTACGTGATCACACCGCGATAGGTGTCGAACGCGGAGTCGAAGATCAACGCCTGCAGCGGCGCATCGGCGTCGCCGACGGGGGGCGGCACCACGGCGATGACCTCGCGGAGCAGCTCGGTCACGCCGAAGCCGGACTTGGCGCTCACACGCAAGATCTCGGCAGGGTCCCGATCCAGGAGCTTGCCGAGCTCGTCGGCGCGCTTGTCCGGTTCCGCCGCCGGCAGGTCGATCTTATTGAGCACCGGGACGATCACGAGACCGGCGTCGCGCGCCAGGTGGTAGTTCGCGAGGGTCTGCGCCTCGAGACCCTGCGCGGCGTCGACCAGCAAGATCGCCCCCTCGCACGCCGCGAGCGACCGCGACACCTCGTAGGTGAAGTCGACGTGACCCGGCGTGTCGATCAGGTTGAGCTCGTAGCCGTCGTGGAGCAGCCGCACGGCCTGGGCCTTGATCGTGATCCCGCGCTC
>JBJMLQ010000017.1:0-4875 GCA_045805225.1 Actinomycetota bacterium | reverse complement strand
CTCGTGGCGTTCGCCCAGGTCAGCTTAGGTCCCGGGGATGGGCTTCCAGATGTCGAGGATGATGGCCGAGATCGAGAAGAACCCGAGGATAAGCAGGACCACGGCCGAGACGGGCACCACCTTCTTCATGTCGATGGCGTGTCCTCGCACCTTCTCGATGAGGGCGATGGAGACATGTCCCCCGTCCAACGGCGGCAGGGGCAGCAGATTCACGAGCCCGATGAACAAGACCACCGTCGCGAAGAGGCTGAAGAAGTAGGCCCATGCACCTTGGGACCCCGCATGGCCCGCGGCTTGAGACGCTCCGACGAGCGAGACCGCTCCGTCGCCGTTTCGCGGCGCGTCCGTAAACAGCGAACTCAGCATGGCGTGAACCCCCGATGGGCCGAATACGTGAGCTAGGGCCGCAACAGCGGCGACCGTCGTGTCCCACACCTGCCCGCCCGCGTGTACGAAGGCCACCAGCGGTGGTTCCTTCACACCGGACAGCTCGATCCCGACCCGGGTGATGGTCGTGCCGTTCTTCAGCGTCGTTTGCACCGGCGTCATCGTGAGCGTGACCGGCTGCCCGTTACGGTCGACCAGGTAGGTGATCGGCTCACCGACGTGCGCGGCCTGGTAGGCCCCGATCTGATCGCGCGTGGGCTTGTCGAGGCTTCCGATCCGCTCGATCACGTCGCCGGGCTGCATCCCTGCGGCCGCAGCGGGCGACGGCTGACCGTTCATCTTCGGGACCACGCCGACGACCCCCGGGATGTTCCAGTTGGCGGAGAACATGAACACCGCCGCGAAGATCAGCCATGCAACGAGGAAGTGCGACATCGGACCGGCGAGGATCACGACGATGCGCTGCCGCACCGGCTTCGCGCCGTACGCCCGGTCTTCGTCGCCCGGCGGCACGTCGTTCTCGAAGGGGTTCATCCCGGCGATCTTCACGTAGCCGCCTGCCGGGATCGCCTTCACCCCGTACTCGATCTCGCCGCGCCGGAACGACCACAGGCGCGGACCGAAGCCGATGAAGTACTCCAGGATCCGGAAGTTGTAGATGCGCGCGCCGAGGTAGTGGCCGCCCTCGTGGATCATCACGATCGCGAACAACGCGACCACGAACAGCACGATCGATAGCCCGAAGGCCACGGGGTTAGCGCTCCTCGATGATCTCGGCCGCTCGGTGCCGAGCCCAGGCGTCGGCACGCTCGATGTTCACGACCGAGACGATCGAGGCGGGCTCGTGCTCGTCGACCACCGTTTGCACGACGTCGACGATGCGGGTGAGCGGGATCTTCCCTTCCAGGAAGGCCATGACGGCGACCTCGTTCGCGGCGTTCATCACCGCCGGGAACGTGAGCCCCAGACCGCCGACACGGTACGCGAGATCGACCGCGGGGAAGGCTTCACGGTCGACCGGTTCGAAGGTGAGCTGCCGCTCGGTGAGCGGCACCGGCTCGACGCCGGTGGGCAGGCGCTCGGGCCACGCCAACGCGAGCTGGATCGGCAACCGCATGTCGGCGGTCGCCATCTCGGCGCGCAGGCTCCCGTCGCGGAACTCCGCCATGCCGTGCACGATCCCCTCCGGGTGCACGAGCACGTGGATCTGCGAGTAGTCGAGGTCGAACAGGTAATGCGCCTCGATCACCTCGAGGCCCTTGTTCATGAGCGTTGCCGAGTCGATCGTGATCTTCGGGCCCATCGACCACACCGGATGCTGCAGCGCCTCCTTGAGGCTCGCGCGTTCCAGCTCACCGTGGGTCCAGCCGCGGAACGGGCCGCCCGAGCCGGTGATCACCACGCGCTTCAGGTCCTCCCGCCGCTCGTGACGGATCGCCATCGCGAGCGCCGCGTGCTCGGAGTCAACCGGGAGCAGCCGCTCCGGCTCTCCCTTGACGAGGTCCATCACGAGCTCACCGCCGACGACGAGCGACTCCTTGTTGGCCAGGGCGACGGTCTTGCCGGCCTGGAGCGCCGCGAGCGTCGGCCCCAGTCCCGCGCTGCCGACCAGCGCGTTGACGACGAAGTCGCCTTCGGTCTCGCGGGCGAGCTGCTCGGCGGCGTTCGGGCCGACGATGAACTCGACGCCTTTGAGCTGGCCGAGGTGCGCCTGGATGTCGCGGGCGGCCTCCTCGTCGGCGATCGCCACGTGCGGCGGCAGGAACTCCCGGATCTGTCCGACGAACAGCTCCTGGTTCATGCCGGCGGCCGACAGGCCGACGACCTTGAACCGCTCCGGGTTGCGGCGCACGACGTCGAGCGCCTGGGTGCCGATCGATCCGGTCGCCCCGAGGATGCCCAGCTGCCTCATGCTCTCGAGCTTACCCCGCCCTCGGTGCAACCCCGCTGAGCGGCCCGAACATCACCTCATCCGAACACGACACGGAACAGCAGGAACGTCGCGGGCGCAACGAACAGGAGCGAGTCGATCCGGTCCAGCACGCCGCCGTGGCCCGGCAGCAGCGTACCCATGTCCTTGACCCCGATGTCGCGCTTCAGCAGGGACTCTGCGAGGTCGCCGAGCGTGGCGGCGAGCGAGATCACCAGGCCGAGGGCGACGGCGGCCAGGCGCCGGCCCTCGAAGACGCTGACGAACGACGTGACGAGAGCCGCCGATGCGAGCGTGGTGAACGCCGCGCCGATGATGATGCCCTCCCACGATTTCTTGGGGCTGACGTTCGGCGCGAGCGGGCGCTGGATCCACCCGCCGCCTGAGATCGACCCCGCGAGGAAGGCGGTCGTGTCGAACAGGAAGGTCAGCACGATCACCCACAGCACGAGCGCATCGCCGTCGGGCAGCTTGAGCGTGGCGATCAGGTACCCGCCGAGCAGCGGGATCCACGCCATGTTGAGCACCGTCATGCCGAGATCGCGAACGACGTGCACCCGCTGGTCGATCGGCACGGTCATGAACCACAGGAAGGCGCCGATCACGCCGAGCGCGAACATCGCCGGCGTCGCGGCCTCGCCGCGCCAATAGGCGCCGAGCATCATCAGACCGCCGGCGACGAGCCCGACCAACGACGCGGGTCGCGCGTGGTGCTTCACCAGAACCCCGAATAGCTCGCCCTGAGCGACCAGGACCAACAGCGCCGCGAAGGCCGCGAAGTACGCCGGACCTGCCCACAGCGAGACAACGGCGACCGCGGCGAGCCCGACGCCGGTCATGAATGCCGCGGGTACGTCGCGGTCGCCGGTGGGTCCTCGCCGATCGATCTCGGCGCCGACCTCGACGGCCGCCGGCTCTTGCCAGCTGGGTCCGCTGGTGCCCTCGCCGCCGACGACCACGGTGCGCGGCGCGGCGGGCTCGTCGATGTCGGACAGCAGCTCCTCCTCGACCTCCTCGGCGCCGAGGTCGCTCAACAGATCGCTGTCGCGGCTCTCGCCCCCGAACACGTCGACGGGCTCGGTCGGATACGTCTCGTCGCGGCCGATCGATCCCGCGAAGTGCTCCGCGGCCGCCTGGAGCTCCTCGTCGGACGGCGCACGCACGACGACGTCTTCGTTCCGATACGCGTTCGGTGGTTCCTCCCAGACGGACCCCGGCGTCACGGGCTCGGCGGGCTCGGCGGCCGCGTCGCCCTGCGGCTCGTCGACCTCGCCGAGCATCACCACCTCCGGCTGCTCCGGCTCGCCCAAGATCTCGTCGATCTGTTCGAGCTGGCCTGTGTCATGCCACGCCTCGTCGTCCTCAACCTCGGGCGGCGCAGATTGCGGCGTGGAGACCTCGGGCATGGAGATCTCGGCGACCGGCTCCTCCGTGCGTACCGACACGTGCTCCTCCGACGGGGTGACGGCGGCCGGCTCCTCCGGCTCGTCCCAATCGACGTCGCGGATCGGCGCGAAGAACTTGTCCAGGTCCTCGAAGAGCTCGTCGCCGTTGTTGTCGTCGGGCACGGGGCTAGACCTCCATCAGTTCCTGCTCTTTATGACCTTGGATCTGGTCGATCTCGGTCACGAACCGGTCGGTCAGCTTCTGCAGGTCCTTCTCTGCCCTCTGCAGGTCATCTTCCGAGATGTCGCCGCCATGCTCAAGCTTCTCGAGCTCGTCCTTCGCGTGGCGCCGCACGTTGCGGACAGCTACGCGGCCGTCCTCGGCGCGGCCGTGGACCTGTTTGACCAACTCCCGGCGGCGTTCCTCGGTGAGCGGCGGGAACGCCAGCCGGATCACGTTGCCGTCGTTGTTCGGCGTGATCCCCAGGTCGCTCGTCTGGATCGCCTTCTCGATCGCCGCGATCGCGCTCTTGTCGAACGGCTGGACCTGCAACAGCCTCGGCTCGGGGACGTTGACGCTCGCCAGCTGGTTCAGCGGCACCGGCGTGCCGTAGTACTCGACCTGAACCCGGTTGAGCACCGCCGGCGACGCGCGGCCGGTGCGGATGCCTGCCAGGTCGTCCTTCAGGTGCGTGAGGGCCTGATCCATCTTGTGCTCGGCGTCGCGCATCGAGTCGTCGATCGTCACGGTCGCTCCCTCAATGGATCGTCGTCCCGATCTGCTCGCCGGCCGCCACGCGACGGATGTTGCCCTCGTCGCGAAGGTTGAAGACGAGGATCGGCAGCTTGTTCTCCATGCAGAGCGACACGGCGGTCGCGTCCATCACGCCGTAGCCCTCACGCAGGAAATCGGAGTATCCGAGCGCCTCGATCCGGTCCGCCGTCGGGTCCAGAACCGGGTCGGCGGTGTAGACGCCGTCCACCTTCGTGCCCTTCAGAAGCGCGTCGGCGTTGATCTCGAGCGCGCGTTGGGCCGCGCACGTGTCGGTGGAGAAGTACGGGACGCCGAGCCCGGCCGCGAAGATCACGACCCGCCCCTTCTCGAGATGCCTGATCGCGCGCAGCGGCAGGAACGGCTCGGCCACCTGGGTCATCGCGATCGCCGACTGCACG
>JBJMLQ010000016.1:0-17277 GCA_045805225.1 Actinomycetota bacterium | reverse complement strand
GCTCAGCGCGGCGACGTCGGGACGGTCTGCCGCCGGCACGAACGTCGCGAAGGTGGCCGGGTCGACCGCCGCGGTGTCGATCGGGATCCGATAACCGGTCGGCGGGCGGTCGACGAGCTGGCCGCCGGCGTTCCACGACCGGCGGAGCCATGTGTCGTCCTCGGCGACCACGGTCGTCGCGGCGACCTTCGGCAGGCCGCTCACGGCCGACGTGAACCCGCGCGGCAGCCCGCGCGGCACCCACACGAGGAACGTGGAGGGCGTCTCGGGTGTCGTTCGCGGGGCGGCGAGCGCCCGTTCCGGCCCCGGCGACGGCGCGCGCCCGTCGCGCTGCAACGCCATCGTGAGGCCCGCGCCGAGGACAACGCCGAGCACGGCCGCGAGGCCGATCACGAGGGCGCGGCGCATCATCCGCGAGCCTCGAGCACCGACGTTGCGATCGCGACGAGCTGTGCCAGGACGAGGTCGCCCTGGACCGACCACGACCGCCCGCCCTGCGTCCACGTGAGCTCCGACGCACCGGCGGAGTAGCGTCCCGTCGTCGCGCCGATGGAGACACGCTCCGGGTCGGGCGCGGTGTCGGCGGCGTCGCGGCTCGTTCCCATGTGCAACACGACCGGTGAACCGACCGCGCCGGTGTCGGGACGGAACGTCACGGTCACGCCGACGTCGATCCCTTGCTCGAGCGATCGTGTCGCGGTCGTCGGACGGTAGCCCGTCGGCAGGGCGAGCGTGGCGGCGTCCATGCCCATCGTGTGCAAGGCGTCGATCGGATCCGTGCGCGCGAGCGTCAGCCCACCGGCGTGCGCGACGCGCCACCGCTGCGGTATCGCCGCCGCGCGCACATCGAGCGAGGACGCGACGGCGATCAGCTGGTCACGTGACAGGTTGGACTCGATGTACAGGTCGGTCGTTGGCGTGTGGACCGACAATCGGCGGCCGAGCCCGTCGCCGGCCGGCTCATAGAGCGCCGGGCCCACATGCGGGAGCGTGACCTGTTCGGCGTCCAGCCCGATCGCGCCGAACGGGCCCGGCCCCGACCACCGTTGATCCTCGGCCACGCGCAGGTAATCAAGCCCGTCGGCGTACAGCAGGACCGACGTCGGGGCCGCAGGCCCCGACGGTGGGGCGATCGCGGCGACCAGGCTGAGCGGCGCCGGCTCCGCCGGCGCCGCCGGCGTGTATCCGAAGGCGGTTCCCATCTCCGAGGGCGGGACGACCGCGCGGCCCTTGATCCGGAAGACGGACGGGTCCGGCGGCGTGGCCGCGACCGACCCGAGCGAGACGTCGAGGATGGGCGTGTCCGGGGACTCGCGCGGCAACCCGAACCGCATCTCCCAGTCATGGCGGCCGGGGTCGGTCGACGGCGTGATCTGTGTGCGCACGGGATACCAGCCCGCCGTGTCGAGCCACACCGTGACGACGTCCTCGGCGAAGAACGGTCGCCACGTGCCCCCGAGCTGCAGGAACGGGAACAGCGGGCGGGCGCGCGAGAACGGCATCTGGACGCGAACGGTGTCGTGTCCGTCGACCTGCTCTTCGCCGAGCACCTGCACGCCGTCGACCGAACCGAGCGTCGCGAGGGGAACGACGAGATCGGCCGGCACGGGCGCCGCCGCCGAGTAGCGCGTCTTCGTGATCGTCGTCGCAGAGGAACAGTCGACCGGCTGCAGGGTGCCGACACACCCGCTCGGTCCCGAGAGATAGATCGCCGGCATGTTCTCGACGTAGGTCAGGTTCGTCGGGGTCCAGGCCTTCGACGGGTAGACGGTGTCGTCATGGACGTCGAGGCGGAACCGCTGCGGCGCGAGGAACGACAGGTCCATCGACAGGGTGCGCACCGGCACGCCGGGGGCGAGCCCGCGCTCGGTGATCGTGTACGACCCCTGGAACGCGTCGATCGAGGGCGCGGCGCGGCGCACGCCGAGCTCGATCTCGCTGGCCCACGCCGTGCGCGGATGGGCGTGCCACGGGCCGCCCACCACGAGGCTCCCGATCACGATGCCGGCGACCGCGGCGGCGGCCGCCGGCAGCAACGCGCGCGGGCGGATCGGCCGCCGCGGCCGGGGAGCCCGGCGCGCGGGTCGTGCCGACCCGCGCGCCACCGTCGCCATGATCCGGTCGGTGAGGTCGGGGACGTCCTCGGCGGCGCGGATCCGCACCGTCGTGCGTACCTGCAGCGCGCGCCGCTCGAACGTGGCGCAGGCGGCGCACGTTGCAACATGCGCCTCGACGGCGCGTCGCTCGGCCGACGTCAGGTACGCGCCGTCCATCGCCGCAGACACGAGCGGTTGCGCGCGGCGGCAGTTCATCGTGCCGCCTCGTCGTCGACGGCGATCGCCGCGCAGAGCGCGCGGCGGGCACGGAACATCCGGCTCTTCACCGTGCCGACCGCGACGCCGAGCACGTCGGCCGCCTCCTGATAGCTGAGACCGAACACCTCCACGAGCAAGAAGGCGTCGCGATGCTCGGTCGACACGGCCGCGAGCGCCGCATCGAGCTCCGCGCGCGTCGAGGCATCGGGCGTGGCGCGAGGCTCGCGTTCGTCGTGCTCCGCCACGATGCCACGCTTGCGAAGCGCGTCCATCGAGCAGTTCCGCGCGATCGCGAACAACCAGGAACCGAACCGTTGCCCGCCGCGATACCCGTGGATGAATCGGAAGGCGCGCAGGAACGTGTCCTGGGTGACGTCTTCGGCCAATGTGCGGTCGCGGGTGAGGTGCCATGCGAACCGGAACACCTCGGCCTGGTAGAGGCGGACCAGCTCCTCGAACGCGCGCAGATCGCCTGCCCGCGCCTGCTGGACCGTCCGTGGATCCGGGTCGCGCATCGGTGACCCCTCGCCTCCTGTGGTCGCGACAGCGTAGCCGGGTCGCACCGCCCGGTCTTCCTCAACGGACCGCCGGCACGGGCCGGAGGTTCCCCGCGAACGGCCGAAGGAGGTTCCACGCGAACACCCGCAACGCCGGGTGCCTGCAGCGCAGGTCTTCCGTAGCATCGTCGGCGTGAGGCGGCGAGCGTGTGGCGGGCGGCGGTCCCTCGTCGTGATCGCGCTCGCGGTGGGCGTCGCATGCACACAGGGAAGCGGCGAACGGGCGCCGGTTGTGTCGGAGGTGCCGAACACCGTCCACGTGTCGTTGGAGCGCGTGGCGACCGTGGACCAGCCGCTCGCGATCGCGGTCCGGCCGGGCGATCCCTCGCTCTTCGTTGCGGAGAAGACCGGGCGTGTGGTCGCGATCCGCGACGGGCACGTCGCGTCGAGTCCGGTGCTGGATCTGTCCGACGCCGTGTCGCTCGGTGGCGAGCAAGGGCTGCTCGGTGTCGCCTTCTCGCCCGACGGGCGCTACATCTACGTCAACGACACCGACCTCAACGGGGACACCCGCGTCGCCGGCTACGCGATGCGCGGGGAGCACGCCGTTGTGTCCTCACGCAGGCAGGTGCTGTTCGTCGACCAGCCGTATGACAACCACAACGGTGGCGACCTCGTGTTCGGCCCCGACGGAGACCTCTACATCGGCCTCGGCGACGGCGGCAGCGGCGGAGATCCCCACGGGAACGGTCAGTCGCTCGGCACGCTTCTGGGCAAGATGCTTCGGATCGACCCGACGCCCGCGGGTCCCGAGCCCTACCGCGTGCCGCCCGATAACCCGTTCGTCGGCGACGTCGGCGCTCGGCCCGAGATCTGGGCATACGGCTTGCGCAATCCGTGGCGCTACTCGTTCGATCCGGCGACCGGGGATCTCTGGATCTCCGACGTCGGGCAGAGCGCGTGGGAGGAGATCGACCGGGTGCCCGCTGGGTCACCCGGCGGGGACAACTTCGGTTGGAACCTGCTCGAGGGCACGCACCGTTATGCGGGCGGAGCGCCGACCGGTGCCGTACCGCCGGTGTACGAGTACTCGCACGCGGCCGGCGGGTGCGTCGTGATCGGCGGCGACGTGTATCGCGGCGCCGCGATCCCCGAGCTCGTCGGCGACTATGTCTTCGCCGACTTCTGCCTCGGGACCTTGCAAGCGATCCGTGTGGAGCAGGACGGGACGGTCGAGCACTTCGACCTCGGCGCGACGCTGCCCAACGTGAGCTCGTTCGGGGCGGACGCCGGAGGTGAGCTCTACGTCACGTCGCTCGACGGCGGCGTCTACCGGATCACGCGTGGATGACGACCGGCGTGCCGAGCCGGAGCAGCGGCTCGAACCGCTGAAGAGCCCACTCGCTCACCCGCACGCAGCCCGCCGACGCGCTCGTGCCGATCGACCACGGCTCGTCCGTGCCGTGGATCGCGAGCTGGTTGCCGCCGCTCCACCCGGCGGGCAGGTGCGGCTGGATCCCGCTGATGCCGAACGCGAATGATCCGAGGGCGCCGCCCGACGGGAACGGCACGCGGTCGGTCACGACGTAGTGGCCCGGCGGCGTGGGCGAGCTGGGTGCGCCGGTCGCGGCGGGCACGGAGTACAGGAGGTCGTCGCGCTTGTAGACCCGGACACGATGCTCCGACAGGTCGACGTCGACGTGGAGGAAGGTCTGCTCGCGTGCCAGCCCGGCGAGCCGGATCCACCCCTGGCGCCGTGGCCAGACGTAGGGGAGCTCCACACGACCCCACGAACCCGTTGGGTCGATCGCGTCCAGACGCAGAACGATCGGGACCCCGTAGTACTTCGATGTCGCGACGACGGTTCCGACGGTCGACGACGACGACGACGGCGCCCGCCGCGCCGCGATGCCGCCCGCCGGCACGTGGACCAACGCGCTCGCATGTGTCCATGCGTCCGGCTTGGGTCGGGTGGTCGACGCCGTCGCCCGGCGAACGCTGAGCGCATGCGCGGTGTGGCCCGGCGGTGCTGCGTCGTGCACGGCGCCGGGGTGGGTGCCCGCCGTTGCGACCACCTCGCTCGGCGCTGGGACCGGCGACGCGAGCGCCGTGCCGGCCATCGTTGCCGCGAGCGGCATCGTGACGCCGAGCACCGCCGCGAGCGTCACCGACACCCACGACGTGCGCACCGCCGACCTGGCCCCCTGCAGCATGACCGGTGCATCGGCGCGCCCCGCGGTCACCCTGAGGGGGGTTCCGCGGCCATGGTCGGGGGATGCCCGAACGCACTACGCTCGAGCCATCACCTCGGCGACGCTGTCGCCGCGCTCAAGGAGGGACGACCCACGATGACCGACACCACGCACGCGACGGCCGAGGCGCTGGTCGCGCCCGGCAAGGGGATCCTCGCCGCCGACGAGTCCACCGGCACGATCAAGAAGCGCTTCGACTCGATCGGCGTGGATAGCACCGAGGACACCCGTCGCGCCTACCGCCAGATGCTGTTCTCGACGCCCGATCTCGGCGCGCATATCAGCGGCGTGATCCTGTACGACGAGACGATCCGGCAATCGACCGACGACGGCGTCCCGTTCGTGAAGGTGCTCGAGGCCGCCGGCTCGATCCCCGGCATCAAGGTCGACACCGGCGCGAAGCCGATGGCGCTGTTCCCGGGCGAGACGATCACCGAAGGGCTCGACGGGTTGCGCGAGCGACTCGCCGAGTACCGGGAGCTCGGCGCCCGCTTCGCCAAGTGGCGGGCCACGATCATCATCGGCGAGGGCACGCCGACGAACTTCGCGATCGATGCGAACGCGCACGCGATGGCGCGCTACGCCGCGCTGTGTCAAGAGGCCGACATCGTGCCGATCGTCGAGCCCGAGATCTTGATGGACGGCGATCACGACATCGCCGCGTGTGAGGAGGCGACCGGCCGTACGCTGGACGCGCTCTACAAGCAGATGGTGGCCGATCGGCTGGATCTGCCCGGCACGTTGTTGAAGGTGAACATGATCGTCCCGGGCAAGGGCAACCCCGTGCAGGACGACGACGCGACGATCGCGGAGGCGACGATCCGGTGTCTGTCCGAGCACGTCCCGGCGTCCGTGCCGGGCGTCGTGTTCCTGTCGGGCGGCATGAGCGATGAGCAGGCGACGAGCCGGCTCGACGCGATGAACCGGATGCTCGCGGCGGGGGAGGGCGCCCCGTGGGCGCTGTCGTTCTCCTACGGCCGCGCGCTGCAGGCGCCGGCCCTCAGCGCGTGGGGCGGGGATCCTCGAAACGTTGCGGCGGGGCAGCGAGCGCTCGCCCATCGCGCGACGATGAACGGCCGAGCGCGCGACGGCGCCTACGATCCGGCGATGGAGTCGGCGGCGTGACGCGCCGCGCCGTCAGCGTGAGGTAACCCGCGATCGACAGGAACATGACCGCCTGGGCGAGATAGATCGTCCGGAAGCTCACGACGGAGATCAACACCGCGCCCGCGACGATCGAGGCCGCGTACGGCACGGTGAACACCGCCTCGACGGCGCTCATCACGCGTCCCTGCATCGACACGTCGGTGCGTCGTTGGATCAGCGTCACGAACGCGACGTTGAAGAACGACACCGCGATCCCGACGGCCACAGCGGAGATCATCACGACGGGCAGCACCGCCCATGCCAGCATCCCGACACCGAGGGCGATCGCCACGAGCGCCCAGGTGATCGTCGAGAACTCGCCGATCTTGCGCATCGTCGCGCCGACGACGACGCCGCCGATCACCGCGCCGACACCCTGCGCGGTCGACAAGATCCCGAGGAACTCGGGTGGCCGGTGCAGGCCCTGGTCGATCAGCGCGAAGATCGCGACCTCCATGACGCCCGCCGCGAGCGTGACCAAGGCCGTCGCGATGGTGAGACGCCGGAGGTCTGCCGTGTGTGCGATGTGGCGCACGCCCGCGCGGAGCTCCGGCCAGAAGCCGTGTTCCCCCTGGCGTTCGATCGCCGGCGCGTGCACGGCGAGGAGGAACAGCGCCGACACGACGAACGTCGCGGCGTCGAGCCCGGCCACCGCCCGGCCACCGAAGGCCGAGAACAGCGCCGCGCCGGCCAACGGGGCGAGCAGCCGCATGCCCTGGCCGGTCGATTGGAGAAGGCCGTTGGCGTCGCCGAGGTCGTCCTCGGTCAGCATGCTGACCAGCAGGCCGGCGCGTGCGGCCTCGTAGACGACGGTCGCGAGCCCGAGCAGGAACGACACGACGTAGATCACCCAGATGTCGCGGGCGTCATGCACGAACAGCAGCGGGATGAGCGCGAGCGCCGCCGCGAGGTCGGTGGCGATCATCACGCGCCGCCGCGGGAACCGATCGACGAAGACGCCGAGCGCCGGTCCGACGAGACTCGGCAGGACGAACGGCAAGATCGCGAGCCCGGCCTTCGCGTTCGAGCCGGTCAGGACCTTCACCCAGATCGCGAGCGCGAGGAACATCGCGTAGTCGCCGAACGCCGACAGCGTCTGCCCCACCAGCAGCAGCCGGTACGACCGGTCGCGCAGGAGCGCGCGCATCACTGTCCGCCCGCCCGGTCGACCGTGATGTCGCCGGCCACGGTGTTGAGCGTGAGCTCGAGGTCCGCGGTCTCGCCGCTCCCGTCGCGATCGGGGTCGAGGTTGCTCCGCACGTCGCCGCTCGTCGACGAGACGTCCAGCCAGACGCCGAGCCCACTGCGGACCGCGACCTCGACGTCGCCTGAGATCGCCCGAACGTTCACCGATCCCGGGCCGATCTGCCGAAGGGTCACGTCGCCCGACCCGACGGTGATGATCGTCGGTCCGTCGAGCCTGCCGATGCGGATGTCACCGGACGCGCTCCGGATCGTCGCGCCCCGGGTGACGGTGCCGACGTCGATGTCGCCGGAGGCGCCCTTGAAGCCGAGGTGTCCTCCGACGGACCGGCCTTCGATGTCGCCGCTGGCGCACGTCAGCTGCACGTCGCCGTCGATGTCGTCGAACCGGAGATCGCCCGATCCGGTCCTGAACGTGAGGGCGGCGAGCGTTCCGTGGGCGTTCAGGTCGGCAGCCCCGCTGGCGCCGTCGACCGTCGTGCCCGGCGGCACCACGAGGCGGATGTTGAGCCCACCACCGATCGCGAACCACTTGCGCTTGACCCGATGCTCGATCGTGAGGCGGTAGCCGCCGCCCGGCGCGGGGTCGCAGCGGACCGTCGGGGGCGTCTCGTTGTCGTAGCCGTCGATCTCGACGGTCGTGCTCGCGGCGTCTCGCACGTCGACCTCGATGTCGCCCGCGCCGAGCTGGATGTCGACCTCGAGGCCGCCGGGGGTGTCGTAAACCTGTCGCATCGTCGTTCCTCCGTGCATCTCAACTCTGGGCGAAGCCCCAGATCCGGTTGCCGCCGCCTCGCCGGCGCGGGTCGTGGCCTTGGCTCAGCGCCGAACGAGCCGCCTGGACCACCCACGCGTTGACCGACTGCCCGGCGGCGTCCGCCGCCGCCTCGATCGCGCTCTTCAGTGCGTCGGGCATGCGCACGGTGAGCCGGGCCATCCCGCCGTCGTCGTCATCGGGGGCCGGCGGCGGCTCCGGAGCGGCCTCCGGCTGCCCGACGTAGACGAGCCCGGCGTCCCTGCCGGACACGCGAAGCTCGGTGTGTCCGGCCGGAAGCTGCTCGGTCAGCTCGAGCGCGCCGTCGCCGAGGACGTCGAGGAGCCTGAGTTGGAGCGTCGCTTCGATCGGGCGAGCCATCCGCTCGAACGCGGTCGCGAGCCCTTCGTCCGATGCGATGAGCGACTCAAGGTCGCCCCGGATCGCCTCGAGGTGCGGGGTGAGTTCCATGCGATCGTCCCTCCGTGAGTGAATCCAGCCATCCTGAGGCCCACCTTCCGTTCTGCCACCGGCGCCGTGAGCGCCGCCTAAGCCCGTCCTGCGGCGCTCGATGCCGCTTCATCGCATGCGCGCCGGAACCAGCGCTTGCGGCTGGCAGCGCGAGGCACGCGAGGCTTCCCGACGCGCTCCTGGTTGTCGTGTTGAAGCGCCCGGATCAGTTCCTTCGACAGGGTCGGGTGCATGCGGCCTCCTCTTCGGGACGTCATCTCGGTGGCGCGTAGGCGCCGGTAACGACGTCATAATGACGTCATAACCGACGTCCGTCAACCCCGACCCGAAAGCCTTGCCTGGGATAGGGTTCGAACATGCGCATCTGCACGATCGGCGGAACGCGGTTCTCGGGCCGCGCGTTCACAGGCTTGGCGCTGGAACAAGGCCACGACGTCACGGTCTTTCACCGGGGCGGCGCGGACGACGTCTTTCCCGAGGCGGAGCACATCCACGGCGATCGCGATCGCGATCTGAGGGCGCTCGAGGGCAGGTCGTTCGACGCGGTCGTCGACTTCTGCGCCTTCGTTCCGCGACACGTCACGGACGCGATCGGCATCGCCTCCGACGGCAGGTACGTCTTCATCTCGTCGGTCTCCGCCCACCGGGAGTCGGCACGGCCGGGTGCCGCCGAGGATGACGACGTTTACGGCCCGCCCTTCCCCGACACGGAGGAGGTGACCTGGGAGACCTACGGGCCGCTGAAGGTTGCCAGTGAGTACGCGGTGCGCGAGGGGATCGGCGACCGCGGGACGATCGTCCGGCCGCACTTCATCGTCGGGCCGCACGACCCGACCGACCGGTTCACGTATTGGGTGCGGCGCGGTGCCGGCGGCGGACGGATGCTCGCACCCGCCCCGGCGGATCAACCCCTCCAATGGATCGATGCCCGCGACCTCGCCGCCTTCGTTCTGCACGTCTGCACGGACGACATCGCGGGGACGTTCAACATCGCGACGCCGCCGGGCAGGCACTCGCTCGGCGCGCTCCTGGAGGCGTCGGCGGCCGCGGGCGCCGTTACGTTGGATGTGACCTGGTGCGACGACGCGTTCGTACGTGCCCACGCGCTCGGCGCGACGGAGGAGGACGACCCGTTCCCCCTGGTCGTGCCCGATGAGCCGGCCGCGCACCTGTTCGATACCTCGCGCGCGGTCGCGGCGGGGCTCACCTTCCGGCCGCTCGCCGAGACGGTCGCCGACACGTTGGCGTGGGACCGAGCGCGCGGGGTCGACACGCTGAAGGCCGGTTTGTCCCGCGAACGCGAAGGCGAGCTGCTCGAGGCGCTGGACGCTTCCTGACCGCCGGTTCACGGCGGTGTTCACGTGCGGGCGCTCGGCTCCGATAGGTTGACCACAGCCGATCGCCGACCGAGGAGTACCGATGCAACGCACGACCGCGCCGCTGGATCTCGCAAGCGTTGAGCAGGTGCTCCAGCCCTACGACCGCGCGCGCACCTTGCCGGCGGAGGCCTACCACGCTCCGGAGGTCTTCTCGTGGGAACAGCGTCATCTGTTCGAGGGCTCGTGGATGTGCATCGGACGCGCCGCCGATCTCGACCTGGACGCGCCCGGCGCGCAAGCGGCCGTTCCGGTCGGCGGGCAGAGCATCCTGCTCGTGCGCGGCGACGACGGCGAGCTCCGCGCCTTCCATAACGTCTGTCGCCACAGGGGCCATGAGCTCTTGGCGGTCGGCGAGCGGCGCGCCCAACGCGGCATCCGGTGTCCGTATCACGCGTGGGTCTACGGGCTCGAGGGCGACCTTCGCGCGACGCCGCGCTTCAACATGGATTCCCTCGACAAGGGCGAGTTCCCGCTCGTCGAGGCGCGCCTCGACGAGTGGCACGGATGGCTCTTCCTGAACGCGAGCGGTGACGCGCCCGAGCTCGCAGCGCACCTCGGCAACCTCGACATCGTCGTCGACGGCTATCGCCCGCAGGACCTCCGCCTCGGCGCGTCGCACACCTATGAGCTCGAGGCGAACTGGAAGATCGCGATCGAGAACTACTGCGAGTGCTACCACTGCTCCGAGATCCACCCTGAGCTCTGCAAGGTCACGCCGCCCGACTCCGACGTCGCCTACCCGGAGCGTTCGACAGGCGTGTGGATCGGCGGCCCCATGGAGCTGCTCGATCACGCGACGACGATGTCGCTCACCGGCGAGTCGGCCGGCGCGATGATCCCGGGACTCCCCGAGGACAAGCGGCGGCTGGTCGGCTACTCGGTGGTGTATCCCAACCTGTTGATCAGCCCGCATCCGGACTACGTGATGACCCACCGGCTCGTCCCGCTGTCGCCGTCACGCACGTGGGTCGAATGCGCGTGGTACTTCCCCGACGAGGCGTTCGCCGTGCCGGGGTTCAGCCCCGACTACGCGGCGGAGTTCTGGGACATCACGAACCGGGAGGACTGGACGGCCTGCGAGTCGATCCAGCGCAACGTCACCTCCGACGGCTACCGGCCGGGTCCGTTCTCGTACTGGGAGGTCGACGTCTTCCGCGCACAGGCGATCATCGCCCGTGCCTACCTCGAGGGTCACCTCTCCCCGCCGGAGCATGGCTTCGTCGACGGCGTGGGGCGCGGACTGACCGGGTTCTGAGCACCGCCGCTAGGATGCGGCGGACATGAGACACCGTCGCATCCTGATCTGTGTCGCAGTGATGCTGCTCGTCGGGTGCACGGCGTCGACCACCTCGAGCGCGACGGTCCCCGTCGCGACGTCGGCGCCGGCCTCGACCACCGCGCCGTCCTCCTCGTCGCCCGCACAACCCACCGCCGGGACGATCGTGGAGAAGACCGTCGCGAGCGGTCTGGACCATCCCGCAACGTTCGTGTTCGACCGGACCGGAGCGATCTATTACGGCGAGCGCCTCACCGGCGAGATCCGCCGGATCGACCCGACAACCGGCAAGAACACCTCGGTGTTCACCATCCCGGACGTCATCGGGACGCTCACGAACGAGCAGGGGCTCGTGGGGCTGGCGCTGCCGCCGTCGTTCCCCCAGCTGTCGCCGTATCTCTACGCCTACGCCACGCGCAAGGTGAACGGCGTCGCCGAGGACCAGATCGTCAGGATCAAGATGAACGGCGACACGGGCACCGGGATGCACCTGGTCCTCGACGTGCAGCAGGCGGGGATCCGGCACAACGGTGGCCGGATGCTCTTCGGTCCCGACGGCGCGCTGTACGTGGTTGTGGGGGAGACCGAGCAGTCACAGCTCGCGCAAGATCTCTCGGTCAACAGCGGCAAGGTGTTGCGGATGACGCCGATCGGCGGCGTGCCGAAGGACAACCCGTTCAAGGGGTCGCTCGTCTACTCCTACGGCCATCGCAACAGCTTCGGCCTCGCCTTCGATCCGAAGACCCATGACCTGTGGGAAACGGAGAACGGCCCGGAGTGCAACGACGAGATCAACCGGATCATCCCCGGCCGGAACTACGGCTGGGGTCCGTCGGAGAACTGCACGGGCACGGCGCCCGAGGACACCAACAACTCCGGCCCGCGGCCGGTGCTGCCCCAGCTCTGGTACGCGCAGACGATCGGCCCGACCGGCATCGCGTTCTGCGACGGCTGTCACCTCGGGACGGCGCGCGAGGGCGACATCTTCTTCGGCGCGTTCAACACGGGCGACATCCACGAGGTCTCGCTGAACCCGTCTCGGACGACGGCGGTCCGCGATTCGACGCCGTTCAACCACGGCAACCTCGTGCTGTCGATCGAGCGCGGGCCGGACGGGTCGCTGTACTTCAGCGACGGGGTCGGCATCTTCAAGCTCGCGCTGAAGAGGAGCTAGGCCGGGATCGCGGCCGCCGCACCCCGCCGCCGTTCCATCCGCCGGTAGGCGACCACCGCGATCGAGATGACGACCGTCGAGGTAACCAGCATGATCGTGCCGATCGCGTTGATCGCCGGCGTCGGCGCGGTGCGCGCGGCCCCGTAGATCGCCATCGACACCGTCTGGGTGGTCGCGTCGCGCGACAGCTGGTTGACGATCACGAAGTCGTCGAGGGCGAGCGCGAACACGATCGCCGCGCTGGCGAAGATCGACGGCCCCAGCAACGGAAGCGTGACCCGTCCGACCGTCCGCGCGGGCGACGCGCCGAGGTCCTGCGCCGCCTCCTCGTAGGACGGGCCGAGCGACAGCAACCGGGCCCGCACGATCACGACCGGATATGCGAGCGACAGGACGATCAGCCCGATCAGCTCGGCGTTCGTTCCGAGACCGATGAACCGGATCGAGTGCACGAACATCAAGAACAACGCCACCGCGAGGATCAGCTCGGGTGTGACGAACGAGAACAGCATCACGAAGTTGGTCGAACGAGCGACCCCGCCACGCCACCGATGCAGCCCGATCGCGAACGCGACTCCGAGGGGCACGGCGATCGCCGCGGTGAGCACGGATAGCTTGAGCGTCTGGACGATCGCCTGTTGCAGCGCCGGGTCGTGCAACACCGACGAGTCCGGATCCCAGACGTACCACCGCAGCGACGCACCCTGCCACACCGTGATCGACCGGCTCTCGTTGAACGAGAAGATCACCGCCTGGACGACCGGCACCAAGATCCACACGACGTAGGCGATCGCGATGACCCACAGGAACCGCGGCCGGCCCCACGGGTTCGCGAGCCGGTCTCGCAGCCGGGGCCGCGGCGCCTGCGTGGCGAGCGCGCTCATCCCGCCGCCACCTCCGCCGCGGCGCGCTGGGTGCTCCACAGGTAATAGATGATCGCCGGCAGGAGCACCACGAGCAGGACCAGGATCAGCGCCGCCCCCTGCGGCACGAAGATCGGGATCGTCAGGCTCTCGATCACCGCGTTGCCGATCATGCGTGTGCTCGTGACGGGGGCAAGCAGCTGCTGGGTGAAGTAGTCACCGAACATCGGGAGCGCGCAGATCACGAACCCGGCCAAGATGCCCTGCGTCGACTGCGGGAACGTGACGCGCCAGAAGGTGCCGTTCGGGCTCGCGCCGAGGTCGCGCCCCGCCTCGAGTTGCGAGGGATGGATCCGGTCCAGCGTCGCGAACAGCGGCAGCACCATGAACGGCACGTAGCCGTACACCAGCCCCAGGACCAAGGTGAGCGGCTTGCCGGCGAGCCACGGGTACGGCGTATGCAGGATCCCGAGGCGCAGCAGCGTGCGGTTGATCAGCCCGTCGTCCTCGAGCAACGAGATCCACGCGAGCATCCGCAACATGTACGAGATCCAGAACGGCGCGAAGAACAGCACGAGGAATAGGCCGCGCCACCGGCCGGCGTGTCGCGCGAGGAAGTAGGCGAACGGGTAGCCGACGATCAGGCAGAGCGTCGTCGCGAGGCCGACGAACTCGAACGTCCGCAGGAACGCGGCGTGATACAGGCCGTCGGTGTGGCTGATGTTCGAGAACGAGAACCCAAGCACCGCCGTGTTCCAGCTCGCCGGGTTCCACGCGGGGACCGGTTGCTGCAAGATCGCGTCCACGCCGCCGAACGCGATCGCGATGACCACGTAGAACGGGAACAGGAAGAACACGACCAGGAACAGGGTCGCGGGCGCGGCGAACGACGGCCAATACCACCGGGGGTACCACGAGGTGGTCCCGGCGGCCGCCGCGGAGGGTGCTCGGACGGTCGTCTCTCGGTCAGACACCCGCGGTGAGCTGTGCGTACGCCGACTGCCACAGCGCGTTGTCCGTCGGCGGCAGCTCGAGCTCGCGCGATCCCTTGTCCATGTCGCTCTCGACGATGTAGACGTTGGCGAGGTGCTCGGGGACGAGGCCGGTCGCGACGAGCGCGTCGCGGGTCATCGTCTTCTGCGGCATCTGATAGCCCGTCCATGTGGTGAAGTTCGTCATCGCGTTCTTCGCGTCCATGATGTAGTTCAACAGCAGGTGCGAGAGCACCGGGTTCTTGCCCGAGTTCAGGACGACGAGCAGGTCGTTGTCGACGTTGCCCGGCACGCCCACCTCGACCGGCCAGATGTAGGACAGCGTGTCGGCCGCGCTCGCCTGGCTCGCCTTCAAGAACACGAACGCGTCGCTGACGTTGCCCGACCACGATTGATGCAGCCACGCGCGCCCGGCGGGGATGTCGGTGTAGTCGACGTGGTCGAACGAGGCGTTCGTCGCGGCGACGACCTGTTGGATCTCGTTCTTCGCCTGGGTGACCGTCGCCGCATCGACGCTGTTCACGTCGGAGATCCCGTCGCGGAACATCGCCATCGCGAGCACGTCCTGGGCGTTGGCGAGCAGGTGCGTCTTGTTGACCGGCGCGCCGTTCCAGAAGATGTCGTAGGGGTTGGCCATGCCGGCGATGTCCTGCTTCACCTCGTCGTTGCGCCAGAAGATGCCGGTGCTCCAGACGGAGTACGGCGTGCTGTAGTGCGAGCCGACGTCGTAGAACGGGCTCTGGAACGTGTCCCAGTTGTTCGCGGCGAGGTTCGGGATGTAGTCGAGGTTGAGCGGGCGGACCAGCCCGGCGGCGATCGACTTTCCGAGCGCCCAGACGTTCATGCCGACCATCAGGTCGAAGTCGCCCTCGCCGGAGTTCATCTTCGCGATGCCCTTGTCCATGTCCTCGAACTCCGTCTGCACGACCTTGCAGCTGTACTTGTCCTCGAACGACTTGATCACCGACGGCGCGAGGTAGTAGGGCCAGCGGAGCATCTGGACCGTCGCGTTCTGTTCGGGTTGCTGATCGCTCGCGATCACCTTGCTCTGATCGACGTTCCACGTGACGGGCGCGTTCGGTCGGGCGAGGGGATACGGGGCGCCGGAGACGCCGCCGCTGCCGAACTGTCCCGTGTCGGTGCTGCCGCCCGACGTGGCGACGGAGGACTGCGCCCCGCTGCCGCACGCGGCGAGGATCGCCGAGGCGGTCGGGAGCGCGATGCCGGCGGCGGCCGCGCGCTGCAGGAACGCACGGCGGGTGAACACAGGTCGTTCCTTCGGGTGCAACGGGCGGGTCATGCGCGAGCCTCCTCGGGGATCGGTCTGGCGGGTTCGTACACCGGGCGTGTCGCGTACGCAAACCCCGGGGTGGCCCCCGGTCATCTCTAGACTGCTGGCATGCCCACCCGACAGGACATCCGCAACGTTGCCATCATCGCACACGTCGATCACGGCAAGACCACGTTGGTCGACGCGATGTTGTGGCAGTCCGGGGCGTTCCGGTCCAACCAGGACGTCGCGGAGCGGGTGATGGACTCGATGGACCTCGAGCGCGAGAAGGGCATCACGATCCTCGCGAAGAACACGGCCGTCCGCCACGACGGCGTGAAGATCAACATCGTCGACACGCCCGGGCACGCCGACTTCGGCGGCGAGGTCGAGCGGGCGCTCACGATGGTCGACGGTGTGCTGCTGCTGGTCGACGCGTCCGAGGGGCCGCTGCCGCAGACGCGGTTCGTTCTGCGCAAGGCGCTCGAGGCACGGCTGCCCGTCATCCTGGTAGTCAACAAGGTTGACCGTTCAGACGCGCGGCCGAGCGAAGTCGTGCACGAGGTCGAGGAGCTCTTCCTTGATCTCGACGCCGACGAGCACCAGATCGACTTCCCGATCCTGTTCGCCAACGCGCGCGATGGTCACTGCGGCCGCGCGCCCGACGCGCTCGAGCCGACGCTGCAGCCGCTGTTCGACGCGCTGCTCGCCCACGTGCCGGCGCCCGCCTACGACGACGCGATGCCGCTGCAGGCGCTCGTCACGAACCTCGACGCGTCGCCGTACGTGGGACGGCTCGCGTTGTGCCGCGTTCGCAACGGGACGCTCCGGCGCGGCCAGCAGGTCGCCTGGTGCCGGACCGACGGCTCGGTCGAGCGCGTCAAGATCGTGGAGCTGACGGTGACCGAGGCGCTCGACCGGGTCGACGCCGAGGAGGCGGGTCCGGGAGAGATCTGCGCCGTGGCCGGGCTCGCCGACGTCACGATAGGGGAAACGCTCGCCGACCCCGACGACCCTCGGCCGCTGCCGGTGGTGCGGGTCGACGAGCCGTCGCTGTCGATGACGATCGGCATCAACACCGCGCCGCTCGCCGGCAAGGACGGCTCGAAGGTAACGGCACGCCTGCTGCGTTCGCGGCTCGACCAAGAGGTGATCGGCAACGTCTCGATCCGCGTGCTCGACACCGCCCGGCCCGAGACGTGGGAGGTGCAAGGAAGAGGCGAGTTGCAGCTCGCGATCTTGGTCGAGGTCATGCGCCGCGAGGGCTTCGAGCTCACGGTCGGCAAGCCGCAGGTCGTGACGAAGACGGTCGACGGGAAGGTCCACGAACCGACCGAGCGCGTTGCGATCGACGTCCCCGAGGACTACCTGGGTGTCGTGTCGCAGCTGCTCGCGCTCCGAAAGGGCCGGATGGAACAGGTCGTGAACCACGGGACCGGCTGGATCCGGATGGAGTACGTCGTGCCTGCCCGCGGGTTGATCGGCTTCCGCACGGAGTTCCTGACCGAGACGCGGGGGACGGGACAGCTTCACCACGTGTTCGAGGGGTACGAACCGTGGCTCGGCGAGCTTCGCACGCGGCCGTCGGGGTCGCTCGTGGCCGATCGACGGGGCCTCACGACCCAGTTCGCACTGCTCAACCTGCAGGAGCGCGGCGTGCTCTTCATCGGACCCGGCGAGGAGGT
>JBJMLQ010000015.1:0-4735 GCA_045805225.1 Actinomycetota bacterium | reverse complement strand
TGGAACGGGCCGCTGCCGATCATCGGCTTGCCATCCTCGAAGAACGGCTCCTTGCCGATCTCGGCGCAGGAGTCGTTGCCGTAGATGTGCTGGGGCGCGATGTACACCCACGGCGGCCGGATCGGCGCGCTCGTCGGCTTGTCCGTCGTCCACACGAGCTCGGTGTCGCTCGGCGCGGTGATCGACTTGGTGAAGTCCGGCACCAGGTAGTCGAGCGAGTTCCCCAGCTTGCAGTCGAGCGTCTTGTTGTAGGTCCAGGCGATGTCGTTGGCGGTGAACGGCTGGCCGTCCTGCCACGTCATCCCCGGCCGGATGTTGAAGGTCCACGTGAGCCCGTCCGGCGACTGGGTCCAGCTCTCGGCCACGCCCGGCGAGGCCTGCAGGGTCGACTTGTCGAAGTTCTCGAGGAGGTCGAAGTTCATCGCCAGAACCTCGTACTCGGGCGAC
This sequence comes from Actinomycetota bacterium, assembly GCA_045805225.1. Classification (GTDB taxonomy): domain Bacteria; phylum Actinomycetota; class UBA4738; order UBA4738; family HRBIN12; genus AC-51. The sequence goes on along the minus strand of JBJMLQ010000015.1, from coordinate 4,288 downwards.
TCGATCGCCTTCCACGGGTTCACCGTTCGCATGTTGTTGACGGTGCCCTCGATGAACGTCCCGCCCGAGCCGCCCGTCGACGCCGAGGCGGATGCGGACGCGGATGCGCTCGCGCTTTGCGCCCACGCCGTGCCCGCGGCCAACAGCACGATGATCAGGCCGCTCAACGTGACGAGGAGTCCTTTGCGGACCTTCCTCATGTAGTGCCTCCTTCCATGGGAGCTTCGTGTCGGTTCCTACGTACCTTTACGCGGCCGGCGCCACGCCGGGTTGCTCAACCGTCAGGGTCTGGCCGTCGGCGTCCAGGGTAGCTTGCACCCCAAGCGGTATCGACGCCAGGTGCTTGCCGTGTCCGAGAGGCAGCTTGTAGAGGATCGGGACCCCGAGCGGCAGCAAGCACCGCTCCAAGACGTCCTCGATCGAGCGGGTGCGCGGGGTATCCGGGCGGGTCTCTCGCCAGTCGCAGTCGAACAGCTCGCCCACCACGACCCCGACCACGTGATCGAGCTTGCCGGCGTGGGCGAGCTGGTGGAGCTGGACCTCGACGATGTAGGGAAGCTCGTTCACCTCTTCGAAGAACAGGATGGCCCCGTCGAACACCGGATCCCAGGGCGTCCCGATCAGGTGGGCAAACGTGAACAGGTTGCCCCCGACGATCGGTGCCGTGACCCTCCCGCCGGAGATCGTGCGGACGTACGGATCGTCGGGATCACGCGGCACCTCGCCCGTGCCTCCCGTCGTGAGCGCGGCAACCGCGGAGTCCCACGTGAACGGCTTGCGCTCGGGCACGCCCATCGACCCGAACCCGGGTCCGTGGAAGGTCGCGAGCCCGCTCTCCTGGCGCAGGGCGATATGGAGGTTCGTGATGTCGGAGAACCCCATCAGCGCCTTCGGGTTCTGCGCGATCAGGTCGTAGTCGAGGAACGGCAGGATCTCGATCGCGCCGGTCCCACCCCACAGAACCTGGATCACGTCGACCTCAGGGTCGGCGAACAGCGAGTTCAGGTCCTCGGCACGCTTCTCCGGCGGCCCGGCGACGTAGTCGTCCTTCAGCCATACCGAGTCGGTGAGCTTCACGGTGTAGCCGCGATCGCGCCACCAGCGGAGCGGCCGGTCGATGTCGCTCGCGTTGAAGTACGGGCCCGAGGGCGCCATGACGCCGATCGTGCCGCCCTCGGGCAGACGCTTGCCGAATCGGGTGGCTGCGACCTGGCTCACGCGCGCTCCTGGGCGCGGCGCGCTGCACCTCTGCTACCGGAAGGGGGCCGGCCGAATCTTGTCCGGAACGAAGCGCTCACGTCCGTAGATCTGGTCCTCTCCTGCGGCCGGGCACCGTGATCCGTCCGGCGCGGTGCCCGCATAGGCGCGCATCATGACCCAAAGTGCCCCGTCGCGCTAGTCCCCTTCGCCTAGTCCGGTCGACCGCTCAGGTCGACCGCTCAGGTCGACCGCTCAGGCGAGAGCGCGCGCAACCTTGACGAACCGCCGGAACACCTCGGCGCCCTGGTGCTCGTGGCGCCCGTGGTGAGCCGTCGCCGCGGTCCGCAGGCGCGCGGACGTCGTGTGCCATTCGGTCTCGAGGGCCGGGCCGATGTCGTCGATCCACAGATCGATCTCTTCGCGGTCGATCTCGAGGTGGAACTGGGTCGCCCACGTCCGTTCGCCGACGCGGAACGCCTGAGCGTCGACGTGGTCGCCGGTGGCGAGCTGCTCGGCGCCCGCCGGCAGCTCGAAGGTGTCCATGTGCCACTGGAAGACCAGGTCGCCGTCGGCGTAGTGCGACAACAGCTGGTCGTCGGCCGCCGCGGGAAGGGGCCGAAGCGGGACGTAGCCGATCTCGCGAACCGGGGCCTTGCCGATCTCAGCGCCGAGCGACCACGCGAGCACCTGCGCGCCGAAACAGATCCCGAGGAAGGGCGTGCCACGGTCGAGGGCATCGAGGGTGACGGCGCGGAGGCGGTTGATGAACGGCTGATCCTCCGCGTGTTCGATGTTGTACGAGCTGCCGAACAGCACGATGCCGCTCACGTCGTCGAGCGGCGGCGCCGGCTCGTCGTGGATCGCGTCCCAGACGCGGACGTTCGCGCCCGCGTCGCTGACGGCGGTCGGGCCGATGCCGAACGTCTCGGCGGGGTCGGCCTTGGCGAACAGCAGCGGCTGCATGGCGGTCGAGTCTACGGTCGCTCGGTGGGGTTCCCCGTCGCGACCGACTCGGCGAGCAACGTCGCGACGTCGGCGACGCGCATCTCCGATCCGGCCGCTTTCGCCGCATCGTCGAGCATCACGAAGCAGTACGGGCACGCGACCGCCAGGGTGTCGGCGCCGGTGCCGGCCGCCTCTGCGAACCGTGTGTCGTTGATCCTCGCCTCGCCGTCTTCCTCCATCCACATGCGCGCGCCACCGGCGCCGCAACAGAAGGAGCGCTCGCGGGCGCGTTCCATCTCGGTGGTGGTCAGGCCCGTCGAACCGAGCACGTCGCGCGGTGGGTCGAACCGGCCGTTGTGGCGTCCGAGATAGCACGCGTCGTGGTATGTGACCGTGCCGCTCGCGCCGGGCGTCGTCAGGAGCTTCCGCTCCGCGAGCAGGTGCGACAGCAGCTCGGTGTGGTGCACGACCTCGAGCGTCGCGCCGTAGTCGGGATACTCGTTCGCGAGCGTGTTGAAGCAGTGGGCGCAGGTCGCGACCACCTTGGTGATCCCGGCGTCCGCGAACGTGGCGGCGTTCTGCTCGGCGAGCATCTGGAACAGGTACTCGTGGCCCATCCGCCGGGCCGGGTCGCCGGTGCACCGCTCGCGGCCGCCGAGCACGGCCCAGTCGACGCCGGCGGCGTTCAACAGCCGCGCGACGCTTTGTGTCGTCTTCTTCGCGCGATCGTCGAACGCGCCCGCGCAGCCCACCCAGAACAGGTACTCCGGCGCGGGATCGCCGGGCGCCAGCACGCGCACGGGGATGTCGCCGATCCAGTCGGTGCGGGTCGAAGCCGGCTGTCCCCACGGGTTCTCGTTCGGCCCCTCGACGCCCCGAAGCATCGTCCCCGCTTCGGTGGGGAACCGGGACTCGGCCATCACGAGGTTCCGGCGAAGGTCCATGATCGTGTCGACGTGCTCGATGTCGACGGGGCACTCGCGCATGCACGCGCCGCAGGTCACGCAGTCCCAGACCACCTGGTCTGTGACCGCGTTCGGAACGAGGGGTTGCAGCTCGACCTCGCCGGTGGGATCGATCGCCGCGGCCGCGTCGCGGATGTCCATGATCAGCAGCTTCGGGCTGAGCGGCTTGCCGGTGTTCCAGGCCGGGCAGACCTCCTGGCATCGGCCGCACTCCGTGCAGCTGAACAGGTCGAGCAGCTGCTTCTTCGACAGGTCCTTCGCCGTCGCGACGCCGAACCGGAGATCCTCATCCGCCGCCTCCAGATCGATGCGCTCGGGCTCGAGGCGGCCGCTCGGCCCGTTCTTCGCGAAGTAGACGTTGGGCGCGGCCGTGATGATGTGCAGGTGCTTGGACTTCGGGAGATAGGCGAGGAATCCCAGGACGATCAGCACGTGCGCCCAGACGAAGACGCGTTCGAGCGTCTCGGTCGGCTGCCCCGTGCCGAACAGCGCGGACAGCGCGTTCGCGACCGGCTCGGCGCCGGGGTGCGCGACCTGGCCGAGCGCGATCTTCGTCGCGTTCCACAGCAGAAGCGTCGTCACGATCGCGAGGATCGCCAGCAAGATCTTGTCGGCCTCCTCCATGTGCGAGCCACGGAAGCGGTCGGGCCGCTGGACCTTGCGGATGTAGAACGCGATCGCGATGCCGACCGCGACGAGCGTCGCGAACGCGTCGACGAGGAACAAGAACCACGGCGCCTGCCCGATCAGCGGCAGCGACCGCCCGTCGTCGACGATCGCGAGCATCGCCTCGATGATCGTCGGGAACAGCACCAGGAATCCCCAGAAGATGAAGGCGTGCATCACGCCCGGGAGCGCCTTCTGGAAGAGCTTGCGTTGCCCGAGCACGTGCGCGAGCTCCCGCCGGGCGCGCGCGCCGGGCTCGGCGGTGCGCGCGGCCGGACGGGCCGCGCGCAGCAGCGCCATCCGCGCGCGCGCCCGCCGCACGAAGACGACGACCGCGATCGTCAGGACCGCGGCAAGCGCGACGGCGCTCAGGAGGTGGCCCGTCGACGAACCTCCTCCGTCAACGCGGGCACGATCTCGAACAGGTCGCCGACCACGCCGAGATCGGCGATCTTCAGGATCGGCGCATCGGCGTCCTTGTTGATCGCGACGATGCGCTTCGCGCCCTTCAT
>JBJMLQ010000014.1:0-14028 GCA_045805225.1 Actinomycetota bacterium | reverse complement strand
GTGATCGGACGGTTGCCGCCGGTCACGTGGAACACCAGCGCGCCCTTCGTCGAAGCGCCCGGGGCGAGCGAGACGGGCGCGAGGAACGACCGGTTCGACCCACCGTATCGCCCGGGATCGGGATGCAGGTCGCCGGGCGCCGGATGCGTCGCGGGGAACACCGCGGCGTTCAGGTCGGTGACCTCCGCATCGGCGCCGATCGTGCCGCGCCAACGATCGTTCCCGGGGTTCCGCGCGGTCAGATACACGGTCAGCGCCCGCGCGTCGCGCACGTATGCCGTCGTCATGGTGGTCGTGATCGGCGTCAGCTGGATCGACCCGCCGCCGCCCGTCGCCGCGGTCAACGTGTCGGGGATGAAGCCGGACGCGGACGCCGAGTACGGCAGCGGCGACGGTGAGTACGGCACGAGCGGATCGACCCCGCTCGGCGAGGCCGCCGGCGTCGTCGCCGGTGGCGCTACGGTGGTCGTCGCACCGCCGGTGCACGCGACGGCGGCGAGCAACAACAGGCACAACAGGAGGCGACGCGGTCGCGACATGGGGACGCGCGCGAGTCTAGCCGCCGAAGGCGATACTGCTGCGGTGCAGCCCCTCGCCTTCCTGCGTCAGCACCACCCGTTCTCCGAGCTGGACGACGCCGCGCTCGCCGCCGTCGGCTCGTCGCTCGAGATCGTCTTCGCCGCCGCGGGCGACACGCTGCTGGTCGAAGCGGGTGCGCCGGCCGAGGCCGTCGGCGTGATCCGCAAGGGGGCGCTCGAGCTCGTCGCCGGCGACGTCGTCGTCGACCAGCTCGAGGCCGGCGACACGTACGGGTTCACGTCGGTGATGACCGAGCGGTCGCCGACGGTGACCGTCCGCGCGGTCGAGGACACGCTGAGCTACCTGATCCCGGCCGACGTGGTCCGCCGGGTGTTCGGCGCGGGCGGCGGCGTGGCGACCGTCTGGGCGGTCGCGCGGCAGCGCATCCGCGCTGCCGACGCGGTGGCGCGCTCGGCCCGTGACGCCGATCCGCGCTTCGCGCGGATCGGCTCCCTGGTCCGTCGCCCGCTCGTGACCGCCGCCCCGAGCATCACCGTCGCCGAGGCGGCGACGGTGATGCGCGATCAGCGCGTGTCGAGCCTCCTGCTGCAAGGCGGCGAGACGGACGCGATCGTCACGGACCGTGACCTGCGGACGAAGATCGTCGCCACGAGAGGGTCGTTCGACGCGCCGGCCCTCAGCATCGCGACCAGCCCGGTGCTCCGGGCGCCGGCGTCGATGCCGGCGCGCGAGGCGATCCTGGTGATGCTCGCGAACGGGATCCACCATCTGCCGGTGGACGAGGGCGGCCGTCTGGTCGGCGTCGTCACCGACACCGATCTGATGGCCGTCGAGGACGGCGGCGCGTTCTCCCTGCGCGGCGCGATCGACCGCGCCGGGTCGGTCGATGCGGTCATCACCGCGGCGCGTGGCCATCCCCGCATGATCGCGGCGCTCGTCGACGCGGGCATCGACCCGATCGACGTCTGTCGGATCGTCACGATCGTCATCGAGGCGGCGACGAAGCGGCTGGTGACCCTCGCCGGTGAGGAGCTCGGCGAGCCGCCCTGCGCGTTCGCGTGGATCGCGCTCGGAAGCGCCGCCCGTCGCGAGCCGGCCCTCGATGCCGACCAGGATCACGCGCTCGCGTTCGGTCCGGGCTTCGATCCCGACGAGCACGACGCCTACTTCGCCGCGCTGGCCGAACGGGTGACCGCAGGCCTGGAAGCGATCGGCTTCGCCCGGTGCCATGGCGACGCCATGGCGGTCCATACCGCGATGCGCGCGCCGCTCATCACGTGGCAGGAGCGGTTCCGAACGTGGATCGAGCGGCCCGATGCCGACGGGATGATCCTGTCCTCGATCGGGTTCGACTTCCGCACCGTCGCGGGATCGCTCGACGCCGACGACGCTCTCGACGCCGCCGTGGCCGAGGCGCGGACGAACCCGGGCTTCGTGCGGCTCCTCACCAAGGCCGCGCTTCGGCACGAGCCGCCCACGGGGTTCGTCCGTCATCTCATCGTCGAGTCCGAGGGCGAGCACCGCGGCACGCTCGACGTGAAGCACGGCGGCGTCACGATCATCACCTCGATCGCCCGCGCGCGCGCCGTCGCGACCGGCGCATCGGTCAAGGACACCGTTGGGCGTCTCGCCGCGGCGGCACGTTCCGGGACGCTCGATCCCGCCGCGGCGACGGAGCTCGACGAAGCCTTCCGATTCCTGCTGCACCTTCGGTTGCGCCACCAGGCGGCGCAGGTGCGCGCCGGCACGACGGTCGACGACTTCATCGATCCGCACGACCTCGGACCGATCGAGCGCAGCGGTCTGCGCGAGGCGTTCCGCACGATCCGGGGCGAGCAGCAGGCGCTCGCCGTCGAGATCGACGTTCGCTAGGTGGGAGCCGCGACCGGCGTTGTGCCGATCGCGTGGAAGCCGCCGTCGACGTGGATCATCTCGCCGGTGATGCCGCGCGCCAGGTCCGAGAACAGGAACGTGACGGTGTCGCCGACCGGAGCCGGATCCTCGGCGTCCCAGCCGAGCGGCGCGCGGTCGCCCCACGACCCCGTGATCTGATCGAAGCCCGGGATCCCCTTGCCGGCCATCGTCTTGATCGGCCCGGCGCTCACCGTGTTGACGCGGATGCCCATCGCGCCGAGGTCGCGGGCCAGATAGCGCGTCACGGCCTCGAGACCGGCCTTCGCCACGCCCATCCAGTCGTAGATCGGCCACGCGACCTGCGCATCGAAGTCGAGCGACACGATCGCGCCGCCGTGGTCGCGCATCAGCGGCAACAGCCCGACGGCGACGGATTTCAGCGAGAAGGCGCTCGTCTGCACGGCGGTCGCGACGGAGTCCCACGGCGTGTGCAGGAAGTTCCCGCCGAGCGCGTCCTGCGGCGCGAACGCGATCGCGTGCAAGATCCCGTCGACGCGGCCCCACCGCGATGCGAGCTCCTCGCGCACGGCGTCGATCTGCGCCTCGTCCGTGACGTCCATCTCCAACACGTCGCAGGGCTGCGGCAGGCGCTTGGCCACCTTCTGCGTGAGGCTGACGGCACGGCCGAAGTTCGTGAGCACGATCTCCGCGCCGTGCTCCTGCGCCGACGTAGCTGCCGCGAAGGCGATCGACTGCGGCGTCAGCACGCCGGTGATCAGCAGCTTCTTGCCGTCGAGCAACATGGTCGGGCAGCCTAGCCCCGCCCCCGAAGCCCCGCAACGCCGCCCACTAGCATGCGGGCGATGGATCTCGGGATCGAGGGCAAGGTCGCGCTGGTGACGGCCGCCTCGGCCGGCCTGGGGCTGGGGTGCGCGAGGGCGTTGTCGGGCGAGGGCTGCCGGCTCGCCATCAACGGCCACGACACCGCGCGGTTGGACGCGGCCGCGGCGTCGCTCGGCAACGACGCGCTCGCGCTGGCCGCCGACGTCACCGACCCCGACGCGCCGGCCTCGCTCGTCGCGGCGACGGTCGAGCGGTTCGGCGGGCTCGACATCCTGATCGCGAACGCCCCGGGGCCACCGCCGGCTCGCGCCCTCGACGTGACCGACGACGCGCTTCTCGACGCGGTCGAAGCGAACCTGCTCACGTCCATCCGCCTGGTTCGCGCGGCCGTCCCGCACATGCGCGCGGCAGGGTGGGGACGGATCGTCCTCGTGACGTCGGTCACGATCAAGGAACCGATCCCCAACCTGGCCGCGTCGAGCGCCGCGCGCACGGGCCTGTGGGCGTGGGCCAAGAGCGCAGCCCGCGACCTGATCGGCGACGGCATCACGCTGAACGTGCTCGCGCCGGGGCTGCACGACACCGACCGCGTGCGTGCGCTCGGTCACACCGGGCCGACCGGCGACCCCGCAGACTTCGGACGGATCGCCGCCTTCCTCTGCTCCGCCCACACGGCGTTCGTGTCCGGCGTCGCGCTCCAGGTCGACGGCGCCGGTACGCTGGGGCTCCTGTGAGCCCCGGGGCCGCGCCGACCACCGACGAAAGGACGCCGATCGTGCAAACGGAAGAGCGGTTCGATCAGCTGACGAAGGATGCGTGGGAGGGCCTGCTCCAACGCGAGCCGCTGATCGGGACCTTCGTGGGCGACGAGCGCTACGACGATCGACTGGGCGACCCCTCTGAGGCCGGACGCTCCGCCGAGGAAACGGCCGCGCGAGCCGGCCTCGAACAGCTGGCGGAGCTGGATCGGACCGAACTCGACGAAGCCCGGCAGCTCACCGCCGACATCCTCGAAGCGATCTGCAGCCGGTCCCTCGCCCGCCTGGAGCATCGGATCGACCTGCTCGACGTCGCGAACCACATGAACGGGGCAGTCTCCACCTTGGGACAGATCGCGACGCTGCAGCGCGCCGACACCCCCGAGCGTGTCGCGCGACTCGACGCCCGCCTGCGCGCGTTCCCGGCGTACCTCGACGCCTCGATGCAGCTGTTGCACGAGGGCGTGGCCAAACAGGTGACCGCCCCGCGTGTCGTCGCGGAACGCACGCTCGGGCAGGTCGACCGGTTGCTTGAGCTGCCGCCGGATCAGTCGCCGGTCGCCGTCGGGGCCGAGGGTGCCGCCCGCGAGACGATCGCCGCGGCCGTCGCCGACGCGGTCCAGCCGTCGCTCGCCGCCTTCCGCGAGGTGCTCGCCGAGGACTATCTGCCCGCCGCGACCGAGACGATCGGCATCTCGGCGCTGCCCGGCGGCGACGGGATGTACGCGGCGGAGGTGCTCGGCTGGACGTCGCTGCCGCTCGATCCGCGCGATGTGCACGAGCTCGGCGTCGACCTGCTCAACTCGATCAACGAGGAGCGGCGCACCCTCGCAGCCGAGCTCGGCTACGACGATGCCGCCGCCGCGATCGCTGCCCACACCGCCTCCGGCGCGAACACGGCCACCGCCCCCGAGCAGCTCGTCGCCCTCGCCGAGGATCAGGTGCAACGGAGCTGGGACCTCGCGCCCCGGTACTTCGGCCGGCTGCCGTCCGCCAACTGCGAGGTCCGGCGCGTCGAGGAGTTTCGGGAGGCCGACGAGCCGATGGCGTTCTATTACCCGCCGACGGACGACGGTTCCCGCGCCGGCATCTACTACATCAACTGCTACGACCTCGCCGATCGCGCGCTGCATCACGTCGCGAGCGTCACGTATCACGAGGCGAACCCGGGCCATCACTTCCAGCTCGCGTTGCAGCAGGAGATGCCCGAGCGTCCGCCGCTCCGCCGCTTCGGCGCGACGCTCGCGGCCGCCGCGTTCGCGGAGGGCTGGGGCCTGTACGCCGAGCGCCTGGCCGACGAGATGGAGCTGTACCTCGACGGGTGGGAGCGCATGGGGATGCTCGAGAACCAGGGTCTCCGCGCCGCTCGCCTCGTCACCGACTCCGGGATACACGCGCTCGGGTGGACGCGCGAACAGGCCGTGAACACGCTGATCGAGAGCGGCCAGACCCGCACCGACGCCGGGATCGAGATCGACCGATATATCGGGATGCCCGGACAGGCGCTCTGTTACATGACGGGGATGATCGAGATCCAGCGTGCCCGCGCGTCCGAATCGGCGCGCCTCGGCGCGGACTTCTCGCTGCGCGACTTCCACGATCGCGTGCTCGAGCTCGGCGAGATCCCGCTGCCGTCGTTCCGCAGGGTGTTCTCGACGGCCTGAGGCGGTCCGCCCGCGGGCCGTACGGGCGCAGCCGCACCCGCGGCTAGGACTTGCGCGCCGTGAGGAACAGGTACTCGAGCACGCCGTGCTCCCAGAGCACTTCGGCTTCGCGCAGCATCGTGCGGGCGGCGAGCCGCTCGGGGGCGCTCCCTGCGCTCGGTTCGTCGAGCCGCGCGCGCACGGACCGGAACGCCGGCCCGATCACCCGCGCACCCTCGAGCGAGCTTCGGACGTCGTCGAACCCGGCCGACGCCACCTGCCGCTCGATCTCCAGCGGGGTGGCGGCCGCCTGCGCGCGGATCCCCCATAGCCGCAGCATCGCGACGCCCGCGATCAGCTCACGCGGCGTCGCCGGGAACCGCAACACCGGGACATCGCTGAACGTGAGGACGCCGCCGGGCCGCAGCACGCGGAACGCCTCGGCGAAGAACCCAGGCCGCGACGGGAAGTGGAACGCCGCCTCGACGCTGATCACGCCGTCGAACGACTCGGGCGCGAACGGCATCCGGCTCGCGTCGCCGTTGACCGGCGTGGCGCGGGCGGCCGCCAATCGCTCCCGACCGCCCTGCAGCTGCGACAGGGTGATGTTCAGCGCCGTCAGGCGCCGCGTCGACGCCACGTCGGCGATCACCGGATCTTGCGCCGCCAGGCCGTTGCCCACATCGAGGACGTCGCCGCCCGCGGGCAGGTCGTTCGCCATCCGCGTGACGAGCCGCCGCACCGCCGTGGGCGCCTCGCTCGGGTCGCTCCCGTCGCCCTCCCATAGCCCGAGGTTCAGCCAGCCGTCATCCAGCGCCAGGAAGAAGTCCGACCCGATGGAGTCGTAGACGGTGGCGGCCGGGTTGCGGCCGAACCGGAGCATCCCGACCGCATGCCGAAGGTTCGCCGTCGTCACGCCGCCACCCATGCCGTGCACCGTACCCGCGCCGGAGCCGTACGACGCGCGTGGGTCAGGCGGCACGCCAGGCGTCGCGGAGCTTGACCCGCGAGCCCGTGCGGAGCACCGCACCCGAATACAGCCGCGCGCCCACCGGCACCAGCGCCACGGCGCTCCCGATCAACAGGATGAGCGACAGCGCGATCTGCCATCCGGTCGCCGCCCCGAGCACGATGCGAACCGGCATCGCGAGCGCCGAGCTCACCGGCAGGATCGACGCGACGACCGCGAGCGTCGAGTTCGGATCCTGCAGCGACCCGATCGAGATGATGAACGAGACGAGGATCGTCAGGTTGATCGGCACGATCACGTTCTGAAGCTCCTCCATCCGCGACACGAGCGAGCCCGCCGCCGCGAACAGCGACGCGTAGAACGCGTAGCCGAGGATGAACCACCCGATCACGAGCAACGCCGCCCAGATCGCGCTGCTCGGCACGTTCTGCGCATGGGTCAGGAGGGCGAGGCCGATCGCGAACCCGGCGATCGTGATCAGCTGCGCGAGACCGAGCACGCCGATGCCGACGATCTTGCCGGCGAGGAGCTGCTGGGGGCGGATCGCCGACAACAACATCTCGACGATCCGCGACGCCTTCTCCTCGATCACGCCGGTCGCGACCCACATCCCGTACCCGAACAGCTGGCCGTAGAGGAGAAGCACGCCGATGAACGCCACGCCGGCATCGCCCTGCCGGTCGGGCGGCGCCGGCTGGAGCGCGCCGAGCGCGAGCGGGTCGGTGCGGCTCGCCGCCTCCCGCTCCGCCTCGGGGACGTGGTGCGCGGCGAACACCCGGTCGACGGCGGCCTGATGGGCGCTCGTCTGCACGAGCGCTTGCAGCCGTTGATCGACCGACGCGAGACCGTACAGCTGCGAGCCCGTGACGACCGCGTCGATCGAGCCGGCCACGAGCGCCGCGTCCGCCGCGGCCCGATCCGGAAAGGGATCCACGTGCACCGTGATGTCGTTCCCCCCGAGCGCCGCTGCATCGTTGGCGACGGCGACAACGTCGGCACCGCCAACCACGCCGAGATCGAACGACGGCGCGCCGCCGAACCCGCCACTCGCCCGCGCCAGCACGAGCACCGAGATCACGCTGACGTTCAGCAGCGTCGAGATCAGGAAGCTGCGCTCGCACAACCGCACCGAGAAATCGCGAACGGCGATCAGCCGCCAAGCGCCGCGATCGGCCGCGCCGCTCACGAGACCACCTCCCGGAAGAGCTCCTGCAACGTCGGCTCGACGCGACCGAAGGCGAGGACGTCGCCCGCGGAGCGGGCGACGTCGAGCACCCGCTGCGGATCGGTCGACGTCGCGAGCTCGAGCACGACCGTCCCGTCGTCGCGCTGCAGCGGCGTCGCGCCGGGGATGACCTCCCACCACTGCGCCGGGGCGCCGCGGAGCCGCACCTGCCACAGGTTCCGCGCTCGCGAGGCGCGAAGCTCCTCGATCGTGCCCTGCGCCGCGACGCGCCCCCGATCGATCAGCACCACCTCGTCGCAGAGACGCTCGACGAGCTCGAGCTGGTGACTGGAGAACACCACTGCGACGCCGTCGCGCGCCTCCCGGCGCAAGACGCCGGACAGCAGGTCGACACCGACCGGGTCCAGGCCCGAGAACGGCTCGTCGAGCACGAGCAGCTCCGGTCGGTGCACGAGCGCGGCCGCGAGCTGCACGCGCTGCTGGTTGCCGAGCGACAACGACTCCACGCGCGCAGCCGGGTCACCGACGACCTCGAGGGTCGTGAGCAACTGCTCGGCGCTCGCACGGGCCTTCGGTTTCGGGACCCCGCGAAGGCGCGCAAGGTACACGAGCTGCTCCAGGACGCGCATCTTCGGATACAGCCCGCGCTCCTCCGGCATGTATCCGAAGTGACGGCGAGCCGCAGTGTCGACCGGCGCGCCGCGCCACCGCACCTGCCCCGCGTCGGCGTCGAGCACGCCGAGCGCGATCCGCATCGCCGTCGTCTTGCCGGCGCCGTTGCGTCCCACGAACCCGACGATCCGGCCTTCCGGAACCGTGAAGGAGACCCCGTCCAGGGCCACGACATCTCGGAACCGGCGGTGCAGGTCGACGAGCTCAAGCACGGGCCCGGCAAGGATACGGCCGGCATCGCGCCGCCCGGGGCATGTCCGGGGACCACGGTAGGCTGGTTCGACCGGGAACAAGGCCGCCGCTGCGTCGGTTGAGCAGCGGATACGGCCGGCGAGGAGGGTGTGCATGCTCGGGTTCGAAGGCGAGAACGCTCGCGAGAAGGTCATCGTCCTGCTGACGATGTGCTTCGCCCTTGCGATGGCGATGCTCGACAACACCGTCGTCAACGTGGCGCTGCCGCGCATCCAGCAGGACCTCAACGCCGGCTTCTCCGAGCTCCAATGGGTCGTCGACGCGTATGTGCTCGCGTTCGCCTCGCTGCTGCTCACCGGCGGCATCCTCGGTGACCGGTACGGCCGCAAGCGGATGTTCCTCGGCGGGCTCGCGGTGTTCACCCTGTTCTCGTTCGCGTGCGGCCTCGCCAGCTCGCCCCAGCAGCTGATCGTGTTCCGCGCGCTGCAAGGCGTCGGGGGCGCGCTGCTGATCCCCGGCACGCTGTCGATCATCACGGTGACGTTCCCGCCGCACGAGCGCGCGAAGGCGCTCGGCCTGTGGGCCGGCGTATCGGGCATCGCGCTGGCGCTCGGCCCCACGCTCGGCGGCTACATGGTCGAGCACCTCGGCTGGGCGTCCGTCTTCTTCCTCAACGTCCCCATCGGCATGATCGCTTTCGTCGTCGCGACGATCACGGTGCGTGAGTCGCGCTCCGAGCAGGAGCGCAAGCTCGACATCGTCGGGCTCGTGCTCGGCACGTCGGCGCTGTTCTGCGTGACCTACGGCCTGATCGAGGCGAACGCGCTCGGGTGGGGAGACGCGCGGATCGTCGCATCGTTGATCGCGTTCGCCGTGCTGCTGGTCGCGTTCCTGTGGTGGGAGCTGCGGACCGAGCACCCGATGATGCCATTGCGATTCTTCAAGATCCCGGCGTTCTCGGCGGGCAACAGCGTGGCGTTCTCGATCGCCTTGGGCATGTTCGCGACGTTCTTCTTCCTGACCCTCTACATGCAGAACATCAAGGGGTACTCGCCGTTCCAGGCCGGCGCGTCGTTCCTGCCGCTGACCGTGATGATCATCGTCACCGCGCCGTACGCAGGCAGCTACGCGTCGAGGCACGGATCGCGGGCGCCGATGACCTACGGACTGGTGCTCGCGGGCGGTGGGCTCTTCCTGCTCGGTCTGCTGCTCACGCCCACGACGTCCTACTGGGTGATGTTCCCGATCTTCCTCGCGATGGGTCATGGCATGGGCGCGACGATGGCGCCGATGACCGCCGCCGTCATGAACAGTGTCGGGCGCGAGCGCGCCGGCCTCGGCTCCGCGATGACCAACACCAGCCGTGAGGTCGGTGGCGTGCTCGGCATCGCGGTGCTCGGCGCGATCTTGACGACACAGCTCAAGAGCTCGTTCACGCCGGCGGTCCAGAGCCTCGGCCTGTCGTCCACGCAGCTCCAGGCGATCGGCGACAGCGCGAAGCACGGCGTCCTCACGGCGGACAGCCTGGCCGCGCTCGGGCTGACGCCTGAGCAGATCGCCGCCGTCGGCACCGCCTTCCGCGACGCGTTCATGCAGGGGTTCCGGCCTGCGTTGTTGGTCGCGGGGACGGTGCTGCTCGTCGCCGCGATCGTGTCGAACCGGCTGATCCCCGGCCGCGAGACGATCGCCGAGCATCACGCCGCGGCCGACGCCGCCGAAGCAGAGCCGATCCCCGCCCACTGACGGGTCGAGCTCAGGTCACGAGCGGCGCTCGGACCCGAGGGAGCGCCCAGGTCTCGGGGAGCGCTTACGTCTCGGGCACGGCGGCCGAGTAGACGTCGAAGGCGTGCAGCGTCCCGTCTGGGTTGTCCCCGGTGCTGTCGGAGTTGTCCGCCCACGCCGGGTGCGCGACGCCGAACGTGAACGCCATCCCGGTGTAGTCGCCGAAGTCGATCCCGTTGCCGCTCGCCTTCGCGTTCGACGCGCCGCCGCTCACCATCTGGGGGGCGGTCCACGTCGTGCCGCCGTCGGCGCTGAACGACAACGCGTACATGGCGTCGGTGTTCGCGCGGCCGTCCGTGTCATCGGCGCCCGAGCCGCCGTCGAGCCTCGCATCGTGCCAGCCGACGACGAGATGCCCGGTTGCCGGATCCATCGCCATCCGCGGCAAGAACTGGCTCCGCGGCGCGGTGGTGACCGGGATGCGGTCCGTCCAGGTCGCGCCTCGATCGTCAGAGGTCTTCACGTAGACGTCGGTGTTGTCGCTTTGATCTGGCGTCTCGACCGTGAACATCAACGCGAGCCGGCCGCGCAGCGCGCCGGCTCGGACCCAGGCGAGGCCGGCCTCCGCATCGACGGTCCGCACCCGTTGCGGCCGGATCGGTTCGAACAGCGACACGTCGGTCCGCGCGACGACCGTCGCCTGCCGGAACGGATGCGGGCGCAGGCCGTCGGGGTCGATCGTGAGCCGCAACACCGACCGGACCGGGTCGTACCGGTTCTGGTCCTTCTGGCACACCTCCGCGACCGCGCCGCCCGGTCCGACCGCAACGTCGCCGAACGTGCAGTTGTTGCCGCCCGGCACGTCGTGCACCGCCTTGAAGGGCGCGACGTCGCCGAGGCCCGTGACCCGCGCGCCGACCGACTGCATCTGCCCCTCGTTGTTCCATATCGCCCACAGCGAGCTCGCGCCGGTGGTGATCGTGGGCTGATCCAGGAACCCGGGGCCGCGGTCCTGCTGGTCGTCCTTCGGGCCGCTCTCGGACGCGAGCGGCGCGCGCACGTTGATCGTCGCGGTCACCGGAACCACCGCCGGCGGCTTGATCCTCGTGAGCAACGACCAGTCGTCCCCGGCATCGGTGCTGAGCAGGATCGGCACGACGGTCGGGAATCGGAGCTTCCCGTAGCCGAGCCACGACAGGAACAGGTTGCCGAAGCGGTCCCAGGCGATGCTCGGGTCGCAGCAGGCGCGGCCGAACGCGTCGGCGTCGCCGATCACGTCGCGCGACCAGGTCACACCGCCGTCGTGACTCACCGCCAGGAAGATCCCGTACCCGTGCTCGACGTTCGACGCGATCACGATGTCGTTCGGATCGAGCGGGCTTGCCGCGACCGCGGCCTCGGACTGGTTCGTCGTCCGGCGCGACACGTTGACCGGCGTCGCCGCGGCGGCGGCGGCCGGCGTCGCGGCCGCTACGAGCGCGAGGACGGCAAGAGCGGTCGCCAGACGACGCAACATCGCGCGAAGGCTAGCACCGGTGGCGTGAAGGCTTGACAGTCGAACATATGTTCGATAGGGTCAACGCACATCTCGCAACCCTCCTCCCCCGGATCGGTGCGATGCCACGGTGGACGGAAGAGATGGAAGGGCGACGGCGATCGAGCGCTGCGATCGGGCGCATGTCGGCATCGGGTATGCGCACGGCGCGTTCTTCAGCGCGGTCGAAGAGGTCGATCGGACGCGTGCTTGGGCCGACGACGGCGCACGCGACCTGGCTCACTGGCTGTGGATGCGCTACGGCATGTCCGACTGGAAGGCTCGGCGGCTGATCGAGACGGCCGCGGCACTCCCGCAACTACCAGCCCTTGCACGCGCGCTCGATCGCGGCGAGCTCGGCGTCGACAAGGTTGTCGAGCTCGCCCGGTTCGCACAGCCCGACACAGAGGACGGGCTGATCCCATGGGCGCAGAAGGTCTCGGCGGCTCGCATCCGACATGAGGGCGACGTCGTCCGCACCGCCGCGCCCGACGAGGCGGCGACCGACGACGCGATGCGCTCGGTGACGTGGGCGTTCCGCGACGAGGGACGTCGGTTCGAGCTGCACGCCGACCTGCCGGCCGCACAGGGAGCGATCGTCGCGACCGCGATCGACCGCGTGGCCGCGTCGGTTCCCGAGATGCCGCACGAGCAGGGAGGCATCCACGCCCCCGCCCGTCGCGCCGACGCGCTCGTCGGGTTGTGTTCGGCTCGCCTCGCAGCCGACCCCGACCCGGACCGCGCAACGGTCGTCATCCACGCGCGTGTTGGGGCGTCCGACGCCGAGACCGGGGCGGAGGTCGAGGGCGGCGGCGTCGCGCAGCCGTCGACCCTCGAACGATTGCTGTGCGCGGCGCGCGTCGAAACCGTGCACGAAGCTTCCGACGGACGTGTGATCGGCATGGGCCGTATCACGCGCGTGCCGCCCCCGTGGCTCCTGCGGCAGGTCCGGTACCGCGACGGGGGGTGCCGGTTCCCGGGCTGCGGCACAAAGGCGTTCACGCAAGCGCACCACATCGTGTTCTGGCGCGACGGCGGCGCAACCGACCTGGACAACCTCGCCACCATGTGCTCGTGGCACCACAAACTCGTCCACGAGTACGGATGGTGGATCAAGGGCAGCGCGCAGGGCGACCTGCGCTGGTACCGGCCCGACGGGACGCCCTACGTAGCCGGACCGGCGCCGACGCAAGATCCGCCCGCGCTCATCGACACCGGGTGAGGATCAGCGAAGCAGCCGAGACAGCCGACGGTCGGCGAGCACCGTCCCGCCGGTCTGGCAGTCGGGGCAGTACGTGACCTCGTAATCCTCATAACTCACGCGCCGCAGATCCGCGCCGCAGCGCGGACACGGCTGGCCTGCGCGGTTGTGCACGATGAAGTGATCGCCGATCTTCGTCGGCAAGCCTCCCGTGCGCCGGCGCTCCGCGTCCAGGGCGTCGCGCAACACCTCGTGGACCGCGGCGATCAACGTCGCTCGCTGGGTTTCGTCGAGTTTGGCGAGCTGCGCCGTCGGCGAGAGCTGCGCGCGGTGCAGGATGTCGTCGCTGTACCCGCGCCCCACGCCCGCGATCGTCCGCTGATCGCGCAAGATCGTGTGCACCCGTCGGTTGTCTGCCGACGTGCGCAGCACGGCGTCGGCCTCCGGCGTCAACACCTCCGGGCCGAGCTTCACGAGCGGTCCGTCGTCTCCTGGCGCGAGCACCCACCACCCGGCCTTGCGTTGCTTGCCGAACTCCTTCACGAGGATGGACGGCCGCTCGGCGATCCGGAAACGCACCACGGCCCCCCGCGGCTTCGTGGCCTTCGGCGGCGCTTCGACGTCGACGCGCCCGCCTTGGGACAGATGGACCAACACGTGCCGACCGCCGTCCAGCTCGAAGACGACGTACTTGCCGAGACTCGACACCCGGTCGATCACCCCGCCGGGCAGATCGGTCGCGCGCGGGATCACCGTCTTCAGCGACGAGAACTGCAAGACGTCGGCGCCTCGGATCGTGCCCCCGGCCGCGACCTCATGCAGCCGTTCGGCCAGCGCGCGGATCTCGGGAAGCTCGGGCATCGCTTCATCCGCCGACGGCGGCCGCGGCCTCGCGCACGATGGCCGTGCATTC
>JBJMLQ010000013.1:0-28910 GCA_045805225.1 Actinomycetota bacterium | reverse complement strand
GGTCTCTTCGGCCTCGGACGTGACGCGCGTCGCGAGCATCTTGATCGTGGCGTGCGAGGGGAGGCGCCCCGCCTTGACACGGACGTACGTGATCACACCGCGATAGGTGTCGAACGCAGAGTCGAAGATCAACGCCTGCAGCGGCGCATCGGCGTCGCCGACCGGGGGCGGCACCACGGCGATGACCTCGCGGAGCAGCTCGGTCACGCCGAAGCCGGACTTGGCGCTCACACGCAAGATCTCGCCAGGGTCCCGATCCAGGAGCTTGCCGAGCTCGTCGGCGCGCTTGTCCGGTTCCGCCGCCGGCAGGTCGATCTTGTTGAGCACCGGGACGATCACGAGACCGGCGTCGCGCGCCAGGTGGTAGTTCGCGAGGGTCTGCGCCTCGAGACCCTGCGCGGCGTCGACGAGCAAGATCGCCCCCTCGCAGGCCGCGAGCGACCGCGACACCTCGTAGGTGAAGTCGACGTGACCCGGCGTGTCGATCAGGTTGAGCTCGTAGCCGTCGTGGAGCAGCCGCACGGCCTGGGCCTTGATCGTGATCCCGCGCTCGCGCTCCAGATCCATCCGGTCCAGGTACTGCGCGCGCATCGTCCGCGAGTCGACCGTGTGGGTGAGCTCAAGCATCCGGTCGGCCAGCGTCGACTTGCCGTGGTCGATATGCGCCACGATGCAGAAGTTGCGGATGTGGGAGATGTCGGTGGGCACCGGCGACCATGGTACGGGCTGGCCTGCAGCGCCCAGCCAGGTCAGGCCGCGCACCCCACGCCACTGATCCGCTCACGAGGCCGCTGGTAGACTCCCCGGCTCGTATGGCGAACATCAAATCCCAGAAGAAGCGCAACATCCAGAACGAGAAGCGCCACCAGCGCAACGTCGCGACCAAGAGCGCCCTCAAGACCTCCACGAAGAGGGTCCACGCCGCAGCGGCGGCGGGTGACGGCGAGACCGCCACCACGGCGCAGCTCGAGGCCGCGCGCGCGTTGGACAAGGCCGCGGGCCGCGGGATCTTGCACAAGAAGACCGCGGCGCGACGCAAGAGCCGGCTCGCCAAGGCCGCCAACGCGGCCAGCGCTACGACGGCCTGAGCTAGGCCGCGATCGCGGCGATCAACACCGGCATCACGACGTCACCCGGCGCACCGGACTTCAACGCGCGGTCGGTCTCGGCGATCCGGTCGTGGATCGAGACCAGCTCCTCCAGCGAGTAGTTGCGCGCCTGCTGCTGGTAGCGCCGCGCCTGCCAGTCGAACCTGAGTCCGGCCCGCTTGGCGACCTGGGCGAGCGGCGTCCGCTCCGGGAGGGCGCGAACCCGGATGAGATCGCGGACCCGCACCGCGATGCCGCCGAGAACCATCAACGCCTCGTCGCCGTTCTCCTCGATCGCGCGGAGGGTCCGGATGGCGCCCGGCAGGTCCTTGCCGAACGCGCGGTCGCACAGATCCCACGTCTTCTGCTCGCCGAGCCCGCGGAACTGCCGGTGCACCTCGGTGGGCGTGATCTTCGCGCCTTCGAAGGCGGCGCCGAGTTGCTCGAGCGCGGCGGCGAGTTGCGCCAGATCTTCGCCGAGCGTCTGCACGAGCGCGCGCGCGGCCTGGGGCGAGAGCTCGACGCCGATCCCACCGGCCCGTTGGACGAGCCAGGGCTCCAGCTCCTTGCGCGCGACCTGCACCTGCCGGACGGTGCCGACCGGTTCGACGATCTTCGCCAACGCGGCGGGTGGCTTGCCGCGCTCGGCGACCGTGCACGCAAGTACGAGCGGTGCGGTCGGATCGGGCGAGCGCAGGAAGCCGGCGAGCTCGGTCACGGCCGCCTTCGAGAGGCTCCGGCAGTCGGTCACCAGCAGTGCCCGGCGCTCACCGAACAGCGATGGGGTGGCGAGATCCTGGAGTTCGCCGCCGGTCCAGTCCGCCGCGTCGACCTCGGTCGCGCGAACGTCGCCCAACAGCGCGAGCGCGGCCTCACGCAAGAGGAACGCGTCTTCTCCCCACAGCAACGTCACCGCGCCGAGCTCGGGCATCGGGCCAATCGTACGGCTCGCCACCGTCACGGGACAGGCGACGTCTCTCCAGGCGGGTGGGGGTCGCTCGCGAAGAGCTCTCCGGGCGAGTTCACCGCCGATGCGTCGCACTTCCGCGACCACTGTTTCCTCGTTCGAACCCCGTCGAGCCTGATCTTGATCGATGCCCGGATCGGTCCGGCCGGTCGTCGGAGCGATGGATGCCGCGATCCGCGAACGCTCGCTACCACGTCCATGGAGCCGACGTCGCGTGGATGCGCGAACTGGGCGACGAAGAGAACGTTCGAGAGTTCGCCGAGGTGCTCTCGCCTCTGGAGACGAGGTCCGCAGGAGGCACGCCGGACCCATAACACGCTGCTCGACCGAGCGGCAGCCGAGGGACTGATGGTTGCACCGCATATGTGCCACCGTCAGCGATCGGCCGGATCGAGCGCGAACACGGCCGACTGCGCCTGCACGCGCGGAGAAGACCTCCTTACCGCTGCGGCGTGACGACCGGCTCGCCCTTGTCGTCCCACGTGATCGTGAGGGTGCCGTGGTCGTCGGTGCGCCAGATGTCGGCTCCCGTCGCCTCGGCTTCGGCGAGCGCCGTCGGGTTCGGGTGGCCGTACGGATTGGGCTGCCCGACGCTGATCGCGACGACCTCCGGGCTGACCGCCGGGAAGAAGTCGGGCAACGATGTGTCGCCCGCGTGATGGGGCATCTTCAAGACATCCACCTCCTGGAGCCGGCCGGTGTCGAGCAGGACCTGTTGCGCTTCGCGCTCCGCATCGCCGGTGAACAGCATCGAGTCGGGTCCGTCGTTCAAGAGCAGCACGATCGAGTCGTTGTTCGGGTCTGAGTGCGAGCCGTTCCAACATCGGTCCGGCGACAGCACGTTGAAGGTGAGGTCACCCACACTGATCACGTCGCCGGCACGCGGCATCCGCACCGGGATGCCTTCGGCGTCGATCTCCTCGTGGAGCTCGGCCTGCAGCGCGGTGTCATCGGGACAGCCGGGCTCGAGGAACACGCCGACCGGCACGCGCGCGAGCACCTGCGGCAGGCCTCCGATGTGGTCGGCGTGCGGGTGCGTCGCAACCACGGCGTCGAGCCGCTTCACGCCGTAGGACACGAGCAACTGCGCGTCGAGCTCATCGTCGGGCCCGCCGTCGATCAGCACCGTCGCCCCCGCCGGGCTCGAGATCAAGATCGAATCGCCCTGGCCGATGTCCAGCACGCGAACCGTCAAGCCGCTCGGCGGGCCGGCGCCCAGCGCAACCTGCCACATCAGCACCGGCGCGAGCGCGAACCCCGCGACCACGGCGCGACGCGGTGGGCGCCACCCCGTGCGGAGCCATGCCGCGATCGCGGCGAACACGGCGATCCCACCGATCAGCACCAGCGGGCTGCCGCTCGACGTGACCCAGGCGACGGGCGCCTTCGCGAGCGCCGACGCGACCACCTCCAGGTAGCGCATCGGTGCGCGAGCGAGCAACGCAAACACGTTTCCGAGTGGCAACCAGACGAGACCGAGCGCCGAGGCCGCGATCCCGAGCAACAGCGCGGGCGACACCGCGGGGAACGCGGCGAGGTTGGCGACGATCGTGATGCCCGGAACCTCGTGGAAATGGAACAGCAGCAGCGGCGTGACCCCGAACTGCGCGGCAACGGTGGTGCCCGCCGCCAGGGCGACCGGCGAGGGGACGACACGGCCGAGGCGCTCGGCGATCGGGGTCGCGAGCACCACCATCCCGGCCGTTGCCGCGACCGACAGCTGGAAGCCGATCGCGTGGACCAGCCACGGATCGAGCACCAGCAGCGCCAGCACCGCAGCGGCCAGGAGCGTGCCGGTGGCACGCGGCTTGCCGAGCAGCACGCCGAGCAGCGCCAGACACGCCATCGTGCCGGCGCGAAGCACGGACGGTTCCGCGCCGGTGAGCACCACGAACAGGACGACCACGCCGATCCCCATCGCGAACCGCCCGACCGGACCGACCTTGAGCGCCGCCGCGAACGCCATCACCGGCGCGAGCACCATCGCGACGTTCTCGCCGGAAACGACGAGCAGGTGCCCGAGCCCCGTGGTCTGGAAGTCACGTGTCGTGACCGGATCGAGCTTCGATGCATCGCCCAGCACGAGGCCGAGCAGCAACCCGGCCTCTCGCGGCGGAAAGATCCGCTCGATCGTCGTGCCCACGAACGCGCGGACGACCTGGGTCATGCGGACGAACGGCGACGGGGACCCGCCGACACGTTCGACGTCGATCGCGCGCACGCTGGCGGCGAGCCCGCGATGGGCGAGCGTGGCCCGGAAGCCGGGGTCGTCGGGAAGCTGGAGCGTGCCCTGGATCCGAAGTTGATCGCCTCGCACGGCGGCCGGAGGCGCGTCGTTGCCGCTTACCCAGGTCGTTTCACGAACGGTCGCCGCGCCGCCGGACCACGACACGTCGCTCACGTCGACGATCGCGTGCCAACCGAACGCGCTCGGCTCGGGGTCCTCGCGGAGCGTTGCCAGCAACGTGACGGTTCTCGGCGCGAGCCGGTGCAGGAGAGAATGTTCGGCACGGAGCGCGCTCAACCCGGCCCAGCCGACGCCGCACAAGATGACGCCGAGGAGCACGAGGGCGATCGCCTTGAGCGGACCGCGGCTCGGGTCGGCCGGCGTCGAGGCGACCGCGGCTACCGCTGGCGGGTCGCGGTCGCTGAGGCCGGCGCTGCGGATCGGGTCGTCGCGCCGCCGCCGGGGAGCGGCGGCAACGGCTCCGGCGAGGGCCACGCACCCGAGGAGGACCCAGAGCCACCACGGCCATGCCGCCGCCGCGGCGGGCCGGAGATCCCACAGAAGGAGTCCCGCCCAGAACGCGGATGCGACCAGCGGCGCGCCCCAGCCCCGCATCTTGCGATCACACCGTCACCTGCGACCGAAGGTCCTCCAAGGTCGCCGGCCCGATGCCCGAGACCTCGTCGAGTTGATCGACCGACGCGAAGGGCCCGTGCTCGGTGCGGTACTGGATGATCGCGGCGGCGAGCACCGGTCCGACGCCGTTCAGCGTCTCGAGCGTCGGCTCGTCGGCGGTGTTGATGTTGACGAGCGCCGTCGGTCCGGTGGGGACGCCACCCGTGACCGGTGCGCCGGTCGGCGGCGCGGCGCCCTTCTTGGGCACCAGGATCTGCTGCCCGTCGGTGAGCGGCGCCGCGAGGTTGAGCAGCGTGAGGTCCGCCTTCTCGAGCGCTCCGCCGGCCCGCTCGACCGCGTCGATCACCCGGTCGCCCGGCGCGAACGAGAACACGCCGGGCTTGCGAACAGCTCCGGCGACGTCGACGATCAACGTCACCGCCGCGCTCGCCGACGGCGCCACGGATGCGGAGCCCGAGGCGACCGCCACGGCCGGCGCGGCCGCGGGAGAGGCGCTGAACTGCGCCACCGGCGCGGCCGAGCCCGCCGTGGTCGACACCTCGACCGGCCGTGGCAACGACCGCGTGTACCAGAGACCAACACCGGCGAGCAGCGCGACGACCACGACGATCAGGCCGACGAGCTCGCCGCGCGACAGCCCATCGAGACGTTCACGGATGTCCATGACGCGACGCTACGGTCACGCGGACGACGACGCCGTGCGGAGCGTCACACCGAAGGAACGAACGGCTCAGTCGCGGACGACCAGGTTCACGAGCTTCGGCGCGCGCACGATCGTCTTGGTGATCTCGCGACCGTCCAGCGCGCGCGCGACCCGCTCGCTCCCGCGCGCGGCCGACTCCGCCTGCGCCTCCGAGATGTCTGCGGACACCTCGATCTTGTCGCGCACCTTACCGTTCACCTGCACGACCATCGTGACGATGTCGTCGGTGGCGAGGGCGGCGTCGTATCCGGGCCACGACGAGAGGTGCACCGACGACCCCTCCCCCATCACGTCGCGCCACAGCTCCTCGGCCGCGAACGGAGCCAACGGCGCCAGCATCTGCACCAACGCCCGGGCGGCATCGCGCGCGCCCGCGCCCCCGTCCAGCGACGCGCGCATCTCGTTGGTCAGCACCTGCAGCTTCGAGATCGCCGTGTTGAACCGGAACCGGTCCATGTCCTCGGTGACACCCTTGATCGTCTTGGCCGTGAGGCGGACCAGCGCGTCCGGCTCTGCCGCGTCGAGGGCCATCGCATCGTCCACCGCCGCGAAGACCCGCCCCAACCACTGATGGACGCCGGGGCGGCGATCGGGGTCGCCCGCGATCAGCTTCCAGTCGATGTCGTCTTCGAACGGGCCGGCGAACAACATGATCAGCCGCATCGTGTCGGCGCCCCAGCGCTCGACGATCGGCATCGGCTCGACGATGTTGCCCTTCGTCTTGGACATCGACGCGCCGCCGTAGATCACCTGACCCTGGTTCATCAGCCGCGGGAACGGCTCCACGAACCCGACCATCCCCATGTCGTACAGGGCCTTGGTGAAGAACCGGCAGTACAACAGGTGCAGGATCGCGTGCTCGACCCCGCCGGTGTACTGGTCGGCCGGCATCCACCGGTCGACATCCTCTCGCCGGAACGGCCCGTCGGCGTAGCCCGGCGAGCAGTAGCGGAAGAAGTACCAGCTCGAGTCGACGAACGTGTCCATCGTGTCGGTGTCGCGCGTCGCCTCGGCGCCGCACGTCGGACAGGTCACGTGCTTCCAATCCGGGTGCCGCGCGAGCGGCGACTCGCCGCCGGGCTGGAAGTCGACGTCGTCGGGCAGCAGCACGGGCAGCTGGTCGTCCGGCACCGCCACCTCGCCGTGCTCGGGGCAGTGCACGATCGGGATCGGCGCGCCCCAGTAGCGCTGACGCGAGATCAACCAATCTCGCAGCCGGAAGTTGACCGCCGCGCGGCCGCGGCCCTCGGCCTGCAGCCAGTCGATCACCGCGCCGATCGAGGCCGGCGAGCGCTCGCCGTCGAACGGCCCCGAGTTCATCATCACGCCCTCGCCCGCCATCGCCTCCGTCATCGCGTCGCCGTCGGCCGCCGGCTGATCCTCTGGCTGGATCACCACACGAACGGGCAGGTGGTGTGCGCGCGCGAACGCGAAGTCGCGTTCGTCGTGCGCGGGCACCGCCATGATCGCCCCGGTGCCGTACCCCATCAGCACGTACGGCGCCGCGAAGCACGGGATCTTCTCGCCGTTGACCGGGTTCACCGCGTGCACACCGAGGAAGACGCCTTCCTTGGTGTCGGCGGCCTCGCGATCGACCAACGAGGTCTGCTGCGCCTTGCGCACCAGCGGCTCGACGTCCGCCCATGTGCCGCCCAGCTCGGCCAGCCGCTGCACATCCGGATGCTCGATCGCGAACACGAAGAAGGTCACGCCCCACAGGGTGTCCGGCCGCGTCGTGAAGACCGTGACGTCTTCGCCCGTCTCGTCGATCGTGAAGGTGACCTCCGCGCCCTCGGAGCGGCCGATCCAGTTCCGCTGCATCGTCACGACGCGGTCGGGCCAGTCGGTCAACAGCTCGACGTCGTCCAGCAGCCGCTGCGCGTATTCGGTGACCTTGAAGAACCACTGCGTGAGCTCGCGACGCTCGACCGGCGTGCCGCACCGCTCACAGGCCCCGCCGATCACCTGTTCGTTGGCCAGCACGGTCTGATCCTTCGGACACCAATTCACAGCGGCGCTCTTGCGATACGCCAACCCGAACTCGAACAGCCGCAGGAACAGCCATTGCGTCCACCGGTAGTACTCCGGGTCGCACGTCTGCACGCGGCGCGACCAGTCGAACGACATGCCCATCCGGCGGAACGACGCCGCCTGTTGCTCGATGTTGGCGTAGGTCCACTCCGCCGGCGGCGTGCCGCGCTTGATCGCGGCGTTCTCCGCGTTCAGCCCGAACGCGTCCCATCCGATCGGGTGCATGACGTTGTGCCCGCGCAGCGCCTGGTACCGCGCGACCGCGTCGCCGCCGCTGAACGCCTCGGCGTGGCCCATGTGCAGATCGCCCGATGGGTACGGGAACATATCCAGCGCATAGAACTTCGGCCGCTCATCGGCCGGGTCGTCGACGGCGCGATACAGGCCCTCGGCTTCCCACTGATCGACCCAACGCGGCTCGATCTCGGCGGCATCGTAGCGGCGGCTCATGGTCGGGCATCGTACCGAACGCCTCGCGCGCCAGAGGTCGCTGCTACACTCCGCCGCGCATGTGCCCCCGTCGCGCGCGACGCGCGCTCGCGATCTCGCTGATGATCGCCTCCGGCGCCGGGGCATGCACCGCCGGTCACGCCTCCGAACAGTCCTCGACCGCGTCTGCGAGCGCCGCGCCGCAGGGCATCTACAAGCTCAACCATCTCATCTTCATCGTCCAAGAGAACCGTTCGTTCGATCACTACTTTGGTACCTATCCGGGCGCGAACGGGATCCCGACGAACCCGGACGGCAGCTTCTCGGTCTGCGTGCCCGACAAGTACGAGGGTGGGAAGTGCGTGCCGCCCTACGTGAGCACCGCGGTCGACCAGTACGGCGGTCCGCACCGTCACGGCGATGCCGTCCGCGACGTGAACGGCGGCAAGATGAACGGCTTCATCCGAACACTGCCGGATCGGCCCGGGCGGTGCTGGTTCGAGCCCACCCGGGGCAACTGCCCGGCGTACTTCGGGCCGCAACACCAGCCCGACCTGATGAGCACGCTGCCCCGCAAGGCGATTCCGAACTACTGGGCCTACGCCGACAACTTCGTCCTGCAGGACGCGATGTTCGCACCGGTCGATTCGTGGACGCTCCCCTCGCACCTGTTCCTGGTGTCGGGATGGTCCGCGTACTGCCCCGATCCCACAGATCCGATGAGCTGCCGCACCGACATCAACGTCGGGACGTCGGATCGCCGGTGGGAGTATGGCCAGAAGCCCGTCTACGCATGGACCGACGTGACGTGGCTGCTCGACCGGGCCGGCATCACGTGGCGCTACTACGTCGGCAACGACACCTGTTGGGACGCCCACCCGTGCCACCCCCTGAAGCCGGGGCGACAGGGCTACTCGACGCTGATGTCGCGGAACCCCCTCCCCGGTTTCACGAGCTTCTGGGACGGAGAGCGAACGTCGGGGGTGCGGGACAACGTCGTTCCCGTGAACAACCTCCGCGACGCGGCCGCGAAGGGCACGCTCCCTCAGGTCGCATGGGTGGCTCCGCCCTCCAACGTGAGCGAGCATCCGGGCGGCCCGTCGACACCGCGAGAGGGGATGGCCTACGTGACGCGGTTGGTCAACTCGATCATGGCGGGACCCGATTGGGACACGACCGCGATCTTCTTGACGTGGGACGACTGGGGCGGCTTCTACGATCACGTCGTGCCGCCGCGTGTGGACAGCATGGGGTACGGGCTGCGCGTGCCGGGCCTCGTGATCAGCCCATACGCGAAGAGGGGATACATCGACAACACGACCCTGTCGTTCGACAGCTACCTGAAGCTGATCGAGGACCGGTTCCTCGGGGGGCAGCGCCTCGACCCGCAGACTGACGGCCGCCCTGACTCGCGGCCCGTCGTACGAGAGGCCGAGGCCAACGGGGTTGAGACGGCCTTCGACTTCTCGCAGGACCCACGTCCGCCGCTGCCGATGAAACCATGGCCGTGGAAGGCCCGTGAGCCTTGGCCCTCCTTCTGACGCGACGCCGCCGCCGTCGCGACGCGAGCATGTTCTTCCGCCTGCCGGCCCTTGCCTTGGTGGTGGTCACGGTCGTCGCGGTCGCGTGCACACGATCGTCGACCACCACGACGACCACCGGCTCCCCGTCGCCGACGACGTCGCTCGTCAACGCGACCGGCATCGACAAGCTGCAGCACCTCATCTTCATCGTGCAAGAGAACCGCAGCTTCGATCAGTACTTCGGCACGTACCCCGCCGCCGACGGCATCCCGACCAACCCCGACGGCTCGTTCTCGGTGTGTGTGCCCGACAAGTTCCAGGGCGGCCGGTGCATGCCGCCGTACGTCACGCGGTCGATCGATCAGGACGGCGGACCGCATAACCACGCGGCCTCGGTGCGCGACGTCAATGGCGGCAAGATGGACGGCTTCATCGACTCGCTCCCGCCGCGACCGACGAAATGCTGGACCACGCCGACGTTGCCCGACTGCAACGTCCAGCTCGGCCCGCAAGGGCAACCCGACGTGATGAGCACCCAGTCCCGCGCGGCGATCCCCAACTACTGGGCGTACGCGGACCACTACACGCTCCAGGACCACCTGTTCGCACCCGTCGACTCGTGGACGCTGCCGTCGCACCTGTTCCTCGTCTCGGAATGGTCGGCGGCGTGCTCGAGCCCAACGGATCCGATGTCGTGTCACACCGACATCAACCTGAGCAGCCCGACGCTTCGCTGGGATTACGGCAAGAAGCCGGTCTACGCCTGGACCGACCTGACGTGGCTGATGGACGAACAGCAGGTGTCGTGGCGCTACTACGTCGGCAACGACACGTGCGAACAGCCGCCGTGCCCCACCGGCCGCAAGTACTACGGGACCAGCTACAACCGGAACCCGCTGCCGGGGTTCTCGAGCTTCGCCGATCGCCAGGCCCACGGAGGCAGCTGGAAGGACAACGTCCTGCCGGATAACGACTACCTGGCGTCGGCGGCCAACGGCACGCTGCCGGACGTCGCGTGGATCGCCCCGGCCGCCAACGTCTCGGACCACCCCGGCGGCCCGAGCACGATCCGCACGGCGATGGCGTACGTGACGCGGCTCGTCAACGCCGCCATGCGAGGCCCGGAGTGGGGCTCGACCGCGATCTTCCTCACCTGGGACGACTGGGGCGGCTTCTACGACCACGTCATGCCGGAGAGGTTCGACGCGATGGGCTACGGCCTGCGCGTGCCGGGCCTCGTGATCAGCCCGTGGGCCAAACACGGCTACATCGACCACACCGTTCTGTCGTTCGATTCCTACGCGAAGTTCATCGAGGACCGGTTCTTGAACGGCGACCGGCTCGACCCCACGACGATGGACAGGCCCGATAGCCGGCCGACCGTTCGCGAGAAGACCGCCAACCCGTTGACGCACGCGTTCGACTTCCACCAGAAGCCGGACCCGCCCCTGATCTTGGATCCGTGGCCCTGGAAACAGAAGGAGCCGTACCCCTCCTTCTGAGCCGGCGGGCGTCGGTAGACTCCGCGCCCGATGCGTTCCCCCCTTCGTCTCGTGGTTGCCGGCGTGCTCGTGCTCGCCATCGCATGCACGACCGCGAGCAGCACCACCTCGACACCGTCGCACAGCGCCGCGCCTACTTCGGGCTCGCCGATCACGACGCAGTCCCATGGGCTGAAGACCCTGAAGCACCTGATCTTCATCGTCCAGGAGAACCGCAGCTTCGATCACTACTTCGGGACGTATCCGAACGCCGACGGGATCCCGACCAGATCCGACGGCTCGTTCTCGGTCTGCGCGCCCGACCCGTACCAGGGTGGCCAGTGCGTGCCGCCCTATCGGACGAAGGCCGACGACTTCGACGGCGGACCGCACACGAACGCCGCCGCGATCCGCGACATGAACAACGGACAGATGAACGGCTTCATCGAGTCGCTACCCGCAACGCCCGGCAAGTGCTGGGTCGACCCGAACCAGCCGGTGTGCGGCGGGCGTCTCGGACCGCAGGGCCAGCCCGACGTGATGAGCACGCTCGGCCGGGCGGCGATCCCGAACTATTGGTCCTACGCCGACCACTTCACCCTCGAGGACCACATGTTCGGGCCGGTCGACTCGTGGACGCTGCCGTCACACCTGTTCCTCGTGTCCGGATGGTCGGCGTATTGCCCGACGACCGATCCGATGAGCTGCCAGAGCGACGTCAGTCTCTCCGGCGCTGATCGCCGGTGGGACTACGGGGAGAAGCCGATCTACGCCTGGACCGACGTGACGTGGCTGCTCGACAAGAACCACGTCCAGTGGCGCGAGTACATCGGCAACCACACGTGCTGGCAGCACCCGCCGTGCAGCGATCCGGAGGGCCGGACGTACGCCACGAGCTACAACCGCAACGTGCTGCCGGGGTTCACCAGCTTCTGGGACGGTGAACGCCCGGGCACGAACGGCGGGGTCACCGACAACGTGCAGCCGGTCAACGACTATCTGACGTCTGCAGCGAGCGGATCGCTGCCGTCGGTCGCGTGGATCTTCCCGACGTCGGCGACGAGCGAGCATCCGACGAGTGAGTCCACCGTGCGCACGGGCATGGCCTACGTGACGCGCCTCATCAACGCCGCGATGCAGGGGCCGGATTGGGACTCGACCGCGATCTTCTTGACGTGGGACGACTGGGGCGGGTTCTACGACCACGTGCAGCCGCCGCGCATCGACGGGAACGGCTACGGCCTGCGCGTCCCCGGCCTGGTGATCAGCCCGTGGGCGCGGGCCGGCGCGATCGATCACACGGTGCTGTCGTTCGACTCCTACCTGCGCCTGATCGAGGACCGGTTCACCGGCGGACAGCGCCTGAACCCGAAGAGCGACGGGCGGCCCGACTCGCGGCCGACGGTGCGCGATGCGATCGCGAACCCGATCGACAAGGCGTTCGACTTCACGCAGGAGCCGTTGCCGCCGCTCGTGCTCAACCCGTGGCCGTGGAAGCAGCCCGAGCCGTGGTCCTCCTTCGGCACGCCTCCGTCGGCGTCGCCGTCACCGTAGCGGCTGCCAGCTCCCCATGGTCAGGAGCTGATCGGGACCGTTCAGGTCCAGCGGCTGGTCGTTGCCGCCCCCGTTGAGCACGACGATGTCCATCGCGCCGTCGCGGTCGAGATCGAGCATCGACGCGGTGTCGCCGCAGCCCGCGAGGGGACCGGGCGGCAACGGGGGCAGCGAGACCTGCGTCCAGTCGCGGCCGTTCCCGCCGCTGAGCAGCAGCAGGTCGGGACGGTTCACGCGACTCACACACCCGTCGACCGCGTAGATGTCGGGCGTGCCGTCGCCGTCGACGTCGCCGATCGCCAGGCCGTGGCCGTGGCCCACCGGCATCGACAGCACGGGCGGCCCGAACGACCCGTCGGTGGTCCCGAGCCGGACCGTCAGGCTGTGCAGCGCCACCAGAACGAGATCGGGGATCCCGTCGCCCGAGACGTCGGTGATCTGCGCGCCGTTCACGACCGGCTCCGCGGGCACGCCGTAGCGCGCGCCCTCATCAACGAACCGGTTGCCGTCGCGCACGTACAGGACCGTGCGCTTGTCGCCGCACAGCAGAAGGTCGTCCCACCCGTCGTGGTTGATGTCGACGGTCTGCTCGCAGGAGGAGCCGTCCTGTTTCGTGATCCCGAGGTTCACCTGGCGGAAGTGCGTTCCGCCGACGTTCACGTACGTGCGGTTGGGAGACGTGTGGTTGTCGGCCCGAGGCTCGTCGTTGCCGATGAACAGGTCGGGGTACTTGTCGTGGTTCAGGTCGATCCAGTCCGGATGGCGGCCGCGGCCCCAGACGTCCTCGATGCCCCACCGGTGCGCCTCGTCGTGCCACACACCCGGCGGCCCCTGGATCCAGAGCTCGTTCCACTTCTTCGCCGTCCCCTGTTGCGCGCCCTTGGCGCATACGAGATCGAGCAGCCCGTCGAGGTTCGGATCGCCCCAGATGCACCCGTGGCGGTCGGGCCGGCCGTGGATCGTGTCGACGAACTGGTGCACCGGCTCGAACCCGATCGAGCGGCCGTCGAGCGTCTGGTTCATGAACAGCTCCGCCGGCCTGGACCCGTGGTGGCCGATCAAGACGTCGTCCCAGCCGTCGCCGTTCACGTCGGCGACGGCGATCGTGTAGCTGGACTCGTATCGCCGGAACCCGACCATCGGCCCGACGTCGCGCACCGTCGGGTGCGCGACGCCGCTCGCGGCCGGAGCGGATGCGAGGGCGGCGAGCACGACGGCGAGCATGGGGATCGCCAGACGGCGCATACGGCCGGCAAGCTTACGGGTCAGCCGTGCGACGCCACGGGCAACAGACCCTCGGCGCGCGCCGCGAGCGCGGGCACCTCGTCGGCCGGAACGGGCCGCGAGAACAGGAACCCCTGGGCCAGACGACAGCCGTTGGCGCGCAGGAACTCGTATTCCTGCAGGGTCTCGACACCTTCGGCCAGCGGGGTCATATCGAGGCCCTGCGCCAGTTGGATCATCGCGCGGACCATGCTCGCCTGTGAGATGTCGTTGTTCACGTCGTGGACGAACGCCCGGTCGATCTTCAGCACGTCGACCGGCATGTGCTTGAGCCTCGCGAGGGAGGAGTAGCCGGTCCCGAAGTCGTCGAGCGCCAGCGTGAATCCCCACGCGTGCAGCTCCGACAGGATCTTCTGTGTCCGGTCGGGATCGGCCATCGCGGTCGACTCCGTGATCTCGACGACCACCCGTCCGGGATCGACACCGCCGGCGCGCAGCGCCGCCATCACCTTCTCGGCAAGCCGCGCCGACCAGAGCTGCCGCGGCGACAGGTTGAACCCGAGCCGCAGGTCGAGCCCCTGATCGCGCCACTCCGACTGCTGGCGGACGAGTTCGGCAAGGACCCAGTCGCCGATCGCTTCGATGAGGCCCAGCTCCTCGGCGAGCGGGATGAACTCCATCGGCGGCACCAGGCCGCCCTTCGGGTCCCGCCAGCGGATCAGCGCCTCGAGCGACTCGATCTGGCCGGTCTCCACGTCGACGATCGGCTGCCAATGCAACACCCAGCGCTCCTCGCGCACGGCCTCACGCAGCCGCGTCATGAGCGAGAACTGCTGCGCCGGGTCGAGATCGCCCGTCGTGAAGATGGTGAAGCTGCCGGGCTCCGTCCGCTTGGTCTTGTACATCGCCGCGTCGGCGTTCTTCATCAAGGTTTCGGCGTCCTGGGCGTCGTGCGGGAACAGGCTGATCCCGATCGATCCCGCGGCCAGGAACTGCGTTCCGTTGAGATCGAACGGCTCGGCGAGCGCCTCCCGCACCCGGCGCGCGACCACCTCGACCGTCGCGCGCGCCTCGCGCTCGACGGCGTCCTCGTCGCGGTCGAGGTCGCTCAACAACAGGAGGAACTCGTCGCCGCCCTGGCGCGCGACCAGATCGGTGTCGCGCGTGCACGTGCGCAAGCGGTCGGCGAGCTGGGCAAGGAGCAGGTCGCCTGAATGGTGACCCAGCGTGTCGTTCACCATCTTGAAGTTGTCCAGATCCAGGAACAGCACGCCGACGGCGCTGTCGTTGCGGCGGCCGCGCGCGATGGCGTTCTCCAGCATCTCCTCGAACAGCGCCCGGTTCGGCAGGCCGGTCAACTTGTCGTGGTAGGCGAGGAACGCGACCTGCTCCTCCGCGTTCTTGCGCTCGGTGATGTCGAAGATCACGCCCTGGATGAGCCACGGGCTCCCGTTCTCGTCGTCGATCGGGAACGCCTGCTCGAGGACCCACCGCACCGTCCCGTCCTCGTGCACCATCCGGTATTCGTGATTGAGCGGCGTGTGGCCGTTGTACGCCTCGCGGTACTCCTCCCATGCGCGGTCGATGTCGTCCGGGTGCACATGGCGGCGCCAGGAATACGGATCGGTCAGCCATTCATCGGGCTCGATGCCGATCAGGTCGCGGATCTGCGGGCTCACGTAGATCGAGGTGTCGTCCTCGTCGACGGGATCCAGGTACACCACCGCCGGGATGTGCTCGACCAACGCGCGGTACTTCGCCTCCGCCTCGAACTGGGCGTCGCGGCCCGCCTGCATCTCCGACAGGTCGCGAAGCGTGACCACCAGCAGCGGCTCGCCGGCATGGATCTCGCCGACGTTCACCTCGACGGGGAACTGCTCGCCTGTGTTGCGCCGGCACAGCGCCTCCACACGCGCCTCGTTCGGGAGACCGAGGACGTCGGTCGCGATCAGCAGCTCGATCGTCCCGCCGACGAGGTCGGCGCGCGAGAACCCGGTGAGCGACTGCACGCGGTGGTTCGCGTAGACGATCTGGCCGTTGCGGCGGGTGACGACGAGGCACTCCGGGGTGGCTTCAAGCAGCGGGCCCGGTTCAAGGTGCGCCGCAACACGACCGAACAGGTCATCGTCGTCGCGGGGGGCGGTCTCCATCGCCCGTGCCATATGTTCTGCCTTCCCGTCGCAGGGGGTACTAGGAAGGCTTCGGACGGTTGCACGGCCGACCTGAGCCGCTGCCGTGAACGGCATCCGGCCGATCGCGGTGGGCGCCCTAGGGGTTCGTGGGCTGGGTCAGTTGGTAGCCGAGGCTCGCGGCGTTCGGCGTCGAGGGGTGAGCGAGGCCGAGCGGGCCCTTGCCGGCCTCGGTCAGGACCGTCCGCGTGATCGTCGTCGCGGCCACCGAGCACCAAACGTCGCTCACCGGTGGTCCGCAGGCGAGGGTCTGCAGCCATCCGAGGGTCGCGAGATCGACGACGCCTGCACCGGACGAGGCCGTGTAATACGTGGCGTCCGCGACGCTCGGGGACCCGTGACACGCGATCGGCGAATGCGCCAGCACCTCCACCGACGCGGGCGTCGGCGCGCCGGGGAAGATCCGGTCGTACTCGTCGTCGATCGCTCCCGGGATCACATCGCCCGGTTGCAGTCCCGTGCCGGCGAATACCCACGCCGACGGGTCGGTCACCACGAGGTCGACGTTGCGCGCGCGGTCGCACGCATACATGGAACCGAGCACGGCGCTCTCGGGGTCATGCAGCGGCGCCTCCCGCCAGTTGACCGTGACCTCGGCATCGTGCACGCCGTTGAGCGGATCCTCGGACCGGATCTTGTAGCACACGACCCGCCGGTCGGCGCCGAGCGGCGAGTCCTCGAGCCGGATATGCCGGTAGATCGCGTTCGCGCCCAGGTTCACCATATTGACGCCGGCAGCGCGCGCTGACTCAACGGCGCTTCGCATCCCGGTCGACCAGTACTCGTCGTGGTTCAACGTCACGAGCGACCGATGCTGCAGCAGCAGACCGGGGCGGCGTTCGAGGTCGAGGTCGGTCGAGTACGTGACGTCCATCCCGTCCTGCTCGACGAGCGAGATCAGCGGCAGGGCCCGGAGCATCGCCGCTGGGCCTCGCCCGGCGTACGGCCGGTCGAACGACACCACCCGGGAGCGTGTCGCGAACGTGCCGTCACCGCCGCGGTACAGGCTCGCGCCGCCCCAGTCGTTGTACGCCTCCCACGTGAACACTTGGTGCTGGATCACCAGCGCCGCCGTGCTCCGGTCGTCGCGCACCACGAACGGGATGTAGGCCTGGCCGTCGTCCGACGAGACGAGCTTGAGCAGGTAGCTCCCCTGGACCCACGCGGGACCGATCCGGAACGTCATCGACCGCCTCCAGTCGGTCTCGACCATGTTGGTCGTGGGATCCGTCGTGGCGGCCGGCTGCGCGATGCCGGCGTGGTCGTGTGAATGCCACACCCGCCGGCCGCCGAGGCCTTGGTAGTACCCGAGCCGGAACGCGACCACGTGGAACGTCGGCGCCGTCGTGTCGACGTACAGCTTCACGCGCGCGCCCTCAACCGCGCTGACATGGTCGGCGTAGCCTTGGATGTCGCGCGGCGCCCCCGGCCGGATCCGCCACGCGCTGGTCCCCGGCTTCGCATTCTCGTTGACCACCCAGGCGGCCGGCGCGGCGGCGGCCGGCGCGCTGGCGGGGATCGTCATCCCCAGCGCGACGAGCGCCAACGCCGCGGGGACGTGCAGCCGTCGGGGTCGGCGCATAGCGTTCACCCTTCCACGCGCCCGGACGCCGGACAAGGGTGGAACGGCGTACGTCAGGCGGGGGTCCGCTCCTCCATCCCCCAGGGCGAGCCGTACTCGGTCAACAGGTCCAGGAACGGGTCGGCCGTGAACGCCTCCGGTCCGAGAACGCCCGTCCCCGACCACGTGCCGTTCGCCAGCAGCTCGAGCGCGATGACGGGATTGATCGCCGTCTGCCAGACGACCGCCTGCGCACCGTCGCGCCCCCACGTCTCTTCGTTGTCGACCACGTGATAGAGGTACACCTCTCGTGGGCTGCCGGCGGTTCCGGTCCCGGTCACCCACGTCCCGGCGCACGTCCTGCCCGACATCTGCGGACCGAGCGTCGCGGGATCAGGCAGACACGCCGCCACCACGTCGCGCGGGCTGACCTCGTGGCCCCGCACGGTGACCGGGTCGGTCTTGTCCAGTCCGAGCTTGTGCAGCGTTCGCAGGACCTCGATGAACTCATCGCCGAGCCCGTATTTGAACGTCGCGCGAGCGCAATCGATCCACCGCGGGATCAACAACACCTCTTCGTGCTCCACGTGCACGCACTCCACCGGTCCGATCCCCTCCGGGAACGTGAACACCTCGGGCTCCGAGAACGGCGGGAGGGTGAACCACCCACGGTCCTTCTCCCACACCACCGGCGGGTTGAGGCACTCCTCGATGGTGGTCCAGATCGAGAAGCCGGGCGCGAAGTCGTATCCGCTGACGACGAGGTTCGCGCCGTCGCGCACACCGGCTTCGTGGATGTCCCTGAACAGGTTGTCCTGGGCGTACCGCGCGAACACGTCGGACAGCCCGGGCTCCACGCCGATACCGACGAGCGCGAGCTGTCCCTTCGCCTCCCAGTCGCCGGCCTTCGCGAACTGCGCGTCGCCGAGCTTCTCGCCGGGCAGCTCGTACGGCTTGTCGGGGTGCGCGTGCGACAGCGACATCGCCATGTCGAGATACGCGACGCCGGCCTCGAGGGCGCCGTCGAAGATCGGCATGACGAACCGAGGGTCGACCGCGTTCAGCACGTGCGTGATGCCCTGCTGTTGGCAGAGGGCCGCGATCGCCGACGCATCCGAGGCGTCCACCTGCGTGGCGCTGAACCGTCCCGTCGCGCCGCCGTAGCGATCGACGACGCGTCGCGCTCGGCCCTCGTCGTAGTCGGCGAAGACGATGTGCTCGTAGAAGTCACGGCGAGCCGCGATCGGCGCGAACGACGCACCGACGCCGCCGGCGCCGACGACGAGGATCTTCATCGGAACGCTCCTATCGGCTCGGTCCTTCGGGCTTCGAGTCGCCAGAGTGTACGGGCCACTCACGTCCGATCGGGAAGGCCGTTTCAGAGCTCGATCAGGCCGGCGCTCGTCGCCGTGAACCCACAGGTCTCGATGTAGAACGCACGAAGGTGGTCCTCGAAGTCCACGTGGAGCCACTCGCATCCGGCGGCGCGGCTTCCCTCGACGGCGTGCGCGACGAGTGCGGTTGCGATCCCGCGGTGCCGCGCGCGCTCAGCCACCATCGTGTCCTGGATCCACGCGTGCACGAGGCCGTCCCAGACGACGTTGACGAACCCGACCAAGGCGTCGCCGTCGCGCGCGGTCACCCAGCCGAGGCTGTGGCCGTGGAGCTGAGCATGCCAGTCCCACTCGTCGTCGCCGTGCACGCGCGTGCCGAACGCTTCGGCGTGCAGCACGTTCAACTCGCGATCCGTCGCATCGCCGCGCCAGGTGCATGCGATCGCCATCGCCGTCACCCTATCGGCGGTCAGGTCGGGTCGTGCCCGAACGCACGGAACGGCTCCGCGGCATAGTCGCCGAGCGCATCGGTCCAGGGCCCGAGCGCGGCGTGGATCGCGTCGTCCTGCGCGACCAGCCACGCGAGGTGGCGGAGGCCGTGCTCGACGACCTGCGACAGGTGGACCGTCTCCGGTGCGCCCGTCGCACGACCGCGGGCGAGCTCGGCTCGCGTCACCTGCTCCACGTCGCACGTGTCGGGAAGCGCCTCGGGCGGTTCGACCACCACCAGGAACGTCAGCATCAGCCGGCGACGCACGATCCGCCACGAGGTCGAGTGGACCATGACCGGCGCGAGCCCGACGGCGGCGACGGCGTCGACGATCGACTCGGTGGGGTCGAGATCGGGATCCCACGGTCCAAGGAGCGTTTCGCGGCCGTGCGGATAGACGTGACGGATACCGCTCGGATCGAGATACAGCACGATCGCCTCGAGCGTCGGCCGGTCCTCCACGCCGCGAACGATAGCGGCGGTCAGACGGGAGGCGCCGGCACGCCGGCCGGCTTCGCGAGGAAGTCGGCGTAGTCGAGCTCCCGGTAGGGCGTCGTGCAGGGTCTGCCCGCCGCGAGCCACAGCGTCCGCTCGTCGAGATCCATCAACACCGATGCGACCGTCTCCCCTTGTTCGAGCGGATCCCACCGCTCGTCCGGATGACAACAGATCCCCGACGGGTGGCCGGCGTGGTCGGCGAGCGCCTGCCGCACGTCCTTCAACGACACCGACGGCACGGGGCCGAGCTGCTCGCGCAGCCGCTCGAGCCGGAACGGGCTGTCGGGCATCACCCACAAGCCCACGTCCGGCCCCGCGAGGTGCCCAGACGCGAAGTGGTTCGTGTGCAGCAACAGGCCGGCCTCGGGGAACGTCAGGAACAACGCGCTGAAATCGCCGGGCGTGGCTTCGATGTTGACCGCTTGACCGTCGCGATGTGCGACCAGGTAATTGGCCGAGGACGAGCGCGGCGCGCGCTGCAGCACCGCGTATGCGTCGGAGATGGTCTCCGCATCCAGGACGGCGCGCAGCGCGACGTGATACGGCACGCCCGGTTCGCCTCGGTCATCGGCGCTGACGAGCGCATTGGTGACGAGCCCGATGCCGCTCGAGTTCATCCCGGTCTTGGCGAGCAGCCCGGCTTCCACCACGGTCACGTAGTCCGGCCGGTCGCGCTGCGCCGCTTCGACGACGACGACGGTATCCGCGGAATGCAGCAGCCAATCCCAGTTCTGCCCGATCAGCGTGTGGCCCTCGGCGCTGCGGCTCGGCGTCACGGCGAACGCGGAGCACTCCCCCACGTGTCGCGCCGCGGAACGTGCCTTCGCCGCGAACATCACCTCGGTCCGGACGGTGATCGCGAGGATGTCGGCCTCGTCCACGCCGGCACCCTCGGCGATGCCACGGATCTCCTCGAGATACACGGGGTCGAAGCGGGCGATCGGGTCGGCGTAGCGGCTCGCGTGGTCGGTCACGGTCGCCCAATCCCATCCGGCGTAGGCCCCGAAGACGTCGCGATACGCATCGATCGAACGGCGCACGCGGTCGGCGGCCTGTTCGCCGTAGCTTCGACCGCGCTCCAGAGCGTCGCCCTGGATCCGAACGTGGGGGAACGTCATGTCACGGTCTCCGCGATGTCGCGACACGACGCGATCCACGCGTCGGGCATCGCCAGGACGTGATCGATGAACCCGTCGAGCAGTTCGAGCCGGTACGGCCGGCCGATGATCTGCGGGTGCATCGTGAGGACGAACGCGCCGCCCAGACGCCGGTACCCGCGGAGCTCGCCTTCCCAGATGGCGCGGACCTCCTCGGCGGTCGAGATCTTCTTGTCCCAACTGTCGGCGTCGAACCAGAAGTGCGCGGCGTCGTCCAGGATCCACTGGATCGGCAGCTCGACCAGGGTGGTGCCCTCGCGGCGATACGGGCGCAGGTCGTCCATGAAGTTGGAGCTGTAGACGAACCCATGCTGCTCGAGCAGGTCCTCGGTGTTGGCGCTGAAGTCCCACGCCGGCGACCGGTATCCGATCACCTCGGTGCCGAACGAACGCAAGACCTCCAAGCCCTTGGCGAGCTCGAGGTCCTCGTCCTCGCGGCTGAGCGACGTCGGCGACGTGTGTGTGTACCCGTGGTGGGCGATCTCGTGCCCGGCGGCGACGATCGCCTCGACGCGCGCGGGGTGTCGTTCGGCCACCCGCCCCGGGATGAAGAACGTCGCGGTCACGCCCTTGGCCGCGAGCAGCTCGAGCAGCAACGGCACGGCGACCTTGGCGCCGTAGGTGCCCTGTGACAGGACGCCGGGCCGATCGGCGTTCGCCGGGTCATCGCCGATGATGCCTTCCTCCGCGTCGAAATCGAACGTGAACGCGACGGCGAAGCCTTTGCCCTCCGGCCACATGCTCGGCGTCCTCCTCGTCCCTCATGTTCGCCGAGGCGGCGGTTCGGGGCAACCGCGCCGACGGTACCTGAAGAGAGGTATCTACTTCGAGTCGGGGCGCCGCTGGTCCCTTCGGACGGTATGCGCGCACGGTGCTCAATCGGCACCCTCGTGCGCCCGAACATCCAAGGGATGACACGGGTTCTCGTGATCGATGACGAGCCGGCGATCGCCGACGTCCTGCGGATGCTCCTGGAGTTCCGCGGTCACGAGGTGTTCACCGCCAACGACGGCTCGCGTGGCTACGCCGTGGCACAGCGCCGATCTCCCGACGTGATCGTCCTGGATCTGATGATGCCGGTGATGGACGGCTTCTCGACCCTCGAGGCGCTCCGCAACGACGAACGTACGGCCGCGATCCCGGTCGTGATCTTGTCGGCGCTGACCTCGGCCGAGGTGACACGGCGCTGCCGGGCGACGGGCGTCCGCGCGATCTTGCAGAAGCCTTACAAGCCCGAGGACCTCCTCCGCGCGGTCGAGGGCTCGCAGCTGGTCGACGCCACCAGCTGACCGTCGCCCTCGGGTTGCGGCGCCGTCGCGCCCGTGTCAGCATCCGCCGACGCTGCGAGGAGGGAACATGTCGAACGATAACGACATCAGCAGGGGTGCGGTCGGCTGGATCACGTTCGCCGGGTTCATGATGGTGATCGGCGGCGGGTTCGCGATGCTCGAGGGGCTCGGCATGCTGATCCACAAGTCGAACTTCCCCGGCGTCGATGCGGTCTTGCAGCAGCACAGTTCGACGTGGGGCTGGTTCCACATCCTCGTCGGCGCGGCGCTGTTCTTCTCGGGGTTCGCGGTCTTCAGCGGCAACGTCCTCGCTCGGACCGTCGGCGTGATCGCCGCCACGGTCAGCGCGCTCGGGGCGTTCACGACGATCCAACTCCAGCCGGTGTGGAACACGATCATCATCGCGGTTGACATCGCGATCATCTGGGCGCTGACCGCGCACGGACGAGACGTTCGCAAGGTCGACGACCTCGACGCCTGAAGCACGCAGCATCGGTCCCGGCCGCGGGGGTTGCGCTCCGGTGGTCCGGGCGCGTAGGGTCGCCACCCGATGGGGCACCGACTTCCTCGCGCCGCGATCGTTCTGGTCGTGGCGGGCGCATCGTTCATCGCGGCGACACTCCCGGCGGCCGCGATCCCGGCGATGCCCCAAACCAAGCCCGCCACGATCGTCACGCTGCTGACCGGTGAGCGCGTGGTGCTCGGCGGCGGCGCCGGCGGAGCCCCCACGGTGCAGATCGTCCGGGCCGCGACCGACGGACCCGGGGCGGTGGACAAGGTCGTGCGGCTCGGCGGCGACACCTACGTGATCCCCGCGTCGGCGATGGCCTACTTCGGCAAGCACCTCGACGCGAGTCTGTTCGATGTGACGGCGCTCGCGGCGGCCGGGTTCGGCCGCCGGATCCCGCTCGTGATCGCCTACGAGGTCGGCACGAAGCCGGCGCTCCCGGGGGTGACGATCACGTCGGCGCGCAACGGCGTCGCGCACGGGTACGTCACGCCGACGAGTGCGAAGGACTTCGGCGCCGCATTGTCCGCAAAGGCGATCGCGGACTCGGGCGCCGGGTGGCCGTCGTCGCGCACCCTCTTCGGGTCGGTCACGGCCATCGCGCCGGACATGGTCGTTCCGACGACGGTCACGCCCAGGTTCCCGATGTCGACGCTGATCATGGACGGGATCTCGAGGACCGGCGGCGCGATGCCGTTCGGATTCGGCTACCTGGTCAACATGGACGATGGCCGGAAGTTCAACGGGATCGTCGTGATGTATCACGGCCAAGCCCGCGCGAGCGTGCCGGTGGGCACGTACGGCGTCGTCTTGGACGACCTGGTCTTCTCGACCGACGGCAGCGTCACGATCCGCGAGGATGTGGTCACCGACTTCGCCGTCACGGGATCACAAGGGCACATGACGATCGACTCGCGTGATGCCACGGCGGTGCCGTCGATCACCACGCCGATGCCGTCGGTCCCGCTGTCGCTCGACACCGAGATCGACCTCAACGATCAGGCGCACCACTTCTTCTCGAGCTGGGGCTGGACGATCGGTCTCCCCGGCGCGTCGATCCGGTTCACGCCGCAGCCCGATCCGCAGGTGGGCTCGCTGCGATGGAGCGCCCACTGGATCACCGTCGACCCGTCGACACCCGGCGGCGCGTACGACTTCGACGCGACGTTCGCGGCGCCCGGCATCCCTGCCGATGAATCGCGGTCGCTCGGCCCCGTGTCGCAGGCCATGACGGTGGACAACACGTACGACTCCGACGCGTCGTTCCAGATCGCGGGCGCCGCGCGCTTCGTGTTCCTGCCGAAGTCGTTCGGGGCATCGGCGACGTTCTGGCCGATCCCGATCCCGCTCCATCGCGTCGATTACGTCTATGCGCCCAGCGGCTCGACGGTCGAAGACCTCGCCCTTGCTAACTACAACGCTCCGTGGGACCCCGGTTTCGTTGACGGCCCGTTCGAGCTGTTCAGCGCCGGCTCCTCGTCGGCGCAGACCTGGTTCCGTGATCCATACGCACTCGACGTGCCCCTGCCGCCGGCGGATGCCAGGCGCTTCGCCTGTCTCGCCTGCGCGAGCGACACGCGGCTCGTGTACGTGAACAACCTGCACGACTCCGACCCGCAGCACTCCGTCGAGATCTTCGGCGGCCCGGGCCGCACGCCCATCGCGCACTTCAGGGTGTACCGCGACGGACAGCTGCTGATCGACAAGCCGGACCGGCTCGGGGGCGAGTTCAAGATCCCGAGCGGACCGGCGACCTACCGGATCGTGAACGACCTGTCGCGCCGGTTCACGTTCTCGCCGTTCTCGACGATGGTGACGACGGACGTGACGTTCCACTCGTGGCAGAGCGTCCCGGCGCCGGCCAACTACTTCTGCTACACGCGCGACCCGTGCTCGATCATGCCCGTGGTGTCGGCGCGTCTCGGCCTCGACACCACGACGCGCGGCACGCTTCCGGTCGGCCGGCACGTGTTCGACCTCGGCGTTGGGCATGTCCAGGGCGCGAGACCGTTCCCGATCACCTCCGTCGTGGTCTCCGTTCGTCGCGCCGGCACGACGACGTGGAAGCCGCTGGCGGTGACCTCGTCGGGCACGAACCAGTACCAGGCGCACTTGAAGGCGCTCGCGTGGATGCAGAACCGGCTGTTCGACATCCAGGTCTCGGTCACCGACTCGAAGGGCAACGCGCTCGTGCAGACGACGGACGATGCGTTTGTGGTGAGCCCATGAGGAAGCGCCTCGGAGCCGTGATCGGGGTCCTGGTCTTGGCGACGTCGCTCGCCGCCACCGGGCCGGCCGGGGCCGCGGGCGCACGCAGCTGGCAGCGCGCCTGCGGTGAGGCCGTCGTGCGCGGACAAGCGCGCTGCTTCGCGCTGTGGACCTCCGATGCAACGGCCGCGACCCGGTCGACCACGCCTCCGAAGCACGCCTACACGCCCGCGGACATGACCGACGTGTACCAGCTCGATACGTCGCTCGGGGCCGGGCAGACGATCGCGATCGTGGATGCGTACGACGACCCGAGCGTCGAGGCCGACCTCGCGGTGTACCGGCAGACGTGGGGCCTGCCGCCCTGCACGACGGCGAATGGGTGCTTCCGCAAGGTCAACCAGCGCGGCGGAATCACGCCGCCCCACGGGAGCTCGGGTTGGGGCGTGGAGATCTCGCTGGACGTCGAGGCCGTCTCGGCGGTCTGCCCGAACTGCTCGATCCTTCTGGTCGAGGCCCGCTCCGACTTCTTCACCGATATCGGGCAGGCGGTGAACACCGCGGTCCGGCTCGGCGCCGACGTCGTGTCCAACTCATACGGTGGCGACGAGTACGGCGGAAGCGTCACGCTCGGGAACCAGTTCTACACGCATCCCGGCGTTGCGCAGGTCGTGTCGTCGGGCGACTTCGGCTTCGGCCCCGCCCAATTCCCGGCGTCGTGGCCCTCGGCGATCGCGGTCGGCGGCACGAGCCTGTCGAAGACGACCACCGGGTGGGACGAGAACGCGTGGTGGGGTTCCGGCAGCGGTTGCTCGGCGTGGTTCGACAAGCCCGCGTGGCAACACGACGGCCACTGCCCGATGCGAACCGTGGCCGATCTGTCAGCGTTCGCGGATCCCGACCCAGGGTTCGCCGTCTACGACACGTACGGGCTCGGGACGCACGCGGGCTGGCTCGCCGTCGGCGGCACGAGCGTCTCGTCCCCCTTGATCGCGGGGATGATCGGGCTGGCCGGCAACGCCGCCGCCCTCGGCTCGGCGCGCTACGTCTACCGTCACCGGGACGGCCTCGCCGACGTGGTCGGC
This sequence comes from Actinomycetota bacterium, assembly GCA_045805225.1. Lineage (GTDB taxonomy): Bacteria > Actinomycetota > UBA4738 > UBA4738 > HRBIN12 > AC-51. Next base: position 2,728 of record JBJMLQ010000013.1, on the reverse strand, counting down.
GGCTCGAACGGCTATTGCGGCGGCGACTACCTGTGCCGCGGCAAGGTCGGCTACGACGCGCCGACCGGCTGGGGCAGCCCGCGCGGCACGTCCGCGCTCTAGCGGCTCACGACGCCGCGAGGCCCTCTTGGGCCGACGTCATGTGCTCGCCCTCCGCGAACTCCTCGATCGCCTTGGCGCAGAACGCGTCGAGGTCGTCGGGCTTTCGGCTCGTCACCAGTCCGTTGTCGGTGACGACCTGCTCGTCGACCCACTCGCCGCCGGCGTTGCGGATATCGGTCTGCAGGCTCGGATACGACGTCAGCCGCCGCCCACGCACCACCCCGGCCTCGACGAGCATCCAGGGCGCGTGACAGATCGCAGCCACGGGCTTGCCCTGTTCGAAGAACGACCGGACGAACGCGACCGCGTCGGGGTTCGCGCGCGCCATATCGGGGTTGGCGACCCCACCGGGCAGAACGAGGCCGTCGTACTGCCCGGCGTCGGTCTCGTCGAGCTGGACGTCCACCGGCTTGGTCCCGCCCTTGTCGAGGTGATTCATCATCTGCACCTGCTCGGCCCCGAACGACACCAACTCCAAGATCGCGCCGGCGTCGGTGAGTCGTTCCACCGGCGTCGTCAGCTCGACCTCCTCGACACCCTCCGGCGCCGTGAACACCGCGATGCGCTTGCCTTCCAACTCCCCCGCCATCGTTCCGCTCCTCCCTGATCGTCTACGAAGCCGTCGCACGCGGGCATACCCGCGGAACGACAAGCGCCAACATCGCCCGCCGAGTTCGAGAGCTAGAGCTGGGACCGAACGCCGGGCTCGTGCGTGAGATCGAGAAGCTGTTCGGTGAGGCCGCCCTCGACCGCCTGGCGCCCCTTACCGCGGCGCCCCATGGGCAAGACGGTGTGCTTCTGGACGCTCTCGAGCAACGCCGCGAGGGCCGCGTATACCGCGAACACGCCGAGCACGATCCCCACCCAGCCGGTGACTCGCTCCCACGTCGTCGCGGACGTGAGTTGATAGACGCCGCTGGTGGCGAACCGGAGAGAGGCGGTCGTGAGCACGAGCGCGGGGACGAGCTTGGAGAACGCGGCGCCGAGCGCAGGGAGCAGCATGGCGACCGCCGAGACGAGCAACAACACGCCCACCGCATCGCTCGTGGACCCGGGCGGCGACGTCAGCATCGCCAGACCGACGGTGAGCCATGTGCCCGCAAGGACCGCCATGGCGGTCGCGACCACGCCGTCGCGCGACAGGAATCCGAAGATCGATGCGGTCCCCTGCAGCGGGAAGACGAACGCGATCATGACGAGCGCAACGGTGTGCGCCTCGGAACTCGGGATCCAGCCGAGATTCATCGTCGCGAGAACCACGGTCGCGGCCGCGAGGCCTAAGAACCCTGTCGGTGTCGCCGCCGCGACCGGGCGCAGGTTCACGCGCGTCACTCGGTCAAGACGGCGGGCCAGCTCCTCACGAGCGGCCGCCTGCCCAGGTGGAACGGCGCGCACCCCGTCCGGACTCGGCCCGTGCCCGTCGTTGCTGTCGAGGCGATCCATGCGGCCTTGGGTACCCGAACGTCGCCGCGGGAAACCGCCGATCCGCCCGGAGCGGGATCCGGCCCTCGGGGAAGCGGGTGACGTCCACGTATCATGCGCAGATGCGCGCAGAGGCACCGGGTCGCTCCGACGAGGCGCTCGCCCAGCAGGATGAGTCGGCACCCTTCCGGGAAAGCTCGAGCGACCTCGCGACGACAAGGCGATCGTGAGCGCGACGCATGGCTGAAGGTACGAGCGTCGGACGGCCGTCGGCAGCCCTGCGAAAGATCCTCGTCCCGCTCGCTCTCGCGCAGTTCATCTGCAGCTTCGCGGGCTCGAACATGAACGTCATGATCACCGACATCAGCACCGACCTTCACACGACGGTGCAGGGCGTCCAGATCGCGATCACGCTCTTCCTGTTGGTGATGGCCGCCCTGATGATCCCCGGCGGCAAGCTCACCGACCGCTGGGGCCGAAAGCGTTGCTTCACGATCGGCCTGCTCGTCTACGGCATCGGCGCGTTGATGAGCGCCATCTCTCCCGGCCTCGGTGTTCTGATCCTCGGCAACTCGATCTTCGAAGGGGTCGGCACGGCGCTTCTGATCCCACCCGTCTACATCCTCACCACACTGCTGTTCAAAGACATGACGTCGCGCGCACGGGCCTTCGGCATCATCACCGGGATGGGCGGCGTCGGCGCCGCGGCGGGACCGTTGATCGGCGGGCTCATCACCACCGCCATCAGTTGGCGAGCGGCGTTCGTCTTTCAGGCGTTGATCGTCGCGATCATCATCTGGCTTAGCCGCGGCATCGTCGATCCGATCGAGCCCGACCCGGACCGGCCTTTCGACATGCTGGGCGCGATCCTGTCCGGGGCGGGCCTCATCTTGGTGGTGATGGGCGTGCTCGCCGCCGACAACAACCTTGCGCTCATGGCGGCCCTGGTCGCAGTCGGCGCGGTCGTCCTCGCCACGTTCTTCCTGCACATCCGCGCCCGCGAACGCCGGCATGAGGAACCCCTGTTGTCGACTGGATTGTTCCGGAACCGCACGTCGAACCTCGGGTTGGTCACCCAGAACGCGCAATGGCTGATGCTCATGGGAACCGCGTTCGTCGTGTCGGCATATCTGCAGGTCGTGCGCGGGTACAACGCGATCCAGACCGGCGTGATCTTCACCGCCGCGACCGGCGGCATCTTGCT
>JBJMLQ010000012.1:0-3941 GCA_045805225.1 Actinomycetota bacterium | reverse complement strand
TCGTGTGACTCGCGGATCCGCAGGGCGAGCACCTCCGCGAGCGCGTGCTCACGGACGAGACCGGCCCCATCGGTGGTTCGGTCCAGGGTCGCGTCGTGGAGGACGACCGGCCGGCCGTCGGCCGTGAGTCGCACGTCGAACTCAACCGCCCCGGCCCCGGCCGCGATCGCCGCCTCGAAGGCGGCGAGCGTGTTCTCCGGTCGCTCGGTTGGCGCGCCGCGGTGCGCGACGATAACCGGAAGACGCCCTTGACTGAACGGCCGTTCAGACATTATCGTCGCCGCTACGTTGCAGGTTCGGAGACATCCGCAGGTGACGAGACCACATGACTGAACGGCGATTCAGACACGATCCCGACGAGATGTGGTGGCTGCCCGACGCGCGCTGCATCGGCGAAGATCCGGAGCTGTTCTTCCCGATCGGCACGTCGGAGGACGCGCTTTCCCAGGTGGCCGCGGCCAAGACGGTGTGCCACACCTGCTCCGTTCGGGCCGATTGCCTCGAGTGGTCGCTCGCGACGTTCCAGGATGCCGGCGTCTGGGGTGGACTCGACGAGGAAGAGCGGCGGGTGATCCGTCGCGCGCGGCGCCGGCAGGCCGCCGAAGAGACCGTCCTCGAGCCGGCGGTATAGCTCACGCCTGGCTCGCGGGGCACAGATACTCGATCGGACACTCCGGGCAGCGCGGTCGTTTCGCGGTGCAGAGCGCACGTCCGTGGTCGATCAGCTCGTAGCTGAAGTGATACCACCGGTCCTCGGGCACCAGCCGCATCAGGTCTTGCTCGATCTTGTCGGGATCGTGGTGTGCCGAGAACCCGATCCGGTTCGCCAGGCGCTTCACGTGTGTGTCGACCGGGATGCCGACGACCGTCTCGTAGGCGTTCGCGAGCACGATGTTGGCGGTCTTGCGCGCGACCCCGCGAAGTGTCGTCAGCTCCTCCATCGTGTCGGGAACCTCGCCGTCGTAGACCTCGACGATGCGCCGGCACGCTTCGCGGATCGACAGCGCCTTCTGGTTGAAGAACCCCGTCGGCTTGATGTCGGCCTTGAGCTCGTCCTCCGCAACCGCCAAGTAGTCCTCGGCGGTGCGGTACTTCTGGAACAGCGTCGCGGTGACCTCGTTGACCTTCACGTCGGTGCATTGGGCGGACAGGATCGTCGCGACGAGCAGCTCGAGCGGGTTCGAGAACCGCAACGCGATGGTGGCGTCGGGATAGGTCTCGCCGAGGATGCGGATCACCTCGGGCGCGCGAAGGCCGATCGGGTCGGCGCGCGTCAAACGCTCGGGCGCCGCGTCGGACATGCAGCCGATGCTACCCGGCGGCCGGTGCGACACCGCCGACGGGCATGGCGAGCTCCCATCGGTCGCCGGCGCGATACTCCCCCAGCCATCGGCCGTCCCGGTGCAGGTACACCCCACCGACGCCGTGCACCGACCACTGCGTCCCGTCGCCGACGACGGCGGTCCGCTCGTCGATCGCGACGAGCGACCCGCCCACCGGCGTCGCGGCGGTGATGAACGCCTGCGCCCCGGGGATCCACGTCTCGACGATGTCCCAGTGCGGCGCGAACAAGGTCGCCGGGAAGTGCCCAAGGCCGGGCGCCCAGACGTGCTCGGCGTCATCCGTGTCGGAGTCGAACGTCGGGTCGCTCAAGCACGCGACGCCGGCGCTGCAGCCGGCGTATGCGAGCGAGCCGTCGGCGATGCGGTGGCGGATCCGATCCCAGACCGGCGATCCGAGCAAGACCTTCGCGAGGTACGCCGGATTCCCGCCTGAGAAGAAGACCATCGCCGCCTCGTCGACCTGCGAGACGATCGCCGGATCGTGCGCGTCCTCGCGCGTGCGCAGCGCGGGCGCGACCGCCTCGATGCCCGCGTCGGCGTAATGCGCGAGGCCCTTGTCGACCCAGCCCTGGTACACGTCCTCGCCCTCCGGAGCCGACGCCGTCGCGAACACGAGCACGGGCCCGGATCGGCCGTCGAGCAAGGACCCGTCTACGTCGGCGTGCCACACCTCGAACTCGCCGGCCCCCAGGAACGCGTACGCGCTCATCCTGCCGGCTCCGAGATCGCCTTCGCGAAGCCGGGAAGCGACCGTTCGACCATGTCGTCGTTCGCGGTCACCGACAGGCGGAACCAGCCGGGCATCTCGAACATCGCGCCCGGCAACACGAAGACGTCGTGGGCCCGCAGCATCTCCGCGAACCGACGGTCGTCCTCGATCGGCGAGCGCACGAGCACGTAGAACGTGCCCTGGGGCTCCACCACCTCGTATCCCTGCTCGCGCAGCGTCGACACCAGCGTGTCGCGCCGCCGCTGCAGCGTCGCCATGTCCGGACCCATCGCGTTCAGCTCCGGGATGGCGTGCTGCAAGATCGAGACGGGGTAGGCCCAGCCGAGCGTGATCTGGCCGATCTGCAACGCGCTGCGCAGCTCGTCGCCACCCTCCGCGTCTGGCCCGACCGCGATGTATCCCAGGCGTGAGCCGGGCGACAGGAGCGTCTTCGCGTAGGTGTACAAGAGGAATGCGTGCGGGTAAAAGGCGAGCGGCGTCGTGAACGTGTGCGGCGAGAACACGATGCGGTTGTACGCCTCGTCGGACAACAGGTAGATGCGATGACCCGACCGCGCGGAGCCTTCCTCGAGGATCGCCGCGAGCGCCGTGAGCTGTTCCGGCGTGTAGATCCGGCCCGATGGGTTGTGCGGTGAGTTGACGATGATCGCGCGCGTCCGCGGCGTGATCGCGGCCTCGATCGCCCCCAGGTCGAGGTCGAAGTCGTGCTCTCGCTCGGCGAGGACGCGCACGGGCGTCGCGCCGGCCGCCACGATCAGCGTCTCGTAGAAGAACCACGGCGGCGACACGAAGATCACCTCGTCACCCGGATCCACGAGCGTCCGCAACGCGATCGCGAGACCGACGAAGTTCCCGTTCGTGAGGTGGATGTCCTCGTCACGGAATGCGACCGGGAACCGGCTGCGAAGGTCGTCGCCGATGGAGGACACCGCCAGGGGCAGGTCCATCGTATACGCGTAGTGGTCCTTGCCCGTGGGTTGCGCCGCTCGGGTGAGCGCGTCGACGTAGGCCTGCGGGGCGACGTCGTGCGGGTTGCCGAACATGAAATCGCAGGCCTCGGGGCGGCGCATCGCCTCCCAGAGCTCGTCGTCGGTGCCGAACTCGCCGAACGGGCCGAGCACCCGCATGATCTCCGCGGTCTGCGCGGACACCGCGCTCATCGATCGTCCTCCCCTGCCTCGCGATACGCCTCGTCCCGTAAGAACCGGCGCAGGCCCTCCTCGCCGAACACCTCGAGGAGGCCCTCGATCTGGCTCTCGTGCGCCTCGAGCGAGCTGAGCTTCAGCTCCAGTGCCTCGTCGTCGCACGAGAAGGCGATGCCCAGGTCCTCGGGCTGCGTCACCGGCGGGGTTCCCGGCAAGAAGATGTTGAACTGCTCGAGCGATGGCACGACCTCCTCGACGAACGCGGGCGTCTGGGTGGCGTAGAACAGCCGAGCGCCCGGCTTCGCGACCTCGCGGAAGGCGGTGGTCGCCCACCGCGATACGTCCTTGTGCCCCTGGTGCCCCGTCATCCCGTCCGGCCCGAACGTGAGGATCGTGTCGGGGTCGATCTCCTGCACGATCGCGCGCACCTGCTCCGCCCCGGCTTCGTCCAGATGCTCCTGCATGTCGACGTCGACGGGTCCGTCGAGGAAGCGGTGCTCGCGGACGCCGAGGATCTCGAGCGAGCGGAGCAGCTCCTTGGTGCGAACGTCGCCCATCGACGCCGACGGCCATCGATCCTCGTCCATCGAGCCGCCCTCGCCGCGGGTCGCCGTCACGTCGACCACGCGCTGGCCGTTCCGCACCGCGGTCGCCATCAGACCGGCCGAGCAGAAGATGTCGTCGTCGGGGTGCGCCCAGACCCCGAGGATCGTTCCGAGCGCT
>JBJMLQ010000011.1:0-3588 GCA_045805225.1 Actinomycetota bacterium | reverse complement strand
GCGAACACGACGCGTGCCGTTCGAGCGCGCGCTCAAACTTGTCGATTCGGGCGAGATACACGACGTGTTCACGCAGGTGGGGCTGCTCGCCGCAGAACGTCATCTCCGCGACCGCGCGGGGTCGGACGTCGAGTCGACGTGAACATGGCGTCGCTGGGGAGCCGCGATGCTGCGGCCTCAGCGGATCGGCTCGAGGCGCGGCGTCGGTTCACCGGTGCCCGAGGCGATCCCGTCGAGGAGCTGCGTTACCGCGTCGATCGACGACATCTCCGGCGCCCAACCGAGCACCTCGCGCGCGCGGCGGGTCGACATGATCGGCGTCTGGAGGCCCATCTCCAGCCATCCGCGATCGGTCGGCTGCAGATGCAGGCGCCATGACAGCTCGGCCGCGGCACGCGCCACGCTCGCCGGCACCGGCACGGTCGTCGCGCCCACGGCCTCGGCGATCATCCGCAGATCCAGGACCGGCTCGGATGCAACGTTGAACGCGCCGCTCACGGGTTGCGAGATCGCCCGATGGAACGCCCTGGCGACATCATCGGTGTGGGTCACCTGGAAGCGGAGGCCGGCGACCCTCGGGAGCACCGGCACGCGTCCGGGACGCAGCAGCGTCCGCGGCACGAGCCGTCCGAGGAAGAACCGCGTCGCCTCGGCCGCCTGGCTTCGCTTCAAGATCAACGACGGCCGCATCCGGACCACGCGCATGTCCGGTCGCGCGCTCTCGAGCACGTCGAGCATCGTCTCGACCGCCGCCTTCTGACGCGAGTAGGACGCGTTCGCGATCCCGGCCGCCGGCCAGGACTCGTCCACCGCTCGGTCCTTGGGCCCGCTCGCATACGTGCCGACCGAGGATGCGTAGACGAACGCCGCCACGTGCGCGTTCGTGACCGCCTCGATCAGCCGGGCGGTGCCGCGCACGTTCGTGCGTGCCATCGCGAACTCGTCGTGCGAAGGCTGGACCTCCCAGGCGAGGTGCACGCAGACGTCGGCGCCCGCCACGACGTCGCCGAGCTCGTCGCTCGAGATGTCGGCCCGGCGCCACGACACCTTCGCGAGCTCGAGGTCGGGCGGACGCCGGGCGACGGCGACGATGCGGTCGATCTGCGGATCGGTCGACAGCATGGGCAACAGACTGGTGCCGACGTTTCCCGTGGCCCCGATCACGACGACGCGCATCCGTCCGGCCTACCCGGACCCGCAGTCAGGAACCGCCGACAGGGTCAGACCACGCGGATCTGATCGAGCGTGCAGCTGCGCGCGTCGCGGTCCGGACGCCACCGAAGGAAGCGAGCGGGGTGGCGCAGCCGATCCCCGTCGAAGCGGTCGTACTCCACCTCGCATACCCGGTCTAGTCGCATCGGGACCCAATCCATGGCCATGTCGGGCGTCCACCTGCCGGCCGCACCCTTGAGCCGTCCGAGAGGGCTCGCCTCGATCAGGAACCCTTCGGCCCACGGATGCTCGCTCAGCGGGATCGCCGCCGGTGACAGTTCCTCGAGGAATCGCGCCCGCGCCGCCTCGGAGAACGAGCTCGCGACACCGATGTGACGGAGGCTCCCGTCGTCGTCGTACAGGCCGAGCAGCAGCGAGCCGATCGCGTCGCGATCCATCATCCACCGGTAGCCCGCGACGACCGCGTCGAGCGTGCGTCGCGTCTTCACCTTGATCATCGCGCGCTTGCCGGGCTGGTACACGGCATCCGGATCCTTCGCGAGCACGCCGTCGATGCCCGCGCCGTCGCCCGCGGTGAGCCACTCTGTTGCGAGGGCGACGTCGGCGGTCTCGGGTGTCGCCGCGATCCGTGGAGGTGCGCCCGCAGTTACGTCCACGAGCGCCGCACGGCGACCGCGGAACGGCGTGTCCCGGAGATCGCCGGCTCGCCAGATCAGGTCGAACGCGACGAACCGGGCGGGGATCTCGACGCTCAGTCGCCGGACGCGCGACTCGGCCGGGTGCAGGCGAGACAGCAGGGCGGCGAAGTCGAACCCGTGCTCGGTCTCGATCATGATCTCGCCGTCGAGCGTCACGTCGTCGTCGCGCAAGGCCGCGAACGCGTCGACGAGCTCGGGGAAGTACCGCGTGAACGGCCGTCCGTGCCGGCTCACCATCCGCACGCCCTCGCGGTCGCGCGCGACGACGCACCGGAACCCGTCCCACTTCGGTTCGTAGCGGAAGCCGTCGAGCGGCAGCTCGCCGGCGAGCCGGGCGAGCATCGGATCGACGAGGATGGCCACGAGCCGTTCCTACCCGTAAGGCGGTGCGTGGACGCCTCTGTGGGTACGGACGAGACATGGCGACGACCGAGCCCGAGGCGATCCGCGTGTCGCTCGAGGGGCGCGACGTTCGCCTGACGCATCTGGACCGCGTGCTGTGGCCGGGCGCGGGTCTCACCAAGAGTTGGCTCCTGCAGTCCTACCTCGCGCTCGCGCCGGTGCTCCTGCCGCACCTTCGCGGGCGGCCGATCACCATGTGGCGGTATCCCGAAGGCGTCGACCACAACGGGTGGTGGCAGAACGAGTGCCGCGGCGCGCCGTCGTGGGTGCACGTTTACACGTACACCGGCAAGGACGGGCGCGAGCACCGGCATTGCGTGATCGACGACGTCGCCTCGCTGATGTGGCTCGTCAACCTCGGCACGATCGAGATCCATCCGTTCCCGTTCACCGGGACGGCCGACGATGCCCGGCCGAGCTGGCTGGTCTTCGATCTGGACCCCGGCGAGCCCGCGGGACTCCGCGAAGCATCCGAGATCGCGCTCGTGCTGCGCGACGTCCTCGAGGCGCAGGGACTAACGTCGGTCGCGAAGACGTCCGGCGTCAAGGGCATGCACGTGTTCGCCCCGCTCAACGCAACCGCCACGTTCGAGGCGGCGAAGTCGTACGCGCGGACGGTCGCCGGCGCGCTCGCGTCCGAGCTTCCCGACGTGGTCGTCGACCGGCAGGCGCGAACGCTCCGCACCGGGAAGGTGCTGTTGGATTGGCTCCAGAACGACCGGTTCCGTTCGACCGTCGCGCCGTACTCCTTGCGTGCGACCGACCCGCCGGCCGTTTCGACGCCGCTCACGTGGGAGGAGGTGCGGGCGGTGCGCGCCGGCGACGCGTCACCGGCGTCCATCTCCTTCGGAGTGGAGGAGGTTCTGCAGCGCGTCCGATCGATGGGCGACCTCTTCGCCGGTGCCCTCACGCAAGGTGGCGCCCTTCGCCGCTGACTGCCTCAGACCTGACGACGGGCTTCACGATCTCGCGGCCGGACACGTTCAGAACGAGAAGAGGCCGCGAGCCGGAGCTCACGGCCTCTTTCGAGTGATCGTCGCGTCAGGCGGAGACGATCGCGACGCCGAACGGCGTTGCCCCTGCCGGCAGCGCCGTCGGGGACGACCCGAGCTCGGTGAGCGAGCCGCCGTTCACGGTGAACCCGCTGACCGACGCGATCGCGGCATCCACCACGTACAGGTGGGTGCCGGACGCGTCGAGGCGAGCGTCGAACGGACGGATGCCGCCGCCACTCGCGAACGGCGTGCTGCCGATCAGGGACAGCGTCCCGTTGGCGAGGATCCGGTAGCTCGAGATCGTCGTGCTGCCGGTGTTC
>JBJMLQ010000010.1:0-4357 GCA_045805225.1 Actinomycetota bacterium | reverse complement strand
TGTCGCTCGAGCTGCGGCCGCCGTTGCTCCAAGGAACGGCGTGAGCGGCGTGTCGTACGAAGCGGTGATCGGTCTGGAGTGTCACGTCGAGCTCTCGACCGCAACGAAGATGTTCTGCTCGTGCGCGAACGTCTTCGGCGCGCCGCCGAACACGCAGACGTGCCCCGTCTGTCTCGGACACCCGGGGACCCTGCCGGTCCCCAACCGCGAGGCGATCGCAAGGATCATCAAGATCGGCTTGGCGCTGGATGCCGAGATCGCGCCCCACTCCGTGTTCCACCGGAAGAACTACTTCTATCCGGACATGCCGAAGAACTATCAGATCAGCCAGTACGACCTGCCGATCTGCGTCGGGGGTCACCTGGACGTCGAGCTCGCGGACGGCTCGGGCACACGCGTCGGCATCACGCGCGTGCACATGGAAGAGGACACCGGCAAGTCGACGCATGGCGGCGGGTCGGGGCGGATCCACGACGCGACGTACGCGACGCTCGACTTCAACCGCGCAGGCGTCCCGCTCGTCGAGTGCGTGAGCGAGCCCGACATGCGCTCGCCCGAGGAGGCCGCTGCGTATCTGCGTGCGCTCCGGGCGACGCTCGAGTCGCTCGACGTCTCCGACGTGAAGATGGAGGAGGGGTCGCTCCGCTGCGACGCGAACGTGTCGGTCCGCCCGTCGGGCACCGAGCCGTTCGGCACGAAGGTCGAGATCAAGAATATGAACTCGATCCGCTCGCTCGAGCGGGCGCTCATCTACGAGATCGACCGGCAGACGGCCGCCCTCGAGCGTGGCGATGCGATCGTCCAGGAGACCCGCCACTGGGACGAGGACGCCGGGAGCACCGCGTCGATGCGCTCCAAGGAAGAGGCGTTCGACTACCGATACTTCCCCGAACCCGACATCCCCGCGATGGAGCCCGATGCCGCGTGGGTGGACGAGATCCGTGCGTCGCTGCCCGAGCTCCCGCGCGCTCGCCGAGACCGCTACGTCGAGACGCTCGGCCTCAAGCCGGAGGTCGCGCGGGTGCTCGTCGGCGACCGTGGCTCATCAGCCCTGTTCGACGGGGCGGTCGCCCTCGGCGCGGACCCCGTCGGGGCGGCGAACTGGATCACGCAGGACGTCGCCGCCCTCCGCAACGCCGGTGGGGGCGACGGTGCGCTGAGGGCCGAACACGTCGCCGACGTCGTGGCGCTCGTCGCCACCGGCGCGGTGTCGAACGCCGGCGCCAAACAGGCCCTCGAGGCGTCGTTCACGTCGGGTGAAGCGGTCGAGGCTGCCGTGGACCGGTTGGGTCTGCGACAGGTCTCGGACGCAGGCGCGCTCGGCGGGCTGGCCGATGAGGTGCTCGCCGAGAACCCCGATGTCGTCCAGAAGTTCCGCGATGGCAAGGACGGCGTGATCGGGTTCTTGGTGGGCCAGCTGATGCAGAAGGCGGCCGGCGCGGCGAACCCGAAGCTCGCACAGGAGCTGCTGCGGGAGCGGCTGCAGGGGTAGGCCCGTGTCGGGCGACCCGGGAGCCTCACCGAAGCCCGGCCGCGTCCCGCTGTGGCGCCTCGCCGTGCTCGGCGTCGTCCGCGCCTTCCAGGGAGTGACCACCCACCCGCTCCAGCGGATGTGGCGGAGCGGCGACCCGATCGACGCGTACGGGCTCAACCACCTGACCAGCGTCGCCGGGGACGCGTTGCTCGCCATCTCGCTGTCGGACTCCATCTTCTTCTCGGTCCCGGTCGGGCAGGCGCGGCTTCGCGTCACGGCCTACCTGCTGCTGACGATGCTGCCGCTCGCGCTCGCCGGCCCCTTGATGGCGCCGATCTTGGACCGCGCGGGCCCGCGGCGCTCGATCACGTTCGCGGCGGCGGTCGGGCGCTGCGGGTTCGCGATCTTGCTGGCCCCGCGGCTGGGGACGAACCTGTTGTTCCCTTTGGCCCTTGCCATCCTGGTGTGCTCGAAGGTGCACACGATCGCGAAGAACGCGCTCACGATGGCGTACGCCTCCGAGCGCGACGGGCTGATGCGGGCGAACGCACGCCTCGGCCGGGTCGGGCTGGCGGGTGCGCTCGCGGCGCTCCCGTTCGGGATCGCCGCGCTGAAGGCAGTGGATCCAGCCGCGCCCCTGTATCTCGCGGCGGCGATCTACGCGGTGTCGGCCGGACTGGCCGCCCGCCTGCCGCACCCGGGCGTGTGGGTGCGGCCGCAACGCGAGCCCGGCGATCCGGACCGAGCGCCGCTGGGTCGCGTGCGCCGCCTCCAACTGCCCGCGATGGGCGCGATCGGGATGCGCGCGGCGGCGGGGTTCCTGCTGTTCCTGCTCGCGTTCGCCCTGCGCGATGCAGAGGTGCCGGCCCTGTGGTTCGCGGTCCTCGGCGGGGCGGGGGTGGCGGGGGGCTTCCTCGCCGACGCGATCGCCCCCACGCTTCGCACCGACCGGCGCGAGGAGGCCGTGGTGATCGCGTCGCTCGCCGTCGGCGCGATCGGCGCGCTCCTCGCGTCGCAGCTGTTCGGCCTGCCGCTGCTGACCGTCTACGCGCTGTCGGCCGGGGCGGCCGCCGAGTTCGCGCGGCTAGCCTTCCAGGCGTTGATGCAGCGCTACGCGCCCCCCGAGGCCCTCGGCCGGGTCTTCGTTCGCTACGAGGTGCTGTTCCAGGTGGCGTGGGTGATGGGCGCGTTCATCCCCGTGTGGCTTCCGATCAGCTTCCGGTCGGGCGTGCTGCTCCTCGCGCTGTTCTACGGGGCGCTCGCCGCGGTCTACGTCGTCCGGCGCCGCAACCTCGGGGCGGCTGCACCCGACTAAGCTCTGTCGACCCACGCTCGAGGGAGGAACGGATGGCGGACTTCATCACGATCGGTCGGGCCGACGAGGTCGCAGAGGGTGATGCCGCGGCGTTCGACGTCGAGGGCACCCAGGTGGCCGTCGCCCGTGTCGAGGGGGCGCTGTACGCGTTCGGCGACATCTGCACGCACCAAGGGTGCACGCTCATGCCCGGGGGCGAGCTCGAGGGCACGGAGCTCACCTGCGGCTGTCACGGCAGCATGTTCTCGATCAAGACCGGCGAGGTGCTCGACGGTCCCGCGACCCAGCCGATCGAGGTGTATCCCGCGCGCGAGATGGACGGCGACATCCAGATCGAGGTGTAGGTGCCGCCGGAGACCGTCGTGGTCGTCGGCGCCTCGCTCGCCGGCGGCACGGCGGCCGCCACGCTCCGCGACGACGGGTTCGACGGCCGGATCGTCCTGATCGGCGACGAACCCGATCTCCCGTATCAACGGCCGCCCCTGTCGAAGACGTATCTGCGGGGCGAGTCCTCGCGCGAGGAGCTGCTCGTGCGTCCGGACCAGTGGTGGGGCGCGCACGACGTCGAAACGCGCTTGGGGCAGCCGGCACGCGCGCTCGACCTCCACCGGCGCAGCGTGACGCTTGCCGATGGGGAGCCGATCGCCTTCGATCGATGCCTGATCGCGACGGGCGTCCGGAACCGTGCGCTGGCCGTTCCCGGCGCGGACCTCGAGGGCGTCGTACACCTTCGCACGGTTGCCGAGAGCGAGCGCATCCGTGCGGCGGCGGCGAACGCCGGACATGCCGTCGTCGTCGGGATGGGATTCATCGGCGCCGAGGTGGCGGCCTCGCTGCGGTCGCTCGGCGTCGGGGTCACGGTGGTCGAGATGTTCCAGACCGCGTTGTTCAAGGTGCTCGGCCCGCGGCTCGGCGAGGTGCTCGCGTCGATCCATCGCGATCACGGGGTCACCCTTCGCTTCAACGACGGGGTCGAGCGCTTCGAGGGCGGCGACCGCGTCGAGCGCGTCATCACGACGAGCGGCGACACCATCGCGTGCGACCTCGTGGTGATCGGCGTCGGCACCACGCCGACGACGGCCGCGTTCGACGGCCTGCCGGTCGCACCTGACGGCGGGATCGCGGTGGACGCGCGGCTCGAGACCGCCGTGCCGGGCGTCTTCGCCGCGGGCGACGTCGCGTCGCACGCCCATCCGGTGCTCGGTCGCGTGCGCGTCGAGCACTTCGACAACGCGATCAAGATGGGGGCGCACGCGGCGCGCGCCGTGCTCGGGTCGACGGATCCCTTCGACGATCCGCATTGGTTCTGGTCCGACCAGTACGACCACCATCTCCAGATGGGCGGTGTGTCCGTCACGGACGACATGGTCGTGCGCGGTTCGCTCGAGGATCGGTCGTTCTGCGCGTTCTTCCTCGACGAGCACGGTGTGCTTCGCGCGAGCGTGAGCCTCAACCGCCCGCGGGACTGCAGGCGATCGCTGCCGTTGATCCGCGCCGGCGTCGCGCCGGACCGCAGGGCGCTCGCCGATCCCGACGTCGATCTGCGCACGCTTCGTCCGTGACGGCGG
>JBJMLQ010000009.1:0-3333 GCA_045805225.1 Actinomycetota bacterium | reverse complement strand
TGGTGTGCCAGTTGTCGCGCCAGCGGCATGGCTGGTTGGCCACGTTCGGAAGGGATAAGCGCTGAAAGCATCTAAGTGCGAAGCTCGCCCAGAGATGAGGTCTCCCACTGGGAAACCAGGTAAGGGCCCTGGAAGACCACCAGGTCGATAGGCGGGAAGTGGAAGCACGGCAACGTGTGGAGCTGACCCGTACTAATAGCCCGAGGACTTGACTCTTTTCCTTTGCTCGCGCTCGCTATCGTGGTTCTCGAGATCGCTCGAGGGCCGCACCCTCAACATCGTCCGTTGATCGGACACCGCGTTTCGGTGGCCATGGCGGAGGGGAAACACCCGGTCCCATCCCGAACCCGGAAGTGAAGCCCTCCAGCGCCGATGGTACTGCCCGGGTGACTGGGTGGGAGAGTAGGTCGCTGCCGGAACATCGTGCGAACGGGCCGCCCTTCGGGCGGCCCGTTCCGTTTCCACTAGCCTCGAGCCAGACCCATGCGGGAGACAGCATGCCCAAGTCGTTGAAGCCGCGCGCCGGTGCGCGCGCGAAGGGGACGCCGCCCAAGCGTGCGGAACTGCCCCGCGAGATCGAAGAGGACATCCGCCGGACGGCGCGGCCGCAGCTGCAACGGGAGGTCGGATCTCGCTTGGCGCGGGCGATCGAGCGCCTCGAGCGCGACGATCCGCGCGGCGCGCTCGCCGAGGCAGAGAAGGCCAAGGCGATGGCGCCGCGGTCTGCGTCGGCGCGTGAGGTGCTCGGCATGGCCTACTACGGCGTCGGGCGGTGGCAGGAGGCGATCACCGAACTCAAGGCGTACAAGCGGATCACCGGTCGCTCGGATCAGAACCACCTGATCGCCGATAGCCTGCGCGGTCTCGGCCGGCCCATGGACGCCGTGCCGCTCGCCGACGAGATGCTTCGTGATCGAGGGGCCCCGGCGGAGGCCAAGGCCGAGGCGGTGATCGTGGCCGCGTCGGCTCTTGCGGACGCGGGACGCTTCGCCGAGGCTCTGGCGCTGCTCGCGCGCGCGAAAACGCGTGAGGACGTCGCGCAGGACTACACGTTGCGTCTGTGGTACGTGCGCGGAGATGTCTTGGCGCGTGCCGGCCGGCTCGACGAGGCGGCCACGGAGTTCCGCAAGGTGATGCGTCACGATCCGTCGGCGTTCGATGCGGCGGAGCGGCTTGCCGCGCTCGGCTGAGCAGGCGCGGTCTCGGCTTCGCGTTCCCAGCGTTTGCGCCAATATCGAGCGAGACCCTGCGCGTTCATCCTGATCGACCCCAACGCGTCGTAGCGTTCGAGGTCGATCGGCCGGTGGGCGTCGGCCTCGAACTCCCGTCGCGCGAGGCCTTCGAGCATCGCTCGGAGCTCGTCATCCGATTCGTCGGGTGCACGCGTCAGTGCGGCTCCGACTGCCGCAGACCACGCGCCGATCCGGTCGGCGGCTCGATCGAACGCGGTGTCCGGGTCCGGCACCGGCCCATAGTGCGAGGTCAGCAGCGCCGTCGGCCCACGCGACCGCATCGCCGCGATCGACGCGAGCGCTCGCTGGACGTCGACGTCCGGCGGGGGAAGCGCCGGCCGGTAGCAGTCGGCCCACGGGAGGTACGAGCCGATCGCTTCGCCGGTCCACATCGCGCCCGAGCGGTCGTCGTGCAAGGCGACGTGGTGTGACGCGTGACCGGGGGTGTGCATGACGGTCAACGACCGGTCACCCAGATCGATCACGTCCCCGGCGCCGACGCCGCGCACCCGGTCGGCAGGGCTCGCAACCATCGTGCCGTAGAGCGCGCGCATCCGCTCCTCGCCGTAGGTCCGCGAGGTGCTGGCGACGAGGCGATCGGGGTCGACGAGGTGCCGGGCCCCGATCTCGTGTACCCAGACCCTCGCGCGCGGATACCGCTCGAGGAGCGCGCCCACGCCCCCGGCATGGTCCATGTGGATGTGCGTCACCACGATGTGGGCGAGCGCGTCGGGCGTAACGTCCAGGCGGTCCAACGCGGAGACGATGCGGCGGTGATCGGCGCCCGGTCCCGCTTCGATCAGGGTCGGCTCCGAGGCCGCGATCAGGTAGACGGCGTTGAGCTCGCGCTCGCTGGCCATCACCGTGTCGATCGCCGTGATGCCGTCACCTATCGGCGTTATGCGGTCGTCCGGATCCATGTGGTGAGTCTGCCATCGGCCGGCGGTGTCGGGCCCTGCGGCTAGGGTGCGTCTTGGAAGGGGGCGCACATTGCTGACGGTCAACGTCGTTGTATTGGCGGGGACCGTGGCGGCCGATCCGGTCACCCGGCGCATGCCGTCGGGCGACGAGGTCACCGAGCTACGCATCTCCGTTCCGGAGACGGGCCGACGTCTCCTCCCCCTCCCGGTCGCGGCGTGGCACGCCACGGTCGGCCGTGCGACGGTGGACGCGATCGCCAAGGGCGACGCGGTCCTCGTGCACGGGCAACTCGTCCGGCGGTTCTACCGGTCCGGAGCAGGCGCGCGGAGCCTCACCGAGGTGGTCGCCACGGGTCTTCGACGGTTGGAGGTCGACGAGGAGAAGGAGGGCGACATCACCGCACGGGCATGAGCACCAAGCCCGTGCGGGGTTTCGGCCAGAAGAACGTCGACTTCCGAGGCAGCCGGTCGCCGCGCGCGATCGCGGCGAGCACGTTCTCGGGTGTTGTGGGCGGCAAGACGTAGGCGGCCACGGCCTCACCGTCGCGAACCGCGCGCTCGGCGTCGGCTGCGCTATGCGTGAAGCGCAGCGCTTCTCCGGGCGCGACCCGATCAAGGATGCGTTCGTGCAGGGTTCGCACCACCGGCGGCGGCCCGGGCAGGTCGACGACGCCGAACGTCACCGCGTCGATGCCGGCCCGTTCGATGACGCCGACGCGGCCGGTCGCGTCATCGGCGCGCGCCACCACGTCGGCCAGATCGCGCGCGGGTTCGTCGAGCGCCGGCGTCGTGCCGGCGAGCTGGACCCGGTGATAGGGCAGCACCGGCACACGTTGGGTGCCGGTGTCGACCACCAGCGTCAAGATCCGGTCCCATGGTCCGGGGCCATCGACGGCGTGCCGCTCGCGGCGGTAGGCCAGCGCCGTGGTGTACCGGTGGTGACCGTCGGCGATCAAGAGGTCGAAGGGCTCGAGCCAGTCGGCGATCGGTTCGTGGGCCGTTATCCGCCAGAGCCGGTGTCGGACCTGTTCCTCATCGACGAGGTCGAAGAGCGGGTCCGCCGCGCACGTGCGCTCGAGCAGGTCGGCGAGCGGGCCGCTCGGGCCGGCGACCGTGCCGTAGATCGGAGACAGATGCGTCCCGGTCGCTCGTAGCAACGCGAGTCGGTCCTCGATCGGTCC
>JBJMLQ010000008.1:0-4303 GCA_045805225.1 Actinomycetota bacterium | reverse complement strand
GCGAAGAGGTCGACGAGGAACAGGAACCACGGCACCTGGCCGATCACCGGCAGCGACCGTCCGTCGTCGACGATCGCGAGCGTCGCTTCGATGATCGTCGGGAACAGCACGAGGAAGCCCCAGAAGATGAAGGCGTGCATCACGCCCGGGAGCGCCTTCTGGAAGAGCTTGCGTTGCCCGAGCACGTGCGCGAGCTCCCGCCGGGCGCGCGCGCCGGGCTCGGCGGTGCGAGCGGCCGGACGGGCCGCGCGCAGCAGCGCCATCCGCGCGCGCGCCCGCCGCACGAAGACGACGACCGCGATCGTCAGGACCGCGGCAAGCGCGACGGCGCTCAGGAGGTGGCCCGTCGACGGACCTCCTCCGTCAACGCGGGCACGATCTCGAACAGGTCGCCGACCACGCCGAGATCGGCGATCTTCAGGATCGGCGCATCGGCGTCCTTGTTGATCGCGACGATGCGCTTCGCGCCCTTCATCCCGACGACGTGCTGCAGGGCGCCGCTGATGCCGGCCGCGATGTAGACCTCCGGCTTGACCGTCTTGCCGGTCTGACCCACCTGGTAGGCGTACGGCACCCAGCCGGCGTCGACCGCCGCGCGCGACGCGCCGACCGCCGCGCCGCCGATGGCGGCGGCGAGATCATCGAGCATCGCGAACGGCTCGGGGCCGCCGAGCCCGCGACCGCCCGCCACGACGACGTTCGCCTCCTCGAGCTTCGGCCCGCTCGCCGCTTCCGCGTGGCGCTCGACGACGGAGGCAGTCGGGCCGGGCGGCGTCACCACGTCGACGGCGATCACCTCGGCGGTGCCGCCGCTCGGCTCCGCCGGGAACGACTTCGGCCGCACGAGGACCAGGCGCGGCTCGGGGCCGGCGAGGTCCACCTCGACGATCTTCGTGCCACCGAAGATCTCGGTCCGCGCTCGAGCGGGCCCGTCGACGTCGGTGGCGTTGGCCATCAACGTCGATCCGGTGAGCGCCTGCAGGCAGCCGGCCACGTCGCGCCCCTCGTACGTGGCGGGGAACAGGATCAGCGACGGCGCGTGCTGTCCGATCAACACGTGGAGCGTGTGCGCTGCGGTGCGCCCCGGGTGGTCGGCGAACGCCTGGTCGTCGCCGGCGTACACGATCGCGGCGCCGTGGGCGCCGAGCTCGTTCGCGGCGGTCGTCGCCCCAGGCCCGAGCGCGACGGCGGCGACCTCGCCGCCGAGCGCTCGCGCCTTCGTCAGCAGTTCGAGCGCGCTCGGGTGGACGCCGTCGGGCGTGACCTGCGCGTAGACCCAGGTCGCGCCCATCAGATCACCTTCGCGTCGGCGAGCAGGTCGGCGATCCGACCGACGGCTTCGTCGCCGGTGACGATCTCCCCGCCGGCCTTGGCCGGCGCATCCGTCACGGCGGCGACGGTCTGGCTCGGCGCGAGGTCGCCGACCCCGAGATCCGCGGCGCTCACCGTGTCGACCGGCTTGGACTTCGCGGCCATGATCCCCTTGAGGCTCGGGTACCGGGGGTCGGTCGCTCCCGCGGTGACGGTGATCAACGCGGGCTTCGGCGTCGCGAGCACGTCGTACCCCGACTCCGTCTGTCGCTCGGCGCGGAACCCGTCGCCGTCGGGCTCGAGTTTGCGGACCGCCGTGACCGCGGCGATGCCCAGCAGCTCGGCAAGCGTTGCGGGCATCGTGCCGGTGTAGCCGTCGGTGGACTCGACACCCGCGATCACGAGGTCGTACGGGCTCCGGCCGACCGCCGCCGCGAGCACCTTCGCCGTCACCAGCGCGTCGGCGCCACGCAGGCCCGGATCGGTGACGAGCAGGCCTCGGTGTGCGCCCATCGCAAGACCGCGCTGGACACCGGCGAGCGCCTCGGCCGGGCCCATCGAGACGACGGTCACCTCGCCGCCGCCCGACTCGACGAGCTGGAGCGCGAGCTCGAGGCCGTACTCGTCGCCGGGGTCGAGCGCGCCGTCGCCGGCGTCACGGATCAACAGGTTGTCGGGTCCGAGCGACGGGGTGCCCGTCGGGTTGGGGACGAATTTCGTCAGCACGGTCACGTTCATGCCGCGGATGCTACCCAGCCGGCAGAACAGCCGGGCACCGACGCGGTGACGCTCGGTCGGTTCCGCGACGCCCGACGGGACCGCCTACAGTGCCGCTGTGACGCAGACACCGGCGGCGCTGGACGGCATCCGCGTGGCGGACTTCTCCCGGGTGCTGGCCGGACCGCTCGCGACGATGATCCTCGGCGACCTCGGGGCCGACGTCGTCAAGATCGAGCGACCGGGCACCGGCGACGACACGCGGGGCTGGGGGCCGCCGTGGTCGGCTGCCGGCGACGCCTCCTATTACCTCAGCGTGAACCGGAACAAGCGGAGCGTCGCGCTCGATCTGAAAGACCCCGACGATCTCGCCGTTGCGCGAACGATCGCGCTTCGTTCCGACGTCGTCATCGAGAACTTCCGGCCCGGCGTGATGGCGCGCGCCGAACTCGATCACGAGACGTTGTCCGCCGAGCGACCCGGCCTCGTGTCGTGCCGGATCGCCGGGATCGGCCGCGGCGACGTGGCCGGCTACGACTTCCTCGCCCAGGCGATGGGCGGCCTGATGTCGATCACCGGCGACCCTGACGGTGAGCCGCGGAAGATCGGCGTCGCGCTCGTGGACGTGATGACCGGCTTGCACGCGGCGATCGGCATCTTGGCGGCGCTCCGCCATCGCGATCGAACCGGCGAGGGTCAGCTCGTCGAGGTCGATCTGTTGTCGACGACGCTGTTCGCGCTCGCGAACCAGGCGTCGAACTGGCTCACCGCGGGCGTTGTCGCCGGGCGGATGGGCAATCGCCATCCTTCCATCGCGCCGTACGAGACGCTGCGCGCCGCCGACGGACCGTTCGTCGTCGCGGTGGGCAATGACGAGCAGTTCGCGACGTTCTGCGACACGCTGGGAGTGCCGGCGCTCGCGACCGACGAGCGGTTCGCGACGAACGCCGCGCGGGTGACGAACCGCGAACCGCTCGTGGAGGCGCTCGAGCGGGCGCTCGCGACGTCGTCGACGGCCGCGTGGATCGAGAGCCTGGGCGCGCGCGGCATCCCGTGCGGGATGGTCAACCAAGTTGACCAAGCGTTCGCGCTCGCCGAGGCCGTCGGCCTCGACGCGGTCGCGTCCTTCCCGGGTATCGATACGGTCGCCAACCCGGTTCGGTTGTCCAGGACGCCTGCCGCCTACCGCATGCCGCCGCCTCGGTTGGGGGAACACGATGCTGAGGTGCGCGCCGAGGCCGACGGCTGACGGTCGAGCCGCAGCGCGGCGCGCGGCATAGGCTGGACGCATCGAGGAAGGAGCCGTCCCGTGGATGCACCCGACCCGCTCGACCTGATCGACATCGATGCGCTGCTCACCGACGAGGAGCGCCAGATCCGAGGGCTCGCCCGTGAGTGGGTCGCCGACCGGATCCTTCCCGATGTCGACGACTGGTACGAGCGCGGCGAGTTCCCCGCGCGTGAGCTCGCCAAGGAGCTCGGGCAGCTGGGGTTCCTCGGGATGCAGCTGCCGGACATCGGCGGGCTCGGCGCGGTTGCCTACGGGCTGGTCGAGCTGGAGCTCGAGGCCGGCGACAGCGGGTTACGGTCGTTCGTCAGCGTGACGAGCGCCCTCGCGATGTTCGCGATCAACGAGTTCGGCTCGGACGAACAGAAGGCCGAGTGGCTGCCGCGCCTGCAGTCCGGCGAGGCGATCGGGTGCTTCGGCCTCAGCGAGCCCGACAGCGGAAGCGACCCGGGGTCCATGCGGACGGTCGCCAAGCGTGACGGCGACGACTGGATCGTGTCGGGCACCAAGATGTGGATCACCAACGGCAGCGTGTCCGACGTCGCCATCGTGTGGGCGAACACCGACGACGGGATCCGGGGGTTCGTCGTGCCGTGCGACGCGCCGGGGTTCTCGGCGCCCGACATCCACAAGAAGCTGTCGCTTCGCGCAAGCGTCACGTCGGAGCTCGTGTTGGACGACGTTCGCCTGCCCGCGGGCGCGATGTTGCCGGAGGTGCGCGGGCTTCGGGGCCCGCTGACCTGCCTGAACGAGGCACGGTTCGGGATCATCTGGGGCGTGATGGGGGCGGCTCGCTCGTGTTTCGCGTCGGCGCTCGAGTACGCGAAGACGAGGATCCAGTTCGACCGGCCGATCGGCTCGTTCCAGCTGACACAGAAGAAGCTCGCCGACATGGCGCTCGAGCTGAACAAGGGGACGCTGCTCGCGTATCACTTCGGCCGGATGAAGGAGCAGGGCCGGCTGCTGCCGCAGCACGTGAGCGTCGGC
>JBJMLQ010000007.1:0-4780 GCA_045805225.1 Actinomycetota bacterium | reverse complement strand
GAAGCCGGCGGCCTCCTGCGTTGTCACGATGCGAGCAGCGCGTCCAGCGCTGCGAGGTGCGCCTGGACCGACGCGCGCGACGGCCCACCGGGCGCGGTCCGTGCGGCGATCGACCGGTCGGGATCGAGCAGCGCGGCGCCGTCGGGGACGCCGAGGTCCACCCATCCGGCGTCGTCGAGATCGGCAAGCGTTCGTCCGTCCTCGGCGAGCGTCTTGAGCAGCTCCCCGGTCCGCTGGTGCGCGGCACGGAACGGCACGCCGGTCTTCACCAAGGCTTCCGCGACGTCGGTCGCGTACAGCGCAGGATCCGTGCATGCCGCGCGCATCGCGACCGTGTCGATGCGAAGCGTCGTGACGGCGCCGGCGAGCGCGCCGGCGACGGAGGAGACCGTTCGGAGCGCGTCGAACGCCGGCTCCTTGTCCTCCTGCAGGTCGCGCTGATACCCGAGCGGGAGTCCCTGCAGCATCGAGGCGAGGGTCACGAAGTCACCCGCGATCCGTGCCGCTTTGGCGCGCGCGAGCTCGGCGGTATCGGGGTTCCGCTTCTGCGGCATCATGCTCGACCCGGTCGAGTACGCCTCGTCCAGCTCCGCCCATCCGAGCGCGGGATCGATCCACCGCAACAGGTCTGCCGCCAGACGCGACAGGTGCGTCGCGCATATCGACGCGACGGCGACCGCCTCCTGGACGACGTCGCGATCGCTCACCGCGTCCAGCGAATTGTCGAAGGCGCGGTGGAACCCGAGCCGAGCCGCCGCCGCGGCCGGATCCAGGCCGAGGGTCGACGTGGCCAGCGCGCCGGCGCCGAGGGGCGACACGTTGGCTCGGCCGCGCCACTCGGAGAACCGCTCGAGATCGCGCGCGAGCGCCCATGCGTGCGCACACAGATGGTGCCCGACCGTGATCGGTTGGGCCGCGCGCACGTGGGTCGATCCGGGCATCGGGTCGTCGATGTGTTCGCGAGCGCGCATGAGGAGCGCACGCGCGACCGCACGGACGTCCTCGACCGCCGCGGCGGCGAGGCCGAGGAGATGGAGCCGGACGTCGGTCGCCACGAGGTCGTTGCGGGACCGGCCCGCATGCAGCTTCGCCCCGACGTCGCCGAGGAGATCGGTGACGCCTCGTTCGACGGCCGAGTGGATGTCCTCATCGGCGGGGTCGAACGAGAAGGTACCGGCGACGATCGCGTCCCGGACGCGCACGAGTGCGTCGGCCAGCTGCCGCGCCTCGTCGTCGGTCAGCAGGCCGGCCTCGCGCAACGCCTCGACGTGCGCCGCGCCGGCGCGCGCATCCTCGGCGACGAGCACGACGTCCACCGCAAGCGAGCGCCCGAGCGCCTGTGCCTGCGGGGCCGGCGGCGTCGAGAACCGGCCGGACCACAGCGGCCGATCGGTCATGACGCGGGACGCTGCTTCGCCGACCAGACCTTGAGCGGCAACCCGTAGAGCGTGACGTAGCCCCGCGAGTCGGATTGGTCGAACGCATCGGCCGCCCCGTACGTGGCGAGCGACAGGTCGTACAACGAGTGCTCGCTCCGCCGCCCGACGACGGTGCACGACCCGTCGGCGTAGCGGAGGCGCACGTCGCCCGACACCGACGACTGCGTCGCGTCGATGTACGCGTCGAGCGCCGCACGCAACGGCGAGAACCACTGCCCGTCGTACACCAGGTCCGCCCACCGCGCCTCGATCCCGGGCTTGTGGTGCGCGAGGTCGCGCTCGAGCGTCAGATCTTCGAGCGCCCGGTGCGCCGCGATGATCGACAACGCGCCGGGCACCTCGTAGATCTCGCGGCTCTTGATGCCCACGCGGCGGTTCTCGATCATGTCGACGCGGCCAAACCCGTAGCGGCCGCCGAGCGCGTCGAGCGTGCGGATCAACGCCGGAAGCGGCGTGGTTGCGCCGTCCAGCGCCACGGGGACGCCGCGATCGAACGTCACGACGATCTCCGTCGGCTCCGCCGGCCGATCCGGCGGCGCCGCCGTCCGTTCGAACGCGTCCTCGGGTGGAGCGACCCACGGATCTTCCAGGGGCCCGCACTCCGCGGTGCGGCCCCAGAGGTTCTCGTCGATCGAGTACACGGTGGCCACGTTCGTCACCGGGATGTCCCACTCCCCCGCGAGCGCGATCGCCTTCTCCCGCGGGATCGTGTCGTCGCGGATCGGTGCGAGCACGTCCAGGTCGGGCGCGAGCACCGCGAACGACACCTCGAACCGCACCTGGTCGTTGCCCTTGCCGGTGCAGCCGTGTGCGACGGTCGACGCGCCGACCTCCCGCGCGACGGCGATCACCTCCTCGGCGATGCACGGGCGCGCGAGGCCCGAGACCATCGGGTACTTGCCCTCGTACATCCCGTTGGCACGGATCGCAGGCGCCAGGAACTCGGCGGCGAACCGGTCGACCGCGTCGGCGACGCGGACGCTCGTCGCACCGGCGCGCCGGCCGCGCTCGACGATCTCGGAGAAGTCTTCGCGCTGACCGACGTCGACCGCGACCGCGTGCACCTCGAAGCCGCGTTCCACGAGCCAGCGGATCGCCACCGACGTGTCCAATCCCCCGCTGTACGCCAGGACCGCCTTCTCAACCATCGTTCGCCTCCATGAGATCTGTGAGCGTGGTGTCGATCGCCGAGGCGCCGATGCCCTCGCGCCCGACGATCAAGATCGTGTTGTCGCCGGCGATCGTGCCGGCGATCTGCGGGAGCCCCGCGCGGTCGATCCCCTCGGCCAAGACGTTCGCGGCGCCCGGAGGCGTGCGGACGATGAGACCGAC
The DNA here is from genome assembly GCA_045805225.1 of Actinomycetota bacterium. Taxonomy (GTDB): domain Bacteria; phylum Actinomycetota; class UBA4738; order UBA4738; family HRBIN12; genus AC-51. Next base: position 2,009 of record JBJMLQ010000007.1, on the reverse strand, counting down.
GTCCGTTCGGACGAACGCGACCGCGAACTCGGCGAGGAGCCGGCGCAGGCCCGCGGACGACGGCGTGCCGGCCGTCACCTCCTGCAGCACGTAGCGCACCCCTTCTGCGTCGTGCACGCGCGCGAGCCCGAGCTCCTCGAGGTCGCGGCTGATCGTGGACTGGGTCGCTTGGTGGCCGAGGTGCGCGAGCCGGGAGCGGATCTCTTCCTGCGAGCCGAGCCGCTGACCGGAGACCAACTCGACGATGGCCTGCCGCCGGCGCACCCGCGCGCCCGGGGTGGTGCTCACGCTGCGTCCTGCAGAGCCGCCGCCAACGCCTTCGCGGCCTCGTCGATCTCGGCAGGTCCGATGACGAACGGCGGCGTGCACCGCACGACATCGGGCCCGGCGGTCGAGGCGAGCACCCCTCGCGCGAGGAGCGCCTGGACGACGTCCGTCGCGTTCTCGCCGGGAACGCGGAACCCGCACAACAGGCCGTCGCCCCGGATATCCGTGAGCGCGCTCGACGGCGCGAGCCGGGCGACCTCGTCGCGCAGCAGCGCGCCCATCGCGCTCGTGTTCGCGAGCAGGCCCTCGGCTTCGATCGTGTCGAGCACCGCGAGCGCCGCCGCACACGGGATCGGACCGCCGCCGAACGTCGAGCCGTGCTCGCCTGGCCCGAAGGCGAGGTCGGCGCGGGCGAGGACCGCTCCGATCGGCAACCCGCCACCCAACGCCTTCGCGAGGGTGACGACGTCGGGACGAACGCCCGCGGCCTCGAGCGCGAGCCAGCGGCCGGTCCTGCCCGACCCGGTCTGGACCTCGTCCGCCGCGAACAGCGCGCCGCTCGCATCGCATCGATCGCGCACGGCGCGCAGGTACTCCGGCGACAGCGCAACGATGCCGCCCTCACCGAGGATCGGCTCGAGCAACACGGCGCCGACGTCGCCGGGTGCGAGCCCCTCATCGAGCGCGGCGGCGTCTCCCGGGGGCACGAACCGGATCCAGTCCACCAGCGGCTCGAACGGCGCACGCTTCTGCGGCTGCCCCGTCGCGGCGAGCGCGGCGATCGTGCGCCCGTGGAACGACCCCTCGAGCGCCAGAACCACCGGTCGACCGGTCGCCAGTCCGTGCTTGCGCACGAGCTTCAGCAGCGCTTCGTTGGCCTCGGCGCCCGAGTTGCAGAAGAACACCGTCGCGTCATCGACCGGCGTGATCGCCGCGAGCCTGGCCGCGAGAGCCGCCTGTGGCGCGGTCGTCACGAGGTTCGTCGTCAGGCCGAGCGTCGCGGCCGCATCGCACACGGCGCGGACCCAGCGCGGGTGGGCGTGTCCGAGACTGAGCGCCCCGAGGCCCCCGAGCAGGTCGAGGTACGGTGTGTCGTCGTCGGCCCAGACCCGGCAACCCTCGCCGCGCACGAGTGTGACGGGAAGGCGGGCGTACGCGGGCATCAAGGCGTCGCGCGTCACGGCGTGATCGTCTCCAAATCGGGCGTGATCATCGTGCCGATGCCCTCGGGTGTGAACAGCTCGAGCACGACCGCGTGCTCGACGCGCCCGTCGACGAGATGCACCCGGCCGACCCCGGCGTCGAGCGCGCGCACCGCGCTTCGCACCTTGGGGATCATGCCGCCGTCGATCACGCCGGGCTCGGCGAGCAGGTCGCTCGCCTGCTTCGACGAGAGCTCCGACAGCAGATCGCCCGTCGGCCCGATCAACCCGGGGACGTCGCTCACGTAGACGAGCTTCTCCGCGTCCAGCTCCACGGCCAGCTCGGCGGCGACCACGTCGGCGTTGACGTTGTAGGCCTGTCCGTCCTCGTCCACCGCGATCGACGCGACGACGGGGACGAACGAGCGCTCGAGAAGCGTCGCCAACACGTCGGCGTTGACCTGGACGACTTCGCCGACGAAGCCCAGATCGGGTCCGTCCTGTTTGCGCGCGATCAGCAGGCGACCGTCGACGCCAGACAGGCCGACGGCGCTCACCCCGCCCGCGACGAGCGAGGAGACCACATCCGTGTTCAGCTTG
>JBJMLQ010000006.1:0-16257 GCA_045805225.1 Actinomycetota bacterium | reverse complement strand
GGACTGGAAGATCGACAGATTGACAGGCCTGTCCGACGAGGCCGAAGAGGCGCGCGACGGCATCGCCAACTACCTCGCGATGCTGGACACGATGGCGAGTCACTATGAGGAGAAGCGCGCGGCGCGCGAGACCGCCGAGGGTTAGTCGGTATCGCTACGCGCGGCGAACCGATGTGATGTCTCGCAAGGGCACCCGAACGAGTTCGTCGGCGGCTCCCCGAACCAGGAACGTGTTCGCCTCTATATCGAGGTAGGTGATCTTCCCGGTGACGGACCGGGCGTGCCCCCCGTGCGATGTCAGCTCGAAGGCGGTTTCCGCGTCCAGATCGCCGTTGCGGAACGAAACAAGGATCTCTTCGGCGAGTGTCCGGGGCGCCCGCAACGTGACCTCTCCACGTATCTCAGGGAACGCGTGACGCGCGGTCTGATCTCGTTCGAGGACTGCGTCTTGCGGCGTGATGGTCATGGCGAACTTCCTTCCGTTGAGGCCAGGGTCGGCGGGCCCGCCCGCGCGGAGCCCTAGCCGTCGGCGTCGCTTCGGCAGGAGCCCATCGCGTGGGCTCCGGGGGCTGGTCGGTCAGACGGCGGTGGGAACGCCTTCGAAGAAGGCGAGGTCGCCTGCCTGATTCGAAAGGAGCTCGATCCGATCCGCGAGATGCTCGCGAACCCATTCAGCCGCCACGGGCGCTGCCGCCTCGGCTTCATCGTGGGTCTCCCACACGCTGATGGACACTGCGGTGCCACCGCCGATGTCGGCGAGCCCGTACCGCACGAAGCCTGGCTTCGACCTGAACGTGGCGAGCATCCCGTCCTTCGCTTCTTCGGCGATCTCCGGGAAGGTGCCCGTGAGGAGCTTGTAGTTCGCGATCCGTACCGATTGCATACGCGTGACCCTTCGATAGATGTCCCGAAACGGCCCGGGCGAGCGGCAAGGAGGTCGGAGCGACGAGCTCGCTCCGGATGTCGGCTCACGGAACCCGAGAAGGTCGATAGGACGGAGTCGGCGGGGCGAACCCGTGACATCTCTTCTCCCGTCACTGACGGGTCCGCGTCCTAACTCGAGTATGCGCAGGTTGTGGAGGAACTGTCTCAAGGAGATTCGCGTGGTCAGGGGCCGGTTGGTGCGCTCGGGTCTTCGTACTTCGCGACCGTGAGCGCGTGGATCGCCTTGGTGAGCTCGAGGATCTGCGTGGACAGCTGGATCAGCTGTTCGTTCTGTGCCTCTTCCGTCTGGACGATCTTCCACTGGTTGTCGGCGAGCACCTGCCGCTTCTCGTCGGCACGGTTCTGGCTGATCATCACGAACGTCGACAGGAAGATCGCTTCGAGCGACACGATCATCGTCAGCAGCCCGTAGGGGTAGCGCTCGACCCGCAGGCCGATCCACAACGCGAACCAGGCGATGCTCACGTACACGAACCACATCGACCCGGCGAACCGCGTGATCGCGTCGGCGATGCGGTTCTGGACGTTCTCACCGCGCTGCTTAGCGTGTGCGACGAGCGCCGGGTGCTCGGGAGTGCTGACGCTCGGATGGATCGCCATCTGTCGGCTCCTTCCAGCTCAACCGGGTCATGCTTTGCCGGGTACCGGGACCTCCGTGTCGATCACGCCCTACGCGGCAGTTGACCCGGGCCCGGCACGAGCACAAGGACGAACTCTCACCGCAGGGGATTCAACTCGTCCTCGAAAGGGGCGGCAACTCTCGGCGCTGGTTCCTCGTGGCGGTCGGTGTTGTGTTGGTCCCACTCGGCCTCTATCGATTCTTCGGCGTGCGACCCGAGCTCTCGCGGGAGATGGGCTCTTCCTAGGCGTAGCGCGTCGCAGCCGCCACCGCCGTCCGAAGCGAGCTCAACTGCCGATCCGGCTCGGAACGACCCGGGCTAGAACCCGTCGCTCGCGGCCCCGGCCGGTGGGTCCGTCCACGCGAGCAGCTGCTCGACTCCGGCGAGTTGAAGAACCCGCTGCACGCGTTTCGGGCCGCGGATGAACGAGACGGCCGAGTGACCGTCCTGTCCGGCAGCGTAGATATCGAGCAGCGCCCTGATGCCCGTCGAGTCGATGAACGTCAGCTCGCGGAGGTCGACGGCGATCGGTCCCTCGTCCTGCGCGCGCTCCACCGCTTCTTGAACCGCCGGAGCGGTGGCCATGTCGAGTTCGCCGGTCAGCGACACGACGACGACATCGCCCATCCGCCGAGCGTCGGTCTCGAAGACTGCATCCGGTCTACCCATGGTGTTGCCTCCTGGCTAGCCGTGACGGTTCGGATTATGCATCGGCATCCGAACAACGACAATGTCGGGCCGACCGCTCGCGCCGCCTTGCGCTGCAGGAATTTCGGCGCACCCAGCCTCCGCCTACGCGTCGTGACGAATCGATGAAGCCGAGAGCCGCGAGGGGCACGAGATCGAAGTCGTCGCCGTTCCGAAGGTCGTGCCGCTGAAGGGCTCTGGACGCTCGGATGCGGCGTCTCCCGATAGGGATGCGGTAGGCTCAGGTGTGGTCTGGATGTCGCCCGGGCAGATCTCGGACGGACCAACGCCACCAAGTCATCGCGATCCTTCGAAACGCCGCTCTCCATGGAACCGGTCGCCGGTATTCGTCCACGCCGGAAGCAGACCTGGCGGCGCCAGCCGGATCGACGGGGGGTTCATGGCACGACGTGATGGCTATCGCTTGCGCGCCTCGGTCCCTGCTGCGCGCGGTCTTCCGATCCGAGCGGCAGGCGGCCGTGCCGTATGCCGTGGGAGGGTCGCCCGGTGACGGCGCCCAAACCGCTCGATGTCGACCGGCTGTCCGGGGCGCTTTCGTCCGTGAGCGCGGGCGACGTGGAAGGCGCGATCCAGCATCTTGCGCCGATGGTGAGCGGCCGACGGTTCACGCGGCCGAGCGGACGGGTCGCCGAGCCGCTCGAGATCGACGAGGTGACCGACTGGTTGACGTCGGCGCTCGCCGATCCGACCTCCGACGATGCGCGGTTCTACGTTGAGCGCGCGTACTACAAGCTCAGGCGCTACCGCTCTGCGGATCCTCGCCGTGGCAGGTGACCGCTCCCCGGAACGGCACGTGTGATCACCGGTAGCCGCAACGCGTGATGAGAAAGGACGTCGGCATGAGCGATCCTCCGGCCAAGAAGACGCGGAAGAAGCACGAGCCCGATCCTCGGCTCGAGGCGCACCGCCTGATGGAGCAGTTCATCGATGCCGACGAGTCATCCCAGGTTCACACGAGAGACATCGCGATCCGTGTGGCGACGGCCTGGGCGTTGCTTTCGATCGCGGACTCGCTGGCGACGACGAACATCCGCGAGGGGCTCCGCGGCTCCAAGCGCCGCTAACGGTTCCGGCGGCCGCCCCGGCCTCGGCTGTCGCGACCCCGGCCGCCGCGGGGGTTCTGGCGCGAGGGCTCCCGGTCGGCCGGGAATCCTGCCCGAACGAACTCCGCGTTGAGGTCGAGCAGCTTCGCGATCCGTCCAACGTCGAAGCGCTGCTCCGGCGTGACGAACGTCACTCCTTCGCCTCCGCGACCGGCCCGCGCGGTGCGACCGACCCGGTGCACGTACGCCTTCTCGTCGGCCGGTGCGTCGAAGTTGATCACGTGCGTGATGTCTTCGAGATCGAGCCCGCGGGCGGCGACGTCGGTCGCGATCAACACGTCGTTGGCGCCGCTCGCGAAGCGGCCGAGCGACCGCTCGCGCTGCGGCTGCGACATCCCTCCGTGCAACTCGCCGGCGTGGAACCCTTGCTTGCGAAGCAGGCGTGCGAGCCGGTCGGCCCCGTGCTTGGTCCGAACGAACACGAGCGCGAGGCCTCGATCGGCTGCAAGCTCACGCACGAGCGCCTCGGTCTTCTTCGGCTGCTCGACGCTGATGAATCGGTGATGCGCGTCGGTGATCGTGACGCCGCCCTCGCCCACCTCGTGACGCACCGCGTCGTGGGTGAACCGGTGGGCGAGCCGGCCGACGTCCCCGTCGAGCGTGGCGGAGAACAGCATGGTTTGCCGATCGGGGCGAAGCATCTCGAGGATGCGCTGCACATCCGGCAGGAACCCCATGTCGAGCATGCGGTCGGCCTCGTCGAGCACGCAGATGCGGACGCGATCGAGTCTGAGCAGCTTGCGCTGGACCAGATCCAGCAACCGGCCCGGCGTGGCGACCAGGATGTCTGCATGGCGGGCGCGCTTGGCTTGCGGGCCGATGCCGACGCCGCCGTACACCGCCGCGACCTGCAGCTGTGCGACGTCGGCGATCGCGCGGAACTCCTCGGTGACCTGGCTGGCGAGCTCGCGCGTCGGCGCCAGGATCAGCGCCGAGGGGCTCCGGCCGCTCGGCGTCAACCGCTCGACGAGCGGCACGGCGAACGCGAGCGTCTTGCCCGACCCCGTTCGTGAACGGGCGAGCACGTCGCGCCCGGCGAGCGCATCGGGGATCACGCGATCTTGGATCTCGAAGGGACCGTCGATCCCGCGCATGCGAAGCGCTTCTTCGATCCGCGCGGATACGCCGAGCTCGGCGAAGGTGCGCGGGTTGGGGGGCAACACGGCGCCGCCCACGGAGGGGTGCTGATGCATCACTACCTCGACTTCCTGTGTCGTCGGCACGCGGGCGCGAGGATCTGCCGGCGGAGCCGCACAGGAACGAAAGAAGCGAACGTGTGGGGATCAGCGAGACGTCGTCGCGCGTGGCCTCGAACGGTCGAGGCTCGCGAATCGGTACGTATCCACTGTACGTGATGGAACGGTCGGGTGGAGGGAACGCCGTGATACGCTCGTTGCAACGGCGTCTCCTGAAGGTTCGCCACGCGACCGACGTGCTGCTCCCGCGCCCGTCCCTTTCGCCTCCGACGGATCATCCGTAGTCGCGATCCGAGCAGGAAGGGATCTGATGAAGCGGTCGAACAGCAGCACCGTGCAATACGGCGTCCCCGTCGCCAGCAAACAAGCCGAGCGGCGCGCGAAGGCGGGCAGGTCGTGCGAGGTCACGAACTGCGTGACCGTACTCTCCACGTACAACACGTCGACGACGTGTTGGCTCCACACGACGGCCACGCGCAGACACGCGCTCGCGCCGAGCGTCGATCTGCTCCGCTGACCGGTTCGGGGGATGGCCGCCGCGCACGGAGCGCGACGGCCATCGTTCCCAGCACCTTGTTAGGCGATCACGCGAACGTTGCCGGCCTGCGGGCCCTTCTGGCCCTGCGACAGCTCGAACTCAACCTTCTGGTTCTCTTCGAGGTTGCGGTAGCCGTCGCCTGTGATCGCGCTGTAATGCACGAAGACGTCTGGGCCGCCGTCGTCCTGGGTGATGAAGCCGAAGCCCTTCTCGCCGTTGAACCACTTCACGGTTCCGGTGGTCATGCTTTGTTCCCTCCTTCCATGCCCGGACGAGCCTGACCGCTGCTCGGGGGCGATCGGTCCGAGGACCGAGAGGGAACTGCTCTGTGGACCACGGTCGTGATATGACGCTGAACCCTCACGGTCAGGATACAGGGTCCGAGCACACGTCGAACGGCCGCCTTGCGGGGTTGCGACCCACGCCGATACAGTCCGTCTTCCGGATGTTGAGGAGGAGTCGGCGATGAGCGACAACGTCGAGACCGTCCGGCGGCTCGAGACCGCGTGGGCGACGAACGACTACGACACGGTCAAGGAGATCTTGTCTCCTGACTTCCCGAAACTGAACCACGGACCGGGGTCGGAGATGCTGCCGCCGGGCATCGACGGGCTGATCGAAGGCCACAAGATGTCTCTTGGCGCCTACCCCGACCGCAAGCAGGAGATCCTCGACTGCTTCGGCGAGGGCGACCGCGTGATGGTTCGCTCGCGCATGACGGGCACGAACCAGGGCGGCCTTCCCTGGTTCGGCGTGCCCGCCAACAACAACAAGGTCGACGTCGAGTACATCACCATCTATCGCCTCGAGGACGGCAAGGTCGTGGAGTCGTGGGCGCAGATGGAGATCCCGAAGATGATGCAGCAGCTCGGGGCGGGAGGCTGACCACGATGACGCTGTCACCGGAGGAGATGCGGCGATACAACGAGGCCTTCTACACCGCGATGAACGACAAGGATCTGGACGGGGTGCTGTCGATGATGGACGACTCGGTCGTCGATCATCAGCTCCCGCCGGAGATGCCGAGCGGCAAGGAGGGCGCGAAGGCCTTCTTCAACATGATGTTCGGGTCCGCTCCCGACATGCGCTTCGAGATCCTCGACACCGTCGTGAGCGGCAACCGGATCGCAACACGAAGCCGTGTCACGGGAACGCAGACCGGCGAGTTCATGCAGATGCCCGCGACCGGCAAGCCCTTCGATGTCGAGGGCATCGATATCGTCCAGGTCAACGAGGAGGGCAAGGTCACCGAGCACTGGGGCATCTTCGACTTCATGAAGATGATGCAGCAGGTCGGTCTCGCGCCTCAGCCGTAGCCGGCACGCCCTACGAACGCGGCCGTGCGAGCGTGAGAGCGAGTTGCGCGGTGAAGTGGCGCCAGCCCTGTTCGTGCAGGACCGCCGCCTCGCCGTCCGGCAGCCCGCTATGACGTAGCGACAGCAGCGTTCCGTCGCTCTCGGCCTCGAGCGTGACCTCGACCGTGGTCGAGCCGGGCGGGACGGCCTCGTTGCCCTCCCATCCCCACGTGAAGACCACGCGGCGCGCGGGTTCGATCTCGACGAACTCGCCGCTCGCGACCGTGTCGGCGTCCATCCAGACGCGATACACACCTCCCGGACGCGGGTCGAGCTCCGCTTTCACGCCCTGCCACTTCACGTATCGCGTGGGCTCGGTCAGGTACAGGAAGACCTCCTCGGGCGGAGCGTCCAGCCGGACCTGGAGTTCGACGGGTGCGATCGGATCGTCGGTCATCGCTCTCCCACCACGGTTCGAAGTCGATCCAGGTCGGCCGCCCACATCTCCTGGAGCACCGGACGGAGCGAGCCGAGCGCCTGCTGGTCGGCGCGATAGAAGCGCCTGTTGGCCTGGCGTCGCTCCGTCACCAGGCCGGCCTTGCGAAGCACCGCGATGTTCTGCGAGATCGCGGGCCAGCTCACGTCGAACTGCTCGGCGATGTCCCCGGCGGAGCGCTCGCGATCCCAGACCAGCCGGAGGATCTGGCGCCGCCGAGGGTTGGAGATCGCGTCCAGCACGGCCTGCACGCTCGGTAGTTAAGCACATGCTTCAGGTTGACGCGAACTTCAGCATCATCTTAAATAGGCCCCTCACGGCGGGGAGGGTTCATGAGCAGAGACATCGTGCACGGGATCGAGATCCACGCGGAGCCGAAGGCCGTCTACGACACCATCGCGACGCGGTCGGGGTTGGCCGCGTTCTGGACGCCGGATGTCCAAGGCGACGACGGTGTGGACGGTGAGCTGACCTTCGGGTTCTCCGGAGCTCCCGTCCGTCTGCCGATCCGCGTGGCCGGTCTCGAGCCGGGGACGGAGATCCGGTGGCGTTGCCCGGGCGGGTTCCCCTATTGGGAGGGAACAAGCGTCACGTGGTCGCTGCAGCCGAGTGAGCACGGCACGAAGGTCGTCTTCCGCCATGCGGGCTTTTCGGACGATCAGGCCGAGTACGACTTCGGCAGCGTGAGCCTCACGTGGGCGTTGATCGTGGCGCGGCTGAAGGAGGTCGTCGAGTCGGGCGGCCGGCCGAACCCGACGCTGTCCTGAGGCCGGCGCGTGCGCGTCGACGTCACGACGTCGATCGTGATCGCACGCCCTCGCCGCGACGTGTTCGCGTACGCGGCCGATCTCGACCGGACGACGTCGTGGTACCGCAACATCACGTCCGTCCGGTGGGTCACCGCGAAGCCGCTGACGATCGGGTCGCGCGTCCGATTCACGGCCCGCTTCTTGGGGCGCGAGCTCACCTACACGTACGCGGTCACCGATCTCATCGAAGATGAGCGACTGGTGATGAGCACGCGCGAAGGCGCGTTCCCCATGGAAACCACCTATCGGTGGGAGACCGCGGGCGAGGGCGCGACGCGGATGACGCTCCGCAACAGGGGTGAACCGTCAGGCTTCGCGAACGTGGCGACCCCCTTGATGGTCCGTGCCATGCGCCGCGCCAACCGGAAGGATCTCGAGACCCTCAAGCAACGTCTGGAGGCGTCACCCGGCTGACATCGGCGGCGACTCGCCGACGGCGGCACGATCGACGATCGCGTGCTGTTCGCCGGCCCGGACCCGCGCCGCCGGGATGCTCGGATCACGCGCGAGGAGCTTCCCCAACGGGCCCGCCTTCTCCGCGCCCGTCACCAGGAACAACACGCACCTCGCTCGATCGAGCGCGGGAAAGGTGAGCGTCATCCGGCGCCAGCCCCGGTACGTCGCCGTGATCGCCACATCGCGATCGTGGACGTCCAGGACGGGGTCCCCCGGGACGAGCGAGGCCGTGTGGCCGTCGTCGCCGAGCCCGAGGTGCACGAGGTCGAAGCGCGCCGGCAGGCCCGCCGCGTACGTGGCCGCTCGCGCGTCCAGTCCGTCGGCGTCGCCGTCAACCGGCATCTCGTGCACGCGCGCGGAACGGGGGAGCGATGCCACGAGATGCGTCAGGCCACGATCCTCGTGGTTGCGCGGCGCGAGGCGCTCGTCGACCTGCCAGATGCCGAGATCGTCCCACGGCACGTCGAGGTCGCCCAACGCGGCGAACATCCGCCATGGCGTCGTGCCGCCGGACACCGCGATCGCGCACGTGCCGCGTTCGGCCACGGCCTCGCGCGCCGCCGTGGCGATCAGCTCGGCGCCGCGTCGTGCTGCGGCGGCCGCATCGGGCAGCGCCTCGAGACGAACGGCAACGGCATCGGCCGGCCCGTCCATCTAGGACGGCTTCTCGACGTGCCCACCGAACTCCCTGCGCATCGCCGAGAGCACGCGGTTCGCGAAGTCGTCCTGCCCCCGTGAGGAGAACCGCGACGCGAGCGCCGAGGTGAGCACCGGCGTCGGAACGCCTTCCTCGATCGCGGCGACAGCCGTCCATCTGCCCTCACCCGAGTCGCTGACACGGCCCGCGAAGCCCTCGAGCGTCGGCGCCTCGTGCAACGCGGCGGCCGTCAGGTCGAGCAGCCAGGAACTCACGACGCTCCCGCGACGCCAGACCTCTGCGACGTCTGCGACGTCGATCGAGTAGCGATAGCGCTCCGGATGCTCGAGCGGCGTGGTCTCGGCGTCGGCGTCGCGGACCCGGTCGCCGGCATCGGCGTTCGCGAGGACATTCAGCCCCTCGGCGTAGGCGGCCATCAATCCGTATTCGATCCCGTTGTGCACCATCTTGACGAAGTGGCCGGCGCCCACCGGCCCACAGTGCAGGTATCCGTATTCGACCGGCGCGGGGTCGCCGTCACGCCCCCGCGTTCGCGCCGCCGCGTCGACGCCCGGTGCGAGCGACCGGAACACCGGCTCGAGTCGCTCGAACACCTCGTCGTCCGCGCCGACCATCAGGCAGAAGCCACGCTCGAGACCGAACACGCCGCCCGACACGCCGACGTCGACGTAGTGGATGCCGTGCGGTGTGAGCGCCGCGGCGCGCGAGAGGTCGTCGACGTAGTGGGTGTTGCCGCCGTCGATCACGGCGTCGCCGGGCTCGAGCAGGTTCGCGACGTCGGTCAACGCTCGTTCCGTGATCTCACCGGCCGGGAGCATCAGCCACACGGTTCGCGGCGTCGGCAACGCGGCGACCAGCTCGTCCAGCGAGTGGGCCGCCGTGGCGCCCTCCTGGACCAACGCGGCGATCGCGGGGGGCGCGACGTCGTGCACGACACAGGTGTGTCCGTCGCGCATCAGGCGGCGGGCGAGGTTGGATCCCATCCGCCCGAGCCCCACCATCCCGAGGTGCGTGGGCCGATCCGTCGCCATCCGAGACTCCTTCCGTTGCCGCCGCCATCGCCGGAGCTGTGGGCCGTCGCGGCCGCCATCGTACGTCGGGCGTTGTCCAGACCCGCTTGTAGCCTGGGCGTCATGACGGATCCACGGCGCGACGGACGCTCGGACGCGTTGGTCTTGTTCGGCATCACCGGCGACCTGGCGTATCAGAAGATCTTCCCGGCCCTGCAGGCGATGGTGCAGCGGAAGTTCCTGGACGGACCGGTGGTCGGCGTCGCGCGCTCGGGCTGGACGCGCGAGACGCTCCTGGACCGGATGCGCCAGAGCCTCGAGGAGCACGGCGGCGTCGACGAGGCCGCGTTCGACCGGCTCCAGGAGATGTTCGAGTACGTCGACGGCGACTACCTCGACGCCGGCACGTTCGGGCGACTCCGCGATGCCCTCGGCGAGGCGAAGAGCCCGCTGTTCTACCTGGCGATCCCACCGTCGTTGTTCGAGCCGGTTATCGAGCATCTCGAGGGCTCGGGGTGTGCTCGCAACGCCCGCGTGGTGATCGAGAAACCGTTCGGCCGCGACCTGGCGAGCGCGCGGGAGTTGAACGCCGTGCTGCGCCGCACGTTCGCCGAGGACGCGATCTTCCGCATCGACCACTATCTCGGCCGCGAGCCGGTCCAGAACCTGGCGTACTTCCGGTTCGCCAACGCGTTCTTGGAACCGCTGTGGAACCGGAACTTCGTCGAGACCGTGCAGATCACGCTTGCCGAGGATTTCGGCGTTCGGGACCGCGGCGGGTTCTACGAATCGGTCGGTGCGATCCGCGACGTCGTCCAGAACCACCTGTTGCAGGTGCTCGCCCTGGTCGCGATGGAGCCACCGAGCGGGTTCGACCGCGACGTCTTCCTGACCGAACGCGTACGGCTGCTGCAAGCGATCCGGCCGCTGGAGCCCGACGACGTCGTGCGCGGCCAGTACGACGGATATCGCGAGGCGAAGGGCGTGGCGCCGAACTCGACGGTCGAGACGTTCGTCGCGCTGTGCCTGCGCATCGAGACATGGCGTTGGGCCGGCGTGCCGTTCTACATCCGGACCGGCAAGAAGATGGCCGTGACCGCGTCCGAGGTGTTGGTCGAGCTGAAGCGCCCGCCGCGCGACGTGTTCGACGAGCCGCTCAGCAAGCATCCGAACCACGTCGTCTTCCGGCTCGGACCCGATCAGCGCATCTCGCTCGGCGCTCGCACGAAGATCCCCGGCGACAACATGGTCGGCGAGGAGGTCGAGCTGGTGGCGGCGCATCCGCCCGCGGAGGAGATGTCGGCCTACGAGCGGTTGCTGACCGATGCGATGGAAGGCGACGCCGAGCTGTTCAGCCGCCAGGACGTGATCGAACGGTCGTGGGAGATCGTCGATCCGGTGCTGGACGAGGTGACGCCGGTGCACCCGTACCGCGAGGGGTCATGGGGCCCGCCCGAGGCCGATCGGCTGGTCGACGCGGTCGGCGGCTGGCACAACCCGCCGCCCCGCGCCCGCTAGGCCGGCGGGGACTGCCCCGGGCGGCTTCCGGTCATACTGGGCGACATGTCGCCATCAGACGCCGCTCCCGAGCTGATGCAAGCCGAGGACCGCCTGTGGACGGAGCTCCACGGCCTCGTCGACGCGCTGCCGCCGAACCTGGTGGGGGAGCCCGGCTACTTCGAAGAGGGCTGGTCGGCGAAGGACCTCATCGCGCATATCGGCGGCTGGCTCGCCGAGGCGGGCGCGGTGCTGGAGCAGATCCGCTTCGGCACGTACCGGCCGGAGGACGTCGACATCGACGCGACCAACGCGCAGGTCTACGCGGCGATGCGCGACGTGTCGTTCACGGACATCCGATCGCAAGGGATCGCCGCGCGCAATCGGATGCTTCGCGCATGGCGTTCGCTCCCGGAGAGCTCCGCCGAGGCCGACCGCTGGATCAGCAAGGCGGGCCCCGAGCACTATGAGGAGCACCTTCCCCGGCTGCGCGAATGGGTGAAAGAGGTCGGCGCGGCCTAGCCGCTCGCGCCCGGGTTCGTCGCGCTAGCCATGTCCGCAACCGAGCACCCGCCGGACCGGAGCCTGGCGGAAGCCGCGGCCGAACGCGTCGAGGAACGGCGCGGGCCCGCATCGGTGTGGTCGATCGCGCTGAGCGAGATCGGCGCCGTCGATCGAGCCGTCTACGAGGCGATCGAGCGCACGCCGACGCCGTCGCTCGACGACCCGCTCCGTCGTCTCTCGAACGCCGCGAACGGTTCGCGGCTGTGGTTGGCGATCGCCGCGCTGCTCGCCGTGTTCGGCGGAAGGCGAGGACGTCGGGCGGCGCTCGAAGGGGTCGTCGCGATCGGCATCACCTCGGCCAGCATCAACCTCGGGGCGAAGTCGGTCGCGACGCGGCCGAGACCCGAGCGCGCAGATCCGGCCACCTTCGCCGCGCGTCACATCGCGATGCCCGCCTCGTCGTCGTTCCCGTCGGGCCATTCCGCGACCGCGTTCGCCTTCGCGTTCGCGGTCGGCCGGCACATGCCGATCCTGGCGCTCCCGATCCGGCTCCTCGCGGGGTGCGTCGCGTATGCGCGCGTGCACCTCGGGGTCCATTACCCGGTCGATGTTGCGATCGGCTCGATCGCCGGGGCGGCTATCGGGTCGATGGTCGCGTCGGCAACCGAAGACATCGCCGAGCGTCGACGGCGTCGCGTCTGAGCGGTCGTGGCGCCGGTGCTCAGGTCCTTTCCGGATCGCCACGACCGAGCAGGATCGCCCACAGCCGTGCCACGATCCGGCGATCCACGCGTGCCCAGCCGACCTTCGGACCCGGACGGTCCTTCGGTACACGCACGCGGAGCGTTGCCGGTGCGATCGAGATCTCGAGCGGCGACGGGAACTCACGCGCCTCACCGTCGACGCCGGCGCGAACGACGCCGTCGCGTGAGGTGATCTTGATGCGCTGCCCCGTCCAGCTTCGGTAGGCCTTCGATCGGATCGTCCTTCCCGCCAGGGCTTGCGCGACCAGATCGCCGAGCTCGGTTGGGTTCGTGTACGCCACGACGTCGATGCCGAGCGTGCCGGTGTCGAGCCGCGGCCGCGTGCCCGCCGGTGCCGGATCGCGCGGTCCGGCGTAGGGATTGTTGGCGACCTGGACGAGTTGCGGGTCCTCGACGGGCGGCTGTCCGTCGGCCTCGACGATGAACCCCGACCGAGCCGACGGTTCGGTCACGTCCGGCAGCACCGTCATCGCGGTTGTGAACTTGGCGTCACGGTACTCGGGGCGGGCGATGATCTCGGCGTAGGCGCCCAACGACACGTTGTTCACGAACGCGCGGTCTTCGGCCCAGCCGAGGTCGATGAGGATCTCTTCTCCCTCGTCGCCGAGCGCGTCGAGCGCCCGCCTCGGGTCCTTGCGGTCGAGCCCGAGGTCGAGGGCGAAGTGGTTCCTCGTGCCGGCGGGGATGCACACGATGGGCAGGTCGTGCTCGACCGCGATCTGCGCGACGAGCGCCTGGGTGCCGTCGCCGCCAGCCGCTCCGAGCAGGTCGGCTCCGCCCTTGACGGCTTTGCGCAGTTCCGTCTCCGCATCCGTTCCCTCCTCTAGATAGGAGACGTCCGCGCCCATGGCGCGAGCCTTGGCGTCCAGCTCGAACTTCTCGACCTTGCCGCCGCCGGAGCGCGGGTTCAACAACAGGAACGGCCTGCTCGGCGTCGGCGCGTGCTGCGGCGCAGGGCGGTAGGGCCGGGGCCGGAGCGCCAGCAGAGCAAGGACCGTTGAAAGCGCGGTGCCGAGGGCGATGGCGAGCGTGAAGAGGAACGCGTCGCCGTCGACCAGGATCCAGATCCAGGCGACGGCGCCCGCGGCCGCCGCGATCCCGCCGGCGAACCGTCTACCGCCGGGCGTCGTGACGAGAACGATCGCGCCCGCGACGAGGACCACGACGCCCACCGACGAGAGCGCGATGATGAGAGGGTGCAGGATGAGCCCGAGCAGCCCGATCACGACGGTCGCCGCCATCGCGAGGAGCGCGACGAACGCGATCGCACGACCCCCCGTGCCTGTGCGGATCTCGTCCGTCGTCGGATCGTTCGTCCGCGGGCCCATCTCCCCTCCCCTGCGTGCCTCCGGCCCAAGGCTAGTGTCCGTCGCGAACGTTGCGGCGATGACGGGTTGATGGCATGGCACGCGTCTTGATCACGGGCGCCGCGGACGGTCTCGGGCGGGCCGCCGCGGAGACGCTGCTCGCGCAGGGACACGACGTCGTCGTCCACGCCCGTAACGACGATCGGCTGGCCGCCGTCCGGGATCTCCGCGACGGCGGAGCCGAAGCCGTCGTCGGGGATCTCTCCGACCTCGAAGAGACCCGCGGCGTCGCGGAGCAGGCGAGCCGGCTCGGGCGGATGGACGCGGTCATCCACAACGCCGGGGTGCTCAGGGGGCCACAGGTCCTGCCCGTGAATACCGTGGCCCCTTACCTGCTGACGGCGTTGATCGACCGACCGGCTCGACTCGTCTACGTCAGCAGCGGACTGCACCATCGCGGCCGTCGCACGCTCGCGAACGTCGACTGGACCGGGCGCACGGCCGGCTCGTACGCCGACAGCAAGCTGTTCCTGACGACGATGGCCATGGCCGTTGCCCGGCTGTGGCCCGACGTGTACAGCAACGCCGTCGATCCGGGCTGGGTTCCGACGAAGATGGGCGGTGCCGGCGCGACCGACGATCTGCGTCTCGGGCACCTGACGCAGGAATGGCTCGCCATCAGCGACGATCCGGGGGCGTGCACGTCGGGCGGGTACTGGTACCACCAGGAGCGCAGGGAGCCGGCCGCCGCCGTCCACGACGAGCGGTTCCAAGACGAGTTGCTCGAGGCGTTGGCCGGCTTCACCGGAACGCCGCTCTCCTAACCGTCGCGCGAGCCGGTGTCAGCCGTCGCCGCTGATCACGCCGCACGCCTCGCGAGCGCGCACGCACCGAGCGACGAGGCCATCCAACGCATCCTGTTGCCAGGTGTTCCAGAAGTCGGCGTGCATCGTGTAGTAGGGCCCGCTCGAGAGTTGCATCGAAACGTTCGCGGCAGATGCGTCGTCGGGACCGCACGGCGCCGCGCCGCCGCACGGGTCCCAGATCCCGTAGTGGACGCGGATCGAGACCCGAGGGATCGCCCGCGGATGGTCCGCGGGACAGTGCCCGCGGACGGGGTACACGAGGTTCGACCGATGGTCCGGCGCGTCCGTGCTGCCGTTCCAACACGTCGGGAGGTCGACGCGCGCAACGATCCCGTCGACGCGGATGGACCCGCCCGCATACGGGGCGCAGTCATAGGGATGCGTCGTCCTCGGTGTGCCGATGCCGCAGTCCCACGTCACGCCCGGAGCGCCTGGGTGGGTCGCGTGCTGATCGCCGCCGATCGCTCGCAGGTCGGCCGGCACCGTCTCAACCGTCGGTGAGGCCCGGAAGTAGTACGTCTTCTCGCGCTGCGGCACCACGACCTGGTCGTCCACGATCGCGACGGGCACCCACACGGCCGCCGTGTCGGCGGCGTCGCTGCATGTTGTGCCGGCGGTCAGCATCGAGTCGCGTGTCGAGCTCGCGCTCGTGCTGGTGTTCCCGAAGAACGCGTGCAGATGCGCCATGCCGGCCATCCCCGGCATCACGATCGGATCGTCGGGCGCCACGTGGGACAGGGCGCACGCGACCCCGAAGCTGCCGGGGCTGTTCCGCTCCGGCGCGCCACCGTGCGTCAGGGCGATACCGGCAAGCGCGACGGCACCGATCAGGGCGGCCGAACAGACGGCCAGGGCGATGGGAAGGAGAACCTTGCGCATGGGAAGGGGGAGAGGCGTGCCCATCTACGGTACGGCAGTTGGCGCTACAACGAGCCTTCGGAGTGTCGGGGGTGGCCGGCAGCGCTGTGATCCGGTGCGGTCGATGACACCCGCTACGCTCATCGCGTGATCGGGACCGGTGCGGCTGAGCGCGCGCGCGGAAGACTCGCCGTGCGCTCCCCGGTGGGACCGGTATGACGGACGGACGCCCTGCAGACATCCTGATCCGGAACGGAGCCGTCCACACCGTCGATGAGGATCGTCCGTCGGCGGGCGCCGTCGCCATCACCGGCGGCGTGATCACCTCGGTGGGCGAGGACCGGGATGCGGGCGCGTATGCCGGCCCCGCCACCGTCGAGATCGACGCGGCGCGCACCACCGTCATGCCCGGCGTGATCGACAGCCATAACCATGTGCGCCTCGGCCTGGACCCGGAGGCGATCGACCTCCACGGCGTCCGAACGCGAAGCGAAGTGCGTGAACGCATCACGCAGTGGCTCGCCGCACACCCCGACGCCACGTGGGTCGAGGGTGAAGGCGTCGCGTACGAGGCCGCGGAGGGTGGCCGGATCCACGATCTCTTCGACGAGTCCCTCACGGGCGGTC
>JBJMLQ010000005.1:0-4856 GCA_045805225.1 Actinomycetota bacterium | reverse complement strand
GCGTATCCTCCAGCTCCTCCGCGATCCGCACGGCGTCGCGTGGTCGTGGTCGAAGACGGTTGAGCGGCCCGAGGCGAGCGATGGGGGGTCGTTCATGGCCAGGGTCGGGCCTGCGCGGATCGCGGCCCGCTGGCAGGGCTACAACGCGTTGCTGGCGTTGGTCCGGTCGCCGGGCGGCGCCCTCCGCTACGAGGACTTCGTCGATCGGCCGCAGCACGCGACGCGACGTCTGCTCGCGATGGGCGGCCTGCGGCCCGAGACGTTGCCGCAGTTCGTCGGGCCTCGCACGGTCCGCCTCGACGTCGATCACACGGTGGCGGGCAATCCGCTTCGGTTCCGGACCGGCGAGCTCGAGATCCGCGTGGACGTGGAGTGGCGAACCGCCATGCCGCTCGCTCGACGGGCGTTGGTCGGCACGTTGGCGTTCCCCTCGACGCTCCTGTATCGCTACATTCCATGAGCGACGCCGCCGTCTCCGTCGTCATCGCGACCCGCGACCGCCCCGAGCTGCTGCGGCGAGCCGTCGACGCCGTGATGCGCCAGGACTATCCGGGGCCGGTCGCATGCCTCGTCGTCGTGGACGGCGGACCGTCCGTCGAACTGGACGAGCCGCCCGCCGACGCCGCCGGAGCTCGGACCCTCGAGACCATCCGCAACAGCCGAACGCCCGGGCTCGCGGGAGCGCGCAACTCCGGTGCGGCGGCCGCCTCGGGGACGTACCTCGCGTTCTGTGACGACGACGACGAATGGCTCCCCACGAAGCTTTCGGCGCAGGTGGCCGCGCTCGAGCGTGCCGGTGGCGACGTCGCCGTCACGGGCGTGCGGATCGCCTACGGCGACGCCGTGAACGACCGCCTGCCGCCCGCCCGCGTCACCCGCGGCGATCTGCTGCGCTCGCGCGCCGCCGCGGTGCACCCCTCGACGATCCTCGTCCGCCTCCAGGCGTTCTGGGACGTCATCGGGCCGATCGACGAGGCGATCCCCGGCAGCTACGGCGAGGACTACGAGTGGCTGCTGCGCGCGGCCGAGGCCGGCCCCATCGTCGGCGTCCGGGAGCCGTTGGTGACGGTTCGCTGGGGCGGCTCGCTCTTCGCCGATCGGTGGGAAACGATGATCGATGCGATCGGGTATCTGATCGACAAGCATCCTGAGCTCCTCGCGGACGACGCGAACGCCGCTCGCTTGTTCGGCAGGATCGCGTTCGCGAACGCGGCGCTGCACCGCAGGGGCGACGCCGCCCGGTGGGCATGGCGGAGCGTTCGCCGCCGGCCGTTGGAGCGGCGACCGTACCTCGCGCTCGCCGTGGCGGCCGGACTCGTGCGCGCGTCGACGATCCAGCAGCGCGCGAACGCGGCGGGCCGCGGTGTCTAGGGTCGACACCGTCGCCGCGCCGGCCGCGACCGAGCCGGCACCTGAGCTCCGGCGACTCGCGCGCGGCGGCACGCTCAATCTCGTCGGGTTCATCGCATCGGGCGTGTTCGCGTTCGGACTGGCCGTCGTCGTCACCCGGTTGGTCGGCGCGCGCGGGGCGGGGATCTTCTTCGCCGCGGTGGCGGTGTTCACGATCTTGTCCAACGTCACGGAGCTCGGCGCGGACACCGGGATCGTCCGGTACATCGCGCGGTTGCGGGAGCAGGGACGGCAGCGCGAGTTGCCCTCGCTCGTGCGGATCGCCCTGGTGCCGGCCGCCGTGCTCGCGACGATCGCCGGCATCGCGACGGTCGTGTGGGCGGTTCCGTTGGCCGATCTGTTCTCGCGATCAGATCCCGCGGCCGTCGCCTCCTACCTGCGGATCTTCGGGTGGGTGATCCCGCTCACGACGATCTCCACCGTCGCGCTCGCCGGGACGCGCGGGTTCGGGTCGATGCGCGCCTTCGTCGGGATCGACTCGATCGCGGTGCCCGTCCTCAAGCCGGCGTTGATCCTCATCGCCGCCGCGGGCGGTCTGACCGCGACGGGGCTCGCGCTCGGATGGGCGATCCCGGAGGCGCTCGCGTGCGTCGTGTCGCTGATCGTGCTGTGGCGGATGGTCCGCCGC
The DNA here is from genome assembly GCA_045805225.1 of Actinomycetota bacterium. Lineage (GTDB taxonomy): Bacteria > Actinomycetota > UBA4738 > UBA4738 > HRBIN12 > AC-51. Next base: position 2,818 of record JBJMLQ010000005.1, on the reverse strand, counting down.
GCGAAGCCGGGGGAGGGCTCGGCGCCCGCGGACGAAGGGTCGCTCGCCACGGCGTTCTGGCGATTCTCGGCGCCGCGCGGCGTGGCGGCCGCGTTCCAGATCACGATCATCTGGTTCGACCTGCTCTTGCTGTCGCACTTCCGGGCGGCCGCAGAGGTCGGCGTGTACGGCGCGGCGTCGCGCGCCGTGACGTTCGGCACGTTCGCGCTGCAAGCGATCCGTCTCGCGATCGCGCCGCAGATCTCACGGCTGCTCGCACGCGGCGACCGAGCGGGCGCTCAGACGGTGTATCAGACCGCGACCTGGTGGCTCGTGGTCGTCTCGTGGCCGGTGTTCCTGATCTTCGCGATCTTCGGCCCGCTGCTGCTCGGCGTGTTCGGCCGCGGCTTCGGGCAAGGCGCCACGGCGCTCGCGATCCTGTCGATCGCGATGCTGGTCAACCTCGGGACGGGCAACGTGACGGTCGTACTGCTCATGGGGGGCAAGAGCTCCTGGAACCTCGTGAACACCGCGATCGCCCTGGCGCTGAACATCGGGCTCAACCTCGTGCTGATCCCGCGGTTCGGGATCGCCGGCGCGGCGTTCGCGTGGGCCGTGTCGATCATCGTCGACAACGTCTTGGCGCTGATCGAGGTGTGGTGGTTCCTCGGGATGCGGCCGTTCGGGAGCGGGTATCTGCCCGCCGCCGGAACGTCGATCGTGTGCATCGGTGGCGTCGGGCTCGCGACCCGGGCGATGTTCGGTCCGAGCGCCGCCGCGTTGGTGGTCTTCTTGCTCGTGGCGCTGCCGCTGTACGCGTGGGCCATCTGGCGCCAGCGCGACGTGCTCCGGCTGGAGGCGCTGTTCGGCGCGTTCGGGCGCGATCGGTCGCGCCCCGGCCGCGGCACCGGATGGTCGGGCGGTACCGGCGATGGTGGCGGTCGGAACGGCGGCGGTGGCGCCGGGCGGCTCGTTCGAAGCGCCGTCCGGCGCGTGATCCGCGCGTGGTGCATGCTGACCGCACCGCTTCGCCGTCCGCCGGATGTGCTGGTGATCGGGACGAAGCGCGGTGGGACCACCTCGCTCGCCGCGTATCTCTACGAACACCCGAAGGTGCTTCCGCCGGTGCCCGCTCGGCTCGCGCCCAAGGGTGTGCGTGCCTTCGACGAGCACCCCGATCGCGGATCGCTGTGGTACCGATCGCATTTCCCGACGTTCCTCGCGCGCGGATCGGCACGGCGTCCGCGCGCGTTCGCGGCCGAGTCGACCGCGAACTATTTCTTCCACGCGGAGCAGGCCGCGCGCGCGGCCAACCTCGCGCCGAACGCGCACGCGATCGTGTTGTTGCGTGATCCGGTGGAGCGTGCGTGGTCGCACTGGCGCGAGCGCACGCGGCGAGGATCGGAAACGTTGTCGTTCGAGGATGCGCTACACGCCGAAGATGAACGGCTCGCGCATCTGCCGGGGCGCGAACGCGCGAACATCGCGTATCGCGCGCAAGGTGTGTACGCAGATCTCCTGCCTGCGTGGCGCGCGGCGTTCGGCGATCGATTGCTCGTGCTGTTCGCCGAAGACCTGTACGCGGATCCGCCGGCGACGTACGCGCGCGTGCTCGCGTTCGCGGGTCTTCCGCCGCACGAGCTTGCGCGATACGAGGCGTGGAATCATCAGCCGTCCACGCAGCGCATGAACGCGGATACGCACGCGTCGCTGCGAGCGTTCTACGCGGACAGCGACGATCGACTCGCGAAGTTGGTTGGGCGGCAACCGCCTTGGAGGGTTGCGCCCGAAAGTCTCGGCGAAACTCTTCCCACCGACGGTTTCATTCGCTAGGGTCGGGGCACCCCCCGATGCCGACCCCCCTTTCATTTCTTCGGCGTTTTTCGTACGCGTGCGCCCTGGCCCTCGCGGTGTTCGTGGCGACTCTCGCGACGCCCGCCTCGGCGGACTGGCAGCAGTTCCACGCCGGCCCTGCGCGGCTCGGCATCGCGTCGTCGAGCACGCTCTACGCGTCCAACATCGGCAAGCTCAAGGTGATGTGGAGTCGCGCCACGGGCAGCAGCGCCGAGGGGATCAACTCGTCGCCGGCCGTTGCGAACGGCCGTGTGTTCATCGGTTCGGACGACGGACGGCTCTACGCGTTCGGCACCGGTGGGAACCCGCTGTGGTCCGCGTCGCTCGGCGGCGCGGTGCGATCCTCGCCCGCGGTCGACGGCTCGACGGTCGTCGTCGGCTCCGATCACGGGACGATCCAGGCGCGCTCGGTGTCCAACGGTGCGCTCCGGTGGTCGCATACCGTTGCCGGCGCCGTCACGTCGTCGCCGTTGATCGCGAACGGCCGCGTGTACGTCGGCACGCGCGGCGGCGTGTTCTTCGCGTTCAACGAGACGAGCGGGAAGGTCATCTGGAAGCAGCAGACCTGGTCGGTGTGGGACGCGGCCGCGTATCGCAACGGCGTCGTGTACGTCGGGTCGGACGAGTCACGCGTGTGGGCGTTCGACGCCGACACCGGCAATCGGCGGTGGGTCACCACCGTGTTCGGACGTGTGCGCTCGACGCCGGCCGTGACCGATCATCGCGTCTACGTCGGGACCGACCAAGGTCGTTTGATCGCGCTCGATCGCGGCACCGGCCATCAGATCTGGTCCTCGGCCGTCGTGAGTCCGGGCAACGGCTATGTGCGATGCGCGCCGGCGGTCGCGATCGGGCTCGTCGTCGTGAGCGTCGGGATGACCACCACGCCGATGGACGGGAAGCTTCGCGCGTTCCACACGACGGGCGGTGGCCTCGCGTGGACGGGCGAGATGGCCGATTACTCGACGTCCTCGCCCGCCTACGT
>JBJMLQ010000004.1:0-7277 GCA_045805225.1 Actinomycetota bacterium | reverse complement strand
GGGTCGCCGCCTCGAGGAGGTCACGCTCGCGACGAGTGAACGACCGCGCGCGGGCCGGCCGTTCGGTGGTCAGCGTGCCGAGCGGTACCGACGCGATCACCACCGGCACGATCTCGGGCGGGCCGCCGAGCTCCACGCCGTCGCGCCGCGCGATCGCGCTCATCTCGTGTCCGTCGAGCACGACCTCCACGCTGCACATCGCGAGGTTGAACGGGTCGAGCAGCAACGCGACGAACTCGTCGAGCACGCGATCGGGAACGTCGCCGGTGAGGAGCTTGCCGGACAACATCGCGAGCAGCCGCGCCTCGCGCTCGCGCTCCGTCGCCCGGCGTCGTTCGGCCGCGGCGTTGCCTACCACGAGCCCGACCACGGCCGCGATCGCCAGGAACACGACCGAGGCGATCACGTCGCGGAGCTGCTCGAACTGGAACCCTTGTGCCGGCTGCTCGATCCACGGCAGCGCGACCGAGGAGAGCAACGCCGTGACGATCCCCGCCCAGATGCCCCCCGTGACGGCCGCGATCGTCACCGCCAGCATGAAGATGGCGACGCCGGCGCCGGGGCCAAGATCCCTGGTCAGCGCCACGAGGACGGCGCCGCAGACCGCCGCGCCGACCCCGATCGCCAACGCACGGACCGAGACCTGGTCCACGCCGGGGTCCCTGCGGTCCGTCGCCACGCCGGACACGCTACCGCCTGGTCGGGCGCGATCTTCGCGAGTCCGCGGCGGTCCGGCCGTTCACGGCTTCTTCACGTGGTGTCGGGCATCCTTCACGCCGCGCTCACGCCTGCGGCCCGACGCTTAGCGACGGAAAGAAGGGTCTCGCCGACGCCGGTGCCGGACCGTCACCCCCGGCTCAGGACGACGCGGGACACAGCACCAACGAACCTACTTTCCTCCGAGCCCGTCTGCGGGGCCGGCAGCTCCCTCCAGCTGTCGGCCCGCAGGCATATCTGGGGTCCGTCGCGCTGTCAGGCGGTTCGTGCGCGGGTACGCTTCCCGGCCATGCGGGTGCTGATCATGGGATGCGGCCGGGTCGGCTCCGAGCTCTCGCACGCCCTCGGCGACGCCGGCCACGAAGTCACCGTGATCGACAAGCGCGCCGCGGCGTTCGACCGGTATCCGCCCGGTGAGGGTGCGCGCAGGATCGTCGGGCTCGGGTTCGATCGAGACGTGCTCGAAGAAGCGGGGATCCGCGAGGCCGACGCGTTCATCGCCGTGTCGAGTGGCGACAACTCAAACATCGTGTCGGCGCGCGTGGCGCTCGAGCACTACCACGTGCCCAAGGTGATCGCGCGGATCTTCGACCCTCGCCGCGCCGAGATCTACGAACGGCTGAACATCCCGACCGTCGCGACGACGACCTGGGGCGTCAAGCAGTTCCAGCTGATGCTGCTGCACACCGGCAAAGAGGTGCGCGAGAGCCTCGGCGGCGGCGAGCTGCTCCGGGTGCGCGTGCCCGTGCCGAGCCACCTGATCGGCAAGCCGGTGTCGTCGCTGAACGTCGACGGCCGCATCCTCGTCGCCGGCGTGTCGCGTGGCGGCAAAGGGTTCATCCCGTCGGTCGACAGCACGCTGCAAGAAGGCGACTTCTTGATCATCACGATGGGCAAGGACTTCATGGACGAGCTCGACGCGTTGCTCGAGCCGGCGGGGGAGCACCACTGATGCGCGTCGTCGTGACCGGTGGAGGTGCGATCGGGCGCCACGTGGCCGGCGACCTCACCACGCGCGGGCACGAGGTCACGCTGATCGAGCAGGACAAGCAGACGGTAGAGGACCTCCGCGAGGAGATCCCGGGCGTGACGATCATGCTCGGCGACGCCTGCGAGCCATGGGTGCTCGACGACGCGGAGCTCGCGCGCGCCGACGTGGTGGTCGCCGCGACCGGCGACGACGAGGACAACCTCGTCACGTCGCTGCTTGCGAAACAGGAGTTCGCGGTGCCGCGCGTGCTCGCCCGCGTGAACCACCCGAAGAACGAGTGGCTGTTCACCGATCAGTGGGGCGTCGACACGGCGGTCTCGCCGCCGCACATGCTCACGTCGATGGTCGAGGAAGCGGTGACCACTGGCGACCTCGTGCAGCTGCTGCGCCTGGAAGGCGGCCAGATCTCGATCGTCGAGATGAAGCTTGCCGCCGACTCGCCGGCGATCGGACGGCCCATCTATGAGCTGCGGCTGCCGAACGACGCCGCCATCGTGGCCATCGTGCGCGACGCCCACGTCGTGATCCCACAGCCCGAGACGGTGCTCGGGCCCGGCGACGAGCTCGTGGCCCTGGCCGGCGTCGGCACCGAGCAGGCGCTTCGGTCCGCGATCGTCGGCGACTGAACGGGCGGCGCGTCAGCCCGTCGGCTCGAGCTGCCAGCGATACCCGATCCGCGACTCGGTCACGATCGCACGGGGATGGTGCGGGTCGGGCTCGATCTTGCGACGGAGCTGGCTGACGAACACGCGGAGCGCCTCGACGTCCGGTGCGCCGCCGGCGTCCCAGACCTCGCCGAGCAACCAGTCGTGGGTGCGAAGCACACCGGGCGCGACGGCGAGCGCCTCCAACAGGCGCCATTCCGTCGGCGTGAGATGCACCTGCTCGGCGCCGCGACGGACCGACCGCGCGCCGAGGTCGATCGTGATGCCGTCGACGGCGAAGCGCGTGCCGCTCGCCTCCGGCGCGGCGCGGCGCAGCAGGGCGCGGACCCGGGCCAGCAGCTCCGCGGCCCCGAACGGCTTGGTCAGGTAGTCGTCCGCGCCGAGGTCGAGCGCCGCCACCTTGTCCTGCTCGGCGTCGCGGACCGAGAGCACCAGGATCGGCACGCCGCTGAACCGGCGGATCTCGCGACACGCGGTGAGCCCGTCGACGTGCGGCAGGTTGAGGTCGAGGACCACGAGGTCGGGGGCGAGATCGCGAACCGCCCCCACGGCGGCTCGGCCGTCCGTTGCCGTCTCGACCCGGAAATCGCGCGCCAGCAACGTGCGCTCGACCGCGCGCAGGATCTGCGGCTCGTCGTCGACGACCAGGATCAGCGGGTCGCTCATGCCGCCGGGAGCCGGAACCCCATGGTCGTGCCGCCGCCCGGGGTGTCCGTCGCCCAGATCTCGCCGCCCATCGCCTCGACGAAGCCCTTGCAGATCGCGAGGCCGAGACCGGCCGACAGACGCGGCGACCCTTCCTGCAGCCGGTAGAACGGCGTGAAGAGCAGCCGCTGGTCTCCGAACGCGAGCCCCGGGCCGTGGTCGACCACCTGGACCAGCACGACGCCGTCGGCGCGCTCGGCGCCCAGCTCGATCCGCCGGTCGGCGGCGCTGCGGACCGCGCGGGCGGCGTTCTCGACCAGGTTGGTCACCACCCGCTCGACGAACAACGCGTCGCCTCGCACGCGCACCGCATCCTCGGCGACCCGGACCTCGATCTCGACCCCCGGCCACCGTTCCGCCACGCCGTCCACCGCGGGGCCGACGACGTCGTCGAGATCGACGAGTTCGTCGTGCGCGACGAGCGTGCCCGACTCGATCCGCGACATGTCGAGCAGGTTGGTGATCAGCTGCTCGAGCCGGCCGGTCGAGGCACGGACGTCCTCCAGGACCACGCGCACGCTCTCGCGATCGAACGCCTCCCGATCGAGGACGTCGGTGACCGACGCGGTGATCGCGGCGATCGGGCTCTTGAGCTCGTGCGAGGCCGCCGCGAGCAGCGACTGGCGCATGTCCTCGGTCCGCTTGTACAGCTCCGCCTCTCGCAATCCCTGCTCCAGCCGCTCCGCCTGGACGACCAGCGCGACCTCGTCGGCGAACGTGCGCACGACCCGCGTTTCGGCGGCGGTCAGCGGCGCCCGGTCCCCGACGAAGATCAGAGAGCCGACGCGCGCGGGCCCGACCCGCAGCGGGAACGCCGTGGACGAGGACGCCGCCGGGTCGCCCTCATCGCGCACCGACGCCAGGACGAACCCGAGGCGCTCCGCGGCGCGGCCGAGCGCGGGCGACAGCCCCTCGGCCCGCTCCGACACGAGCACATGGCTCAGGTCGAACAGGAGCCGCACCTCGGCCTCTCGATCCTCGGCCGCGGTCGCGCGCTCGTGCGCGACGCCCACGAGCCACGAGATCAGCAGCGACATCGCGATGAACGCGAAGAAGGCGACGACGTACTCGGTCCGCTCGAGGTCGAACGTGTCGTACGGCGGCAGGAACCCGACGTTGTAGAGCGCCGAGCCGACCACCGCCGCGACGATCCCAGGGACGACACCGCCGAGCCAGGACGCGACGACCACCGGAACCAGGAACGCGAACGCCGTCAGGGTGTGCGACAGCTGCACCCGGAACGGCTCCATCACCGCGGCGATCGCCACGCCGCCGGCCGTGGCCACGAGATACGCCGCCCACAGATGCCACGACGGCCTGCGCGCCCCCAGCACCCGGGCCGACACGACCGCCGTTCGATCCACGTTTGCAACGATAGTCGCCCTTACGGATCCCTTATCCCGTGTTCCTACCGTGAAAGGTGATGCGAACCGACGAAGCCTCCTCCGAGAAACAGGCCGCGCCCGCGACGGGGACCCAGCCGCCCCGTTCGAGCGCGCGGCCGCCGCTTCCTCGCAGCTCCAGCTACGGCGTCAAGCGAGCGATCCTCGGCCGTGCGCTTCCGACGGCGCACCTGGTGCACGAGCGCCTCGGCAAGATCGCCGCCCTCGCGATCTTCAGCTCCGACGCGCTCTCGTCGGTCGCCTACGCGACGGAAGAGATGCTGAAGACGCTCGCGATCGCCGGCGTCGGCATCCTGATGTTCTCGCTGATCGTCCCGCTGTCCGCCGCGATCGTCGGTGTGCTCGCGATCCTCGTCTTCAGCTACCGCCAGACGATCAAGGCCTATCCGTCGGCGGGCGGCGCCTACATCGTCACCAAGGACAACTTCGGGCTGATCCCGGCGCAGGTCGCCGGCGTCGCGCTCCTGACCGACTACGTGTTGACCGTTGCGGTGTCCGTCTCCGCCGGCGTGGCCGCGATCATCGCGCTCGTCCCGGCCACCGCCCCGTTCCGCGTCGAGATGGCGGTCGCCTCGATCGTGCTGATCGCGTACGGGAACCTTCGCGGCGTCCGCGAGTCGGGCAAGATCTTCGCCGCCCCGACCTACGTGTTCATCTTCTGCATCCTGTCGCTCATCATCGTCGGGGTCGCCCGGGCGGCGACGGGATCGATCGTCGTTCCGCCGCCGGTCACGACCAGCGGGACCCTGTCGGTGTTCGCGCTGGTCCCGATGTTCGTCGTGCTGCACGCCCTCGCCTCGGGGAGCACCGCGATGACCGGCGTCGAGGCGATCTCCAACGGCGTGCCGGCGTTCCGCCCGGTCGAGTGGAGGCACGCGCGACAGACGCTCGTCGCGCTCGGCCTGTTGCTCGCCACGATGTTCCTCGGGATCTCCTGGCTCGCGGCGAAGCTCCAGATCGCGCCGGACTTCACGGGGAGGTCGACCGTCGTCGCGGACATCGGGAAGGCCGTCTTCGGCTCGAGCGCGCTGGGACACGCCGCGTTCGCGCTGTTGCAGATCGCGACCGCACTCATCCTCGTACTCGCCGCCAACACCGCGTACGCCGACTTCCCTCGCCTCGCGAACTTCCACGCCGGCGACGACTTCCTGCCGCGCCAGTTCACGACCCGCGGACACCGGCTCGTCTTCTCCAACGGGATCCTCGCGCTGTCCGCAGCCGCCATCATGCTGGTGATCGCGTTCCGGGCGGACGTGACGCGGTTGATCCCGTTCTACGCGATCGGGGTGTTCACGTCGTTCACGTTGTCGCAGGCCGGGATGGCCAAGCGGCATCTGCGTCTACGCGAGCCCGGCTGGCGCGTCGGCCTGCTGATCAACGGCGCCGGCGCCGTCGCCACCGGGATCGTGCTCGCCATCGTCGCGCGCACCAAGTTCGCGGAGGGCGCGTGGGCGATCTTGATCTTGGTCCCGGTGCTGGTCGTCCTGCTCGTCCGGATGAACCACCAGTACGACCGGGAGAAGCGGGAGCTCGAGCGCGACCTCAAGGCCTTCTCGCCGGCGGCGCACCGCCCGCCGATCACGATCTTGCTCGTGGAGGACCTCGATCCGAAGACCGTGCACGCGTTGCAGTACACCCGGACGATCCGGTCCGAGCGCACGATCGCCGTCCACGTGGAGGACGACCGCGCGCGCACCGAGGCGCTCCAGGCCGCGTGGCTGGCGGCGGGCCTGGACGCGATCCCGCTGCGGATCGTCCGGGGCCGGGGGGATCAGGCGGCGCGCCTGGCGGGCTTCCTCGCTGCCTACGAGCGGGAGGACCGCGACGCGATCGTCATCGTGCCGGTCCCGCACGAGCGGTCGCTCCGCGAGCACGTCGCCGACCGGCGCGCCGGGGCGCGGCTGCACCGCGCGCTCCTGCCGTACGGCCACGTCCGCGTGACGATGGTCCGCGACCACCCCGACGGCGTGCATCCGCTCCAGCGCGACGAGGCGGGCCGGCCCGTGGTGCGGCTCACCACGCGGCAGTCCCACGACGTCGTCGTGTTGGTCGACAAGCTCGATCGGGCGACGCTGTCGGCCGTCGCGTACGCGCTCGGCCTCGGGACCCGCACGGTGCGTGCCGTCCACGCCGCCGCCGACCCCGACCGGGCCACCCAGCTCGCGAACCGGTGGTCGGAGCTGCGCGCGCCGGTGCCGCTCGACGTGATCGAGTGCTGGGACCGCGACGTCCCGCGTGCGATCGAGCGTTACATCGTCGCGATGGCGTCGGAGGCCACCGAGGTCACCGTCGTGATGCCGCGGCGCGATTACCCCCGGCTGCGGCAACGGCTCTTGCACGACCGCACCAGCCGCAAGATCGAGCGCTCGCTCGGACGCTACGCGCACATCGACGTCGCCGACATCCCGTACTACGTGCGCGGCGTCTCGACGTCGAGTGAGCCGGTGCACGACACCGCAAAGACGCACACGGGATCTGACGTCGTGCCGGCGTTCAGACGGTGAGCTCGAGGCGCGGGTTCATCATCTGGATACGCCCGTGGTGCTCGCCGAGCACGCCCTCGACCACGACACGCGTGCCGAGCGTCAAACCGCTGATCGCGCGCCGGCCCATGAACTGGATCGACACCTCGCCGGTGCCGTCGGAGATCACGACCACACGCGACTCGTTGTCCTGCATCGGCAAGACGGTGAGCCGCCGGATCACGCCCGCGATCTTCACCCGCTCGCGCGCCTGGGCGTCGCCGATCCGCACCGAGCCCGGCACCGCCTCTGCCCAGTCACGGATCTCCGCGTC
>JBJMLQ010000003.1:0-60199 GCA_045805225.1 Actinomycetota bacterium | reverse complement strand
GTTCGGACGGCTGAGCGGAAGACACGCGTGTCGATCCGCCCGACCTCGTCCGCGTAACGCGCGATCGCGAGCTGGTCGCGCTTGATGCGGCCGACGACCCGCCAGAACCCGAGCGCCCGCAGGTCGTGGTTGCCGGCCGCGACGGCGCCGGCGATGCGGTCGAGCTCGTCACCGAGGTCGCTGAGCGCGGATTGACCCGGGGTTGGTTGCAAGGGTTCCACGATTGGGGCGTTCCTCCGGTCTAGGATGCCTGCGACGCGCTCCCGTTGCTGTCGAGCGCTTCCCCGATGGGAGTTCGATGTCCAAGAGCATGACACAGGCCGAGGCGACCGCTGCCGCGCGCGCGGACGCCCTGGTCACGCTTGACGGTCGGTACCACATCACCGGGCGCATCGCCGTCGGCGGCATGGGCGAGGTGTACCTGGCCCACGACGCGGTGCTGGCCCGCGAGGTCGCCATCAAGGTGCTTCACCGGTCGCTGTCGGGAGATCAGGGGTTCGTCGACCGGTTCCGCCGCGAGGCGCGGGCCGCCGCGACGCTCAACCATCCGAACATCGTCACGGTCTACGACTGGGGCGCCGTCGACGGCATCTACTACATGGTGATGGAGTACGTGCACGGCCGGTCGGTGCGCGAGATCTTGAACGCCCGGGGCGCCCTCGCACCGGCGCAGGCGGCCGCGGTGCTCGACCAGACCCTTGCGGCTCTCGAGCACGCGCACGCCAAGGGCATCGTCCATCGAGACCTCAAGCCCGAGAACATCCTGATCACGACCGACGGCGTGGTGAAGCTCACCGACCTCGGCCTCGCGCGCGCCTTCGCCGACGCGAAGAGCACGCGGGCGGGCGCGGTGACCGGCACCGTCCAGTACCTGTCTCCGGAGCAGATCCGAGGCGAACCCGCGGACCCGCGGTCGGACCTGTATGCGCTCGGCATCGTCGGATACGAGCTGCTGACCGACCGGTTGCCGTTCACCGGCGAGACGCCGATGGCGATCGCCTACAAGCATCTGTCCGACCGGGTCCCCGCGCCGTCCGCCGCGGGGGCGGACGTCCCGACGGACCTCGACGGGTTCATCGCGAGCGCGACGGACCCCGACCGTGAGATGCGTCCGGAGTCGGCCGCGGCCATGCGGCGCGACCTGATGACGATCGCACCACAGCTCGAGCGCGCGCGCACGCTGGCGTCGCTTGTCGCGGACGTCCCGCGGATCGTGCACGAAGGCGGCGCGAGCGGTGAGGACACGGCCGCGATGCCCGGCGTGCCGGCAGGCGCGGCGATCACGCAGACGATCCCCCAGCCCGGCGCGCACAAGCGACGTCGCCGTGGCCGGCGCGTGCTGGTCGTCCTGCTCGCGATCGCGGTGATCGCCGCCGCGGCATGGGGAGCGTGGACCTATGTCGTCCCGCACAGCCACGACGTGCCCACGGTGGTGGGTGCGACGGTGCAGGACGCCGGCAGGAAGCTCAACGACCTCGGCTTCACCGTCGTGGTCGCCGAGGGCCGATACAACGACGAGCCGAAGGGCACGGTGTTGAGCGTCGATCCCGTCGAGGGCACGAGCCTCCGAGAGGGCTCCACCGTCACGCTCGTCCCATCGCTCGGGCCGCCACCGGTCCTGGTCCCGGATCTCACCGGCATGACGCTCGACAAGGCAACCGCGACGCTCCAGAGCACGGGACTGACGCGGGGTGACGTCAGGCAGGTCTACGACGACACGGTCGCGCAGGGCTCGGTCGTTCGGCAGTCTCCCGCCGGCGTCAAAGCGCCGCAGGGCTCGGCCGTGGATCTCTGGGTCAGCAAGGGCCACGCGCCGGTTGCGATCCCCGCCGTGATCGGCACGAGCCAGCATGCCGCGGAGAAGTCGCTGCGAGCGGCCGGGTTCGTCCCGGTGGTTCACACCGAGTACTCCAACGACATCGCGCGCGGCCAGGTCATCTCGGTGGATCCGAGCGAGGCGTCGAAGACCGCGTACGGATCGTCCGTCACGCTGACGGTGTCGCTCGGACCGCAGACCTTCCCGGTTCCGTCGCTGACCGGGCTCTCGCCGAAGGACGCGGAGGCCAAGGCGCGGGACTACGGGCTGAACGTCACCTTCTTCGACGTGCCCAACACGCCCCAAACGACCGTCATCTCGCAGAATCCGGCCGCGGGCACGACGGTGCATGCCGGGGACACCATCACCCTGTTCGTCGCGTGACTACGGGGCGCCGTGGCAGGTGCCCGTGCCCGAGTCGACCCGCCCGGTCCCGGGGCGGTTCTTGAAGATCTTGTAGCCGCGGCGCGGTGAGTACACCCAGCGCCCGGGGCTCCCCGCGACCGGGACGAACCGATACCGGTACGCGTGGGGCTGCAGTGTCATCGACAAGATCCCGAACGCGGTGTTGCTCGCCGCCGCGATCTCCTTCGGCAGGTGACTCACCGGCGGCATCGGCTCGAGCGTGTCGCCGCCGGTTCCGACGATGAACTCGGTGAACCCGTGCGCGGGGTCCGCCTTGCCGAGCGGATCGATCGGGACGGTTCGTTGGTAGAAGTGCTCGTGCCCGTTCAACACGACGTCACCGCCGTTGCGGTAGAAGACGCGGTAGAGGGGCCGCGTGTGCGAATACACGCCGTGAACCAGCGAGCCGGTCCCGCCGGGCCAGCCGCTCCCCACCCCGAAGTACGACGGGTGGTGGAAGTACACGAGCGTGCAGTCGTTCTGGTGCTGCTTCAGGTCGCGCGCGAACCAGTCGTACATCGGGTCACCCTTGTGGCAGCCCCACGGCGAGCCGCTCCCCCACGCCGGCACCGTGTTCCATCGGCCGCCTTCGAACACCGAGGTATAGCTCCAACACCACTGCGAGTTGAGCGACACGATGTGCCACGCGCCGAGGTTGTACGAGTACGACCCGCCGCGCGGCGTGTTCCAGTGCGCCCGAGCGCCGAAGTACCGCCGATACCCCGCGTACGGGTTCCCCTTCGCGTCCACCGTGTAGCTCTCGTGGTTGCCCGGCGACGGCATCGTGATGTTCATCACACGCCCGTACGTCGGATCGTACCAGCGGGTGAAGTCGCGGTAGCCGCCGAAGTAGTACTGCAGGTCGCCGAGCGTGAGGAACCGGTCGTACCCGCCCTTGGCGACGAGGTTCGCGACCTTGCCGTACTGACAGAAGCCACGGATGTACCGGCGGTCGGTCGAGGTCGGGTCCGCACCTCGGTTCGGCGGACCGGAGCAGACCATGTCCCCGACCGCCGCGATCTTGACCGTCTTCCCCGTAGCTGCGGCCGCGATCTGCGGCGCCGCGATGGGCTCGGCGGCGACCGCGACGACGAAGGTCAGGCAGGCGATGGCGGCGAGGATCCGACGGACGCGCATAGCCCGCATCTTCCCCCGGACGCGCCCTCCGTGTCGATCAGGGCTCGAGCTCGGCGCCCGGTCCTTCCTGGTAGCTGTACCGCTCCTCGGCGAAGGGCTCGGCATGGATGTGGTAGCCCCGGACCTCCCAGAACCCGCGGGTGTTCTTCGCGGAGAACTCGAGCCCGGTGAGCCACTTCGCGCTCTTCCACGCGTAGCGGCTCGGCACCACCAGGCGCAGCGGCCAGCCGTGCTCCGGGGTGAGGTCCTCGCCGTCCTTACGCCAGGCGACCAACACGTCGCCGTCGTTCATCGCCTCGAGCGACAGGTTCGACGAGTAGTTGTAGGCGCAATGCGCGATCACCCACTTCGCCTCGGACGTCGGTCGCGCCCGCTCACGAAGCGTCGCGAACGACACGCCCTCCCAGGCGTTGTCGAGCTGGGACCAGCCGGTCACGCAATGCATGTCGGCGTCGATCGTGACGGTCGGCAATGCGCGGAGCTCCTCGTAGCTGAGGGTGTACGGCTCCTCGACCAGGCCCGAGATCTCGAGATCCCAGTTCACGCCGTCGAACTTCGGGATCGGGCCGTAATGCAGCACCGGCCACGTCTTGACGAGCCTTTGGCCGGGCGGGACGCGTTTGGCGATCTCGGGCGGATAGTCCTTCTGGAACAGGCTCACGAACCCTCCTTCGGGGCATCGCCCGCGATCGTCTTCCATGCGTCGATCGCCGTCGCGATGCCCTCGTCGTCGATGTCGACGTGGGTGACCATCCGGACGCCCGTCGGGACGGGGACGGCGCCCACGCCTGAGGCCGCGAGACGGTCGAGCACGTCGGTCGTTCGAAGCCCCACGGCGTCGGTGTCGACGAAGACCATGTTCGTTACGACGCGATCCAGATCGACGCTGCCGGGCAGCAGCTCCGCGATCGGCTCGGCCAGCCGGCGTGCTCGGACGTGGTCCTCGACGAGCCGGTCGCGACCGGTGTCGAGGGCGATCAGACCGGCGGCGGCCATGATCCCGGCCTGGCGCCAGGCGCCGCCGTAGAGGATCCAGATCCGTCTCGCCTCGCGGATCAGCTCGGCCGGACCGCACAGCACCGAGCCGATCGGCGCGCCGAGGCCCTTGCTCAGGCAGAACATCATCGTGTCGACGTGGTCGGTCCATGCACGAACGTCCTCGCCGGTGGCGGCCACCGCGTTCCAGACCCGCGCGCCGTCCAGGTGGACGCCGACCCGATGGCGCTCCGTGACCTCACGGATCGAACGCAGTTCCGCGCTCGGCAAGATCGTGCCTCCGTGCGCGCCGACGGTGTTCTCGACCCCGAGGGCGTCGACGACCTCGACGTCGAAGTACGCGTCGGCCTCGAGCAAGCGCTCCGCGAGCGCCGCGGTCATGTAGCCGTGCGGATGGTCGTGCCCGGTGCGGTAGGCGAGCCCGGCGAGCGCGGCGCTCGTCATCACCTCGGTCGTCGCGATGTGCGCGGACGTCTCGGCGGCCACGAGATGACCCTGGCCGGACGCATGCAGCCGCACCCCGATCTGGTTCGCCATCGTGCCGGTCGCGACGTACAGGGCCGCTTCCTTGCCCGTGAGCTCGGCCGCGCGGTCCTGGAGCCGGTTCACCGTCGGATCGTCGCCGTACCAGGCGTCGCCGACCTCGGCCGTGGCCATCGCGGCGCGCATCGCCTCCGAGGGTGTGGAGACGGTGTCGGAGCGCAGGTCGACGCGGAACCGCGGCATGACCGGGGAGTCTAGCCGCCGCCTATCCGAAGAAGATCTCGGCCTCGCGGTAGAGCTCCTGCGGGACGACCCGCCGAGCCCCCGTCGCCTCGGCGAGCGGCACGTCGGCGATGTCCTGGCCCTTGCGCGAAACCATCCGCCCCCACCCGCCGGCGGCCGCCAGCTCGACCGCCGCGATCCCGAACCGCGTTCCGAGCATCCGGTCGAACGCCACCGGGGTGCCCCCCCGTTGCAGGTGCCCGAGGATCGTCACCCGGGTCGCGAAGCCGGTCCGCTTCTCGATCTCGGGCGCCACCATGTTGGAGATACCGCCGAGGCGCGGGTACCCGTTCTCGTCGAGCGGGTAGTCGGGATGCGGCATCGTCCCGGGCTCGGGCTCTGCACCCTCGGCCACGACGACGATCGAGAAGGACGCGTCGTTCATGTGCCGATGCCGCAGATGCGCGCACGCATCCTCGATGTCGAACGGCTTCTCGGGGATGAGCAACATGTCGGCGCCGCCGGTGAGCGCCGCGTAGAGCGCGATCCAGCCTGCGTGGCGCCCCATCACCTCGATCACCATCACGCGGTCGTGCGACTCCGCCGTCGTGTGGAGCCGGTCGATGGCGTCGCTCGCGACCTGGACCGCCGTGTGGAACCCGACCGTGACGTCGGTTCCGGGCAGGTCGTTGTCGATCGTCTTCGGCACGCCGATCACCGGGATCCCCAGGTCGGAGAGCGCGGCGCCGGCCCCGAGCGTCCCCTCGCCGCCGATCGCGACCAGCCCGTCGAGCCCGTGCCGCTCCATCGCGGCGCGCACGCGGTCGGGACCCTGCTCGGCTCGGAGCGGATCGACGCCCGAGCTCCCGAGGATCGTGCCGCCCTTGTGCAGGATGCCGCGAGCCGTGAGGGGGTCCAGCACGCTGACCTCATCGTCGAGGACGCCACGCCAGCCCTCCCGGAACCCCACGAACGTGACGTCGCGCTTGGCGCCCGTGCGGACGATCGCGCGGATCACCGCGTTCAGCCCGGGGCAATCGCCGCCGCCGGTGAGCACACCCAAGCGCATGCAGGCACCCTACCGGTCGTCCGCCGGCGCGCAGGGAGCCGGCGGCGGCCGGTACCATGTCGACGTGCTGGCGCGACTGGTTCCCGACCACATCGGGCTCCTCGAGGGGATCTTCCTGTTCGGCCTGACCGTGCTCGCGGTGCTCGTCGGAGTCTTCGCGCTGTACGTGGTCGGGCAACAGTTCCGCAACCCCGGCCGCTCCGACCGACGCTAAGCGCCGCCCGCGACGATCTCCGTGCCGGCCGTGCCGGCGAGCGCCTCGGTCGCGTCGGCGAGATCGGCGATCACGGCCCTGCCCCCGCCCTCGCCCACGAAGTGCGCCGCGGCCTCCACCTTCGGCCCCATCGATCCCCTGCCGAACTCGCCGCGCTTGAGGAGCCGGCGCGCCTCCGCGACGTCCATGCGCTCGATGTCCTCGGGCATCAACGAGCCGAAGCCTCGCTGGACGCGTGGCACGTCGGTGAGGATCAGCAGGACCTCGGCGTCGACCTCGCGCGCGAGGATCGCCGCCGCCAGATCCTTGTCGACGACGCCCTCCTTGCCGATCAGGCGCGGCCCTTTCTCGATCACCGGCACGCCGCCCCCACCGGCCGCGATGACGATGACGCCGTCGGCGATCAGCCGGCGGATCACCGGCGTCTCGACGATCGAGTACGGCTTGGGGCTCGGCACGACCCGCCGCCAGCCCCCGTGCGGGTCGGCCTTGACCGCCCATCCACGCTGCTCCTCACGCCGGTGGGCCTGGGCCTCGGTCAGATACGGCCCGACGTATTTCGTCGGATCGCGGAACGCGGGATCCTGGGGCCGCACACGGGTGAGCGTGAGGATCGTCGCCACGGGCCGCTCGGTCCCGCGCTCGAAGAAGACGTCGCCGATCGTCACCTGGAGCAGATAGCCGATCTGCCCCTGGCTCTCGGCGCCGCACACGTCCAGCGGCATCGGGTGCACCTGCTTGGCCGCCGCCTCCTGCTGCATCAAGATCCGGCCGACCTGCGGCCCGTTGCCGTGCGTGACCACGACCTCCCACCCGGCCGCGGCGACGTCGGCGATCCGCTCGGCCGCCGTGCGGGCGGCGGCGTACATCTCGTCATACGTGTCGGGCGCGCCGCGGCGAAGCAGCGCGTTGCCCCCGAGGGCGATCACGACCCGGTGCATCCCGCTCCTTCCTGCGCAGCGCATCGACGACGAAGCTGACGATATCGGCGGTTCGGGTGGATCCCTGGAGGCGTGCTAGGCGGGGTCGCCGACCCACCGGCCGCGTTGGATCGATCCGAACGGCTCGGCGAAGTGGCTGACGCCGATCCGGAAGCCGTGCGACTCGGCGCGCCACAGCAGCAGGCGCCGCGACGCGACCCCGAGCAGCGGGTCGTCGTCGTGTTCGGAGAACCATTCGCGCTCCGCGATCTGGATCGGCTGGTGCAGGAGGTCTCCGGTCAGCAGGAGCCCTTCGTCGCGGTCGGTCAGCAGCACGGCGCGGTGGCCCGGCGTGTGGCCGGGCGCGTGGATCAGCCGCACGCCCGGCACGACGTCATGGTTCGTGCCGTCTGTGCGCAAGACGCCGAGCGACTCGAGCCGCTGCGCGGGGCGGATCGCGACGTAGGCGTCGTCGCGCGCCCCCTCGAAGGCACGGAGGTCCGACGGGTGCAGGTGATAGGCCGCGTTGGGGAACCGCGGCACGAGCTCGGCGGCCTCGACCCCGCCCGCGTGGTCGGCGTGCAGGTGCGTGAGCGCGACGTGGGAAACGTCCGCGAGATCCACCTTCGCCCACGCGTCGGCGCTCCAGTGCTCCCACGGCCGGTAGGGACCGAAAGGCCCCGCTCCGGTGTCGACGACCACCGTCGCGCCGGGCGTCTCGACGACGAACGCATGCACGTGCCACGCCCACCCGTCCGAGCCGTGATAGGCCCAGGGATACGCGCGTCGCTCCGCGGCCCAATCGACGGGGACGCCGGGGAACTCCTCGGCGGTCGGCAGCGGCGCGAAGCCCTCGCAGACCGTCCGAACCTCGAACCGGCCCACGTGCGCGGGCGACACGTGCGTCATGGCCCCGGAGCCTACCCCGAGCGGTCGCCGGCCCCGTCGAGGTCGCCGGGCTCGTCGACGTCGCGAAGCGTCAAGCGCCCTGGGTCGAGCGCCGTCCACGTCTCCTCATCGATCACGGCCGTCCGCGATGCGTCGAGCACGTCGCGCAACCGGCGGCGTCCGGCGTGCAGAAGCGTGTGCACGGCGTCCGCGGCCGGCCAGGTGCGAAGCGCCATCGGGAGCGGACGAGGGTGGTCACCGTCGGCGAGCGCCGACGCGTCGACCGATGCCTCGTCCAACGTGTCGAGCAGCAGCCGCAGGACCGACGGTTGCAACGCGGGCATGTCGCCGCCCGCGACGACGACCTGGTCGGTCCGCACGGCGGCCAGCAGCCCCGTATGCAGTCCCGCCAGCGGGCCCTCGCCCTCCTGGAGGTCGTGCGCGACCGTGACGTCGCCGGGCAGGTCGTCTCGCTCGACACCCGGCGGCACCACCACGATCACGCTGGTGGTGACGGCGGCGAGCGCGTCCACGGCGCGGCGCACCAGCGGGATGCCGTCCAGCGACGCGCCGAGCTTGTCCGAGCCGAACCGGGTCGAGCGTCCGCCGGCGAGCACGATGCCGCTACGGAGCGGCGGCATCGTCCCGGCGCTTGCGGCGCTGCACGAACTGGAAGCCGAACCGGCCCTTCACGCACAGGTGCCCGCGGGTGACGAACTGGTCGGTCGGCGAGGTGACCTTCACGATCGTGTTGTCCTGGACGTGCACCTCGAGCTCACACCCCACGCCGCAGTACGGACAGATCGTGTTGGTCACGGTCTGCGCGGACTCGTCCCACGTGCCGGCGTCACGCATGTCGTGTTCGCTCTTGAACATCAGCGCGCCGGTTGGGCAGACGCCGATGCAGTTGCCGCAATACACGCACGCGCTCGCATCGAGCGGCACCGCGTACTCCGTCGAGATCCGCGCATCGAACCCCCGCCCTGCGACCGCGATCGCGAACGTGTGCTGCGCATCCGTGCCGCATGCCTCGACGCACTTGTAGCAGAGCACGCACCGCCCGTAATCGCGCACATACAGGTCGTTGTCGACCTTGACCGGCTGCTCGACGGTCTCCGCGATCGTCGGGTCCGGGTCGTGATGATGACCCGGCTCGCGGCCATCGCGCTCTCCCGGCGGCATCGGCTCCATCGCGGCGCCGAACCGCTCGGGGTGCGCGTCGTATTCGTCCTGCCAGCGGTGCCAGTCCGCGTCGGCGAGCGACGTGTCGACGCTCGAGCCGAGGAACTCCATCACCAACGTTCGGGAATGGCGCACGCGCTCGGTATCGGTCGAGATCTTCATCCCGGGCTCCGCCGTGCGCGAACACGCCGGCACGAGCACACGCGATCCCTCGACCTCGACGACGCACACACGGCACGCGTTGATCGGCGTCAGGTTGTCCGCGTAGCACATGGTCGGTGTGTCCACGCCGGTCGCGCGGCACGCGTCTAGGATCGTCGCGCCCTGGGGAACGCGCACCGTGGTGCCGTCGATCTCGATGTCCAGCAACCTGCGGGGCGTCTCGACGGGGATCGCGCTCATGCGGTCGCCTCGTCGTCGAACAGGCCGAACGTCGCGATCGCGGACTGGACCGCGCTCGCGGCGGTCTGCCCGAGCCCGCAGATCGATGCGTCGCGCATCACGGCCGCGACGTCGCCGAGCAGGGCGTGCTCGTCGGCAGCCGACCCGATCGTCCGTCCCGTGACCAGACGGTGCAGGGCTTCCTCCTGCCGGACCGTGCCGACGCGACACGGCACGCATTGCCCGCAGCTCTCGTCGCGGAAGAACCGTGCGATCCGCAAACACAGATCGACGAGGTCGGTGTCCTCGTCGAAGACCATCACCACGCCCGACCCGAGCGTGTAGCCGCCCGCGCGGGCGTCCTCGAACGTCATGCGGACGTCGAGGCGGTCCGGCCCGACGAACCCGCCGGCGGCGCCGCCGAGGAGGACGGCCTTGATCGGCTTGCCGCCGCGCACGCCGTCGGCCGTGGCGATCACCTCGCCGAGCGTGACACCGTGCGGATGCTCGTAAACGCCCGGCCGCTCGACGTGGCCGGACACGCAGAACAGTCGCGTCCCCGTCGAATCGGCGGTGCCGACCGACGCGTACTCCTCGACGCCGAGCGCCAGGATCGGAAGCACGTTGATCAGCGTCTCCACGTTGTTGATCGACGTCGGCTTGCCGAACACGCCGTGCGTCACGGGGAACGGCGGCTTGTTCCGCGGTTCGCCGCGCTTGCCCTCGATCGAGTTGAACAGCGCCGTCTCTTCGCCGCAGATGTAGGCGCCCGCACCTCGGCGAAGCTCGATGTCGAACGACCGACCGGAACCGGCCACGTCGTCGCCGAGCAGACCCGCCTGACGGGCTTCCGTGATCGCGCTCATCAGCCGCCGGGTCGCGAGCGGATACTCGCCTCGGATGTACAGGTATCCCTGCTCGGCGCCGGTCGCGACCCCAGCGATCGTCAGCGCCTCGATCACGGCGAACGGGTCCCCCTCCATCACGGCCCGGTCTTTGAACGTCCCCGGCTCGGACTCGTCGGCGTTGCAGATCACGTACTTCGGCGTGACCGGCTGGTCGGCGACGCCGCGCCATTTCACGCCCGTCGGGAAGGCCGCGCCGCCCCGGCCCAGCAGCTTCGCCTCGGTGATGCTCCGGATCACCTCGTCACCGCCGAGTTCCAGGGCGCGCGGGAGGGCCCGGTACCCGCCGAGCGCGCGGTACCCCTCGAGCGACGTCGCGGCGGGATCGGCGACCCGCGCGAGCAAGCGCGTGCCCGTCGAGGTCGGCTCAGGCCGCATGTCGGTATACGCGACCGCCCCGCCGATCTGCTCGTCGCGAACCGCCTGCATCACCTGCTGCGGTCCGGCCGCGATATCGGTCAGAGCCACATCGTCGCGTCCGTCCCCCGCCCGCTGCACCAGCACGGCCGGCGCACGCTCACACTGTCCGAGGCAGGGGCTCGAGACCACCACCGCCTCCGCGGCGTGCACATCACGGCGGCAGGTCTCGAGGAGCTCGCGGCCGCCCGCGATCCGACAGGCGAGGTCGTCGCAGACGTGGACCACGGTCGCCGGTCGTTGTTCCACGCTGAACATCGCATAGAACGTCGCGACGCCGTAGGCCTCGGCCGGCGGCACCGTGAGCCGCTCGCAGACGTAGTTCAGGCCGCCCTCGCTGATCCACCCGACCGCGCCATGCAGGGCGTGCAGCGCGGGCAGGAGCAGCGTGCGGCGATCCTCCGGCCCGCGCGCGACGCGAAGGTCCGTCGCGGTGCGCGCACCGCCTTCCCAACTCGTCTCGGGCGCGCCGAGCAGCGCGTCGACGGCGGCGCGCTCGGCGGCGGTCGCCTCCGCCGTCATCAGGTGCAGATCCACGCTAGGAGGCTACCTCCGCCCCTTGCCCGTTCAGTTTCTCCACGCGGATCGCGGTCGCCTTGAACTCCGCGGTGCCCGACCTCGGGTCGGTCGCCTCGATCGTCAGCCGGTTCGTCTCGACCTCGTCGGGGAAGTGCATGGTCATGAACGCGAGCCCGGGGCGCAGCGCGCTCGACACGTGGACCGGCGCGACAACCTCACCGCGGCGAGATGACACCAGCGCCTGCTCACCCTCGGCCAGCCCGAGGGATCCCGCATCCTCCTGCGACAGCTCGATCGCCTCGGGACGGCGCAGCGGCGACGTATACCCACCGGTCTGCACCCCGGTGTTGTAGGAGTCCAGACGTCTGCCGGTCGTCAGGCGGATCGGGTACTGATCCGACAGCTCGTCCACCGGCGGATCGTCGTCCACGACGCTGAACGGCGCCGGCCGGAGGCGCTCGTCGGGACTCTCGCTCCACAGCCGCGCATGCAAGTACTGCGTGCCCGGGTGGTCCTCGTCCCAACACGGCCATTGCGCCCCGCCCATCTTGTCGAGGCGCTCCCAGGTCATGCCCTGGTGCATCGGCGAGAGCGACCGGAGTTCGTCCCACGCCTCGCGTGGCGTCAGGTCTCCCCAGTCGTAGCCCAGTCGCTTCGCCAACTGAGCGATGATCCAGATGTCGTCCTTGGCCTCGCCCGGCGGGTCGAGCGCCTTGCGGACCCGCTGAACCCGGCGCTCGGAGTTGGTGACCGTGCCCTCCGACTCGAACGAAGAATTCGAGGCCGGGAAAACCACATCGGCGATCTCGGCGGTCTTCGTCATGAAGATGTCCTGGACGATCAACGTGTCGAGGTTCTCCAGCAGCTTCGTCGCGTGCTGGCTGTCGGCCTCGGAGCTGACCGGGTTCTCACCGATGCAATAGACCGCGGTCAGCGCACCCTCCTCCATCGCGTGGAACATCTCGGTGAGGTGCCAGCCGTA
The DNA here is from genome assembly GCA_045805225.1 of Actinomycetota bacterium. Taxonomy (GTDB): domain Bacteria; phylum Actinomycetota; class UBA4738; order UBA4738; family HRBIN12; genus AC-51. Next base: position 47,663 of record JBJMLQ010000003.1, on the reverse strand, counting down.
TCGCGGCATGATCTCGGTGTCCCAGGCGGCGTTGAACCGTGCGCGGGCCTCGTGGTCGCGGACGATGTCCTGGAAGCCGGGGAGCTTGTTCGGGATCGCGCCCATGTCGCCGCCGCCTTGCACGTTGTTCTGGCCGCGCAGGGGGTTCAGCCCGCTCCCGTACGTGCCGACGTGGCCGGTCAGCAGGCCGAGGTTGATCAGCGCCAAGACGTTGTCGACCGCGTTGTGATGCTCGGTGATCCCGAGCGTCCAGCAGATCATCGCCCGATCCGCCTTCGCGTAGCGATGGGCGACCTCGCGGATCACGTCTCCGGGGATGCCCGTGACCGCGGCGCCGCGCTCCAGCGTCCAATCGGCCACGCTTTCGGCGTATTCCTCGAAGTTCTCCGTCGCGCGCTCGATGAACGTTCGGTCGTGCAGATCGCTCGCGATGATCTCGCGCGCGATCGCGTTCGACAGCGCGATGTCGGTTCCGACGTCGATGCCGAGCCACAGATCCGCGAAGGCGGCCGATTCCGTGCGCCGAGGGTCGACCACGATCAACTGGGTACCGTTCTGCATCCCCCGAAGGACATGGTGGAAGAAGATCGGGTGCGCCGCGCGCGCGTTCGAACCCCACAACAAGATGAGGTCTGTGTGCTCGACCTCTTCGTACGAGCTGGTACCACCACCGGCACCGAAGACGGTCGCCAGACCGACGACCGAGGGCGCGTGTCAGGTGCGGTTGCAGCTATCGATGTTGTTGGTTCGAAGGACCTGACGAGCGAACTTCTGTGCCACGAAGTTCATCTCGTTGGTCGCTTTCGAACAGCTGAAGATCCCCGCTCCCCAGCCGGGGTTGCGATCCATCGCGCGGCGCAGCCCCTCGGCGGCCCGGTCCAGGGCCTCGTCCCAAGTGGCGGTGCGGAGCTCGCCGTGCTCGCGAACCATCGGCTCGGTCAGCCGGGTCATCGTGGCCGACATCGATGCAGGTTCTCCTTCCATGCGGACGTTCGGATGCCCGTATCGTACGACCGGCCTGCCGAGCGCCGGGAATCACCGCTGGCGGGCACGCCGATAAGCGATCATCGGCCGCCCAGCTCCGGGTAGCGGAAACACGACGTCACATGGTCGTTCACCATGCCCGTGGCCTGCATCAAGGCGTAGCACACCGTCGGCCCGACGAACCGGAAGCCGCGGCGCTTGAGCTCCTTCGACATCGCGCGTGACACCGGCGTCTCAGCGGGGATCGCATCGAGGCTCCCCCACCCGCCGGCCACGGGCCGGCCGTCGACGAACGACCAGAGCAGCTCGTCGAGCGTTCCCTCCAGCGCCACGACCGCGCGGGCGTTGGCGACGGCCGACTCGACCTTGAGGCGGTTCCGCACGATCGAGGCATCGGCGAGCAGGCGCTCGATCTTCGCGGGGGTGAACCGCGCAACCTTCGACGCGTCGAACCCGGCGAACGCGGTGCGATAGCCGGGGCGCTTGTACAGGATCGTCCGCCAGGAGAGCCCGGCCTGCGCGCCTTCGAGCGTGAGCATCTCGAACAGGTGCCGCTCGTCGTGGCTCGGCACCCCCCACTCCTCGTCGTGGTACGCGAGGTACCGGTCGTCCGCAGCCGGCACCCATGCACATCGCTCAGGCACGGCGCGAGCCTAGCCAGGTGGACCGACACGGCACCGGCGAGCCGGACGGGGGCAGATGCGGTGAAATGCGGGAGGATGCTGGTGATGCGCGAGCCGGAATCGATCCCGATCCACGATCTCCCCACGGAGCCCGGTTCGCAGACGGCGGATACGGGGCCGAGCGCGACCGAACGCGGCATCGACTTCTTGGCCGGGATCGTCTCCTTCGGTGCCGGGTTGGTCGTGTCCGCGCTGGACGGCGAGGAGACCGACGAACGCTCCGCCGGCGTGGCGGCGTTCGTCGCGGCCGGCGCCGGACTGTTCCTCGAAGGACTGCGCGCGGCCACGCCCGTACTCGGCTCGATCGAGCGCGCCGCCGGACCGACGATCGGCTCGACCGGCGCCGCGGAGAGCGTCGGGGAGCTGCTCGACCACTGGCGGTCGAGCTGGGACGACCGGCACGAGGACGATCGGCAGCGCGCCGCCGACGAGCAGCTGCGCGCCACCTTCCAGCGTGCGGTCGACACGCTCCTGGACCAGCTGGACCTGACGAGCCTCGTGCTGGATCACCTGGACATCCAGCGGGTCGCGTCGGCGATCGACATCCAGACGCTGGTCGCCGACCTCGACGTGGACGCCCTGGCGGCGAGGCTCGACATGGATCGCCTGCTCGACCGGATCGACATGAACCGGCTGCTCGACCGGATCGACATGGAGCGCCTCACCGAGCGGATCGACATGCAGGCGTTGCTCGACCGGGTCGACCTGCCCGCGGTGGCGTCCGGCGTGATCGACGACCTCGATATCCCGCAGGTGATCCGCGAGGCGACGACCGATACGGCGTCGGAGGGCGTCCGCGACGTGCGCCTGCGGGGCGTCGAAGCCGATCGCGCGATCGGGCGGGCGGTCGATCGCCTCCTGGGCCGGTCCAACGGGAGCCGGCGATGACGGCGCGACAGACGGCCTTCGACACCGTCCCGCGCGAGGCGCGATCGTTCCACGGGGAGCCGGCCGGTCTCGTGACGAGAACGCTCGCGAACGTCGTCGATCTCGTCGTGGTCGCGGCGCTCCTCGCGGGAGGCTACCTCGGCGTCGCCGGACTGCTGTTCCTTCGTCGCGGCGCGTCCTTCACGTTCCCCATCGTGAGCTATCGGCTGGCCTACGCCGTCGGCGTCGGCGCGTGGATCGTCTACATGGCGTTCGGCTGGCGGACCAACGGCCGCACCTACGGCGACCACCTGCTCGGCCTGCGCGTGCGCACGATGGACAACACCGAGGTGGGCGGCGTCCGCGCCGTGGCCCGCGCGGTGCTGTGCGCGGTCGCGCCGCTGCTGCTCGTGTGGGTCGCGATCAGCCGCCAGCAGCGCAGCGTGCAGGACCTGATCGTCGGCACACATGTGGTCTACGACTGGGGTGGATCGCGTCGCCGGACGTCCTCAGAGGATGCGGCCCGGATGCGAGTAGACGTTGCAGCGACCGTCGCGAACGAACCCGACGACCGTGACGCCGAGCCGGTCTCCGGCGTCGACGGCGAGCGATGACGGCGCGCTGACGGCGCTCACGACGGGGATCCCGGCGACGGCCGCCTTCTGCACGATCTCGAACGACGCGCGACCCGAGACCTGCAGGACGCGGTCCGCGAGCGGCACCCGACCGGCCAGCAGCTGCTCCCCGATCACTTTGTCCACGGCGTTATGGCGCCCGACGTCCTCGCGCACCGACAGCACCGAACCCTCGCCGTCGAACAGGCCCGCCGCGTGCAGGCCGCCGGTGCGGTCGAACACACGCTGCGCCTCGCGGAGCCGCTCCGGGAGCGACACGAGCACGTCGGCGTCGACGGCGAACCCCGGGGCGACGACGTCGCATCGCACCGCGATGTCGTCCAGCGATGCCTTGCCGCACACGCCGCAGGACGACGTCGCGTAGAAGTTCCGCGACAGGCGCGTCGCATCGAACGGCCGCCCGAGCGTGACGGTCACGACGTTGTATCGCTGGTCCTCGTCGTCGAGGTCGTCGCAGTACGCGACACGGCGGACGTCATCGGCGGTCGCCAGCCCTTCCGTGAACAGGAACCCGGCGGCGAGCTCGAAGTCGCCGCCGGGGGTGCGCATCGTCACGGCGACCCGCTCCGCGTCCTGGCCCGGTCCTTGCGCGCGGATCTCGAGCGGCTCCTCGGTGGCGAGCGCGTCGGCCCGCTCGGTGCGGGCGCCACCGTGGACCGCGACCACTCGCACGGGGGTGACGTTTCGTCGAACCTGCTCGGGAGCGGCCATGGCCTCCAGTATCGTCGCCGCGCGCGGTGACCAGAAGTCAGACGGGCGGTCACCACGATTCTCGGGCCGGTACCTCGCTGCGCTATCGTCCGGTGTTCCAACCGTTGCAAGGAGCGTTCGCCCATGCTGTCCGGACTCGAGATCGCCCAAGCGGCGGAGCTGCGGCCGATCGCCGAGGTCGCCGCCGACGCCGGGATCGAGCCCGGCGAGCTCCGCCCGTACGGCGCGACCCGGGCCAAGGTCTCGCTGTCGATCCTGGACCGGCTCGCCGACCGGCCCGACGGCAAGCTCGTCATCACGACGGCGATCACGCCGACGAAGGCCGGCGAGGGCAAGACCACGACATCGGTGTCGCTCACGCAGGGCCTCGGTGCGATCGGCAAGGACGTGATCCTCGCCCTGCGCGAGCCCTCGATGGGACCGGTGTTCGGGATCAAGGGCGGCGGCACGGGCGGCGGCTACGCGCAGGTGGTGCCGATGGAGGAGATCAACCTCCACCTGAACGGCGACTTCCATGCGATCACGGCGGCGCACAACCTGCTCTCCGCCGCCCTGGACGCGTCGATCTACCACGGCAACCCGCTCGACATCGACGCGCAGACGATCACCTGGCCCCGCACCCTGGACGTGAACGATCGCGAGCTCCGCAACACGGTGATCGGCCTCGGCGGCAAGGTGCACGGCGTCCCGCGCCAGGAGAGCTTCGTGATCACCGCGGCCTCGGAGATCATGGCCGTCCTCGCGCTGGCGAGCGATCTGCCCGACCTGCGGGCGCGCCTCGGCCGCATCATCGTGGCCTCGTCGCGCGACGGCCGCCCGGTCACCGCCGACGATCTCAAGGCCGCCGGCGCGATGACGGTGATCATGCGCGACGCGATCGAGCCGAACCTCGTTCAGACCCTCGAGCACCAGCCCGTGTTCCTGCACGCGGGGCCGTTCGGCAACATCGCGCACGCGAACAACTCGATCATCGAGGACCGGATCGCGCTGAAGCTCGCCGACTACGTGATCACCGAGGCCGGATTCGCGAGCGACCTCGGGTTCCAGAAGTTCTGCGACATCGTCTGCCGGTTCGGCGGGTTCGCGCCCAGCGCCGGCGTGCTCGTGACGACCGTGCGCGCGACCAAGTCGCACGGGGGGATGGCGTTCACCGATCTGGGCACCGAGGACCTCGACGCGCTCAAGCGAGGGATCGACAACCTGACCGCGCACGTCGGGATCCTGCGCGAGTACGGCCTGCCCTGTGTCGTCTCGATCAACAACTTCCCGAGCGATACGGACGCCGAGATCGCGCTGATCCGCGAGCTCGCGGTCGGTGCCGGCGCCGAGACGGTCGTCGTGAACCGCGGTTTCGCCGACGGGGGCGCCGGGGCGACCGAGCTCGCGGAGGCCGTGGTCGAGGCGTGCGAGCGCCCGAACACGTTCCATCAGCTGACGCCAGCCGGCACGCCGCTGAAGGACCAGATCGAGGCGATCGCGACGCGCCTGTACGGCGCCGACGGCGTCGACTACCTGCCCCAGGCCGACAAGGACATCGCGCGGATGGACGAGCTCGGGTTCGGCGCCGTGCCGGTCTGCATGGCGAAGACCCATCTGTCGCTCAGCCACGACCCGCTGTCGCTGAACCGGCCCCGTGGGTTCCGGCTGCCCGTGCGCGGCGTCGTGCCGAGTGCCGGGGCCGGCTTCGTGGTCGTGCTGTGCGGCGACATGCAGCGGATGCCGGGGCTCGGCGCCACGCCGAACTTCATGGGCGTCGACATCGACGCCGAGGGCCGCACCGTCGGCTTGTTCTGAGCGTCCCCGCTAGGCGTGGACCGCGATGAAGAACGCCTCGCTCACGTCGCGCAAGAGCGACTGGGCCCGGTGACGCAGCGAGTTCGCGGAGTCGCTCAACTCCTGCTGCCGCGTCTTGTCGATGAACGTGATCGCGTTGATGTCCACATTGGCGAGCGCGGAGAGCGCGGCGGCGTGCAACGAGGTCGCAGCGCTCAACGCGTCGGAGGCCGCGTTCGGGTTGCCCGAGGTGAGCGTCTCCTCGGCCAGCGCCATGAGGTACACCGCCCGCCGGGCGACCTCGAGCGGGATGTCGGCTGCTTTCTCGAGCGACTTCTGCAGTGTCGTCGACCAGGTGTGCTGCTCTTCGGGCGTGTTCTTCGGCAGCCGGTAGGCCGCCATCACGTCGCGGTAGGCCTCGGCGTCGCGATCGGCGAGCGAGAGCAGCGCGTAGCGCTCGTCGTCGCATTCGTCGGCGATCGCGCGCATCCGGTCCACGACCGACTCGTACCCCTTCTTCTTGATCGTGAGGCGCGCGACCATCGCGACCAGCGCGGCACCGGCCGCCGCCGACACCGCCGCCCACGCACCTCCGCCGGGGGTCGGCTGATCGGACGCGAGCTCCTCGAGGTAGCGCGCGAGCCTCGAGCCCGCGGTGGGCATGTCCTCGATGGGCACCTTCTCCGGCGCCGCCGTTGTTGCCGCGGCCGGACCGGCCGCCCAGCCGCTCGCGTGCTGCTCGGGCCGCCCGAGGCCCGACACATCGGCGGGCGGCGTCGGTTCGTGCTGGCCGCCCCATTGGTCGCTCACGACGCCTCCTCGATCGATCGCTCGAGCACCTGCGTGTTCGGGTCGAACCCGCGGAGCCGCACGTGCGCCGCGTCCTGCGACGACAGAGCGGCGTCGGGGACGAGGCCGACGATCTCGGTGTCGAGCACTTCCGCGCCCCGGGCCGTTGCCTGCGCGATGACCGCATCGTACGCCGCCCGAACGCCCGTGATCGTGTAGTCGACCAGGTTCATCGAGACCGTCGAACAGCCTCGTTCGGGCACGGCGAAGCCGATCGCGCGGAGCGCCGGCATGCCGCCGGTCGATTCGCGGATCGTGCGGGCGATGTCCTTCGCGGCGTCCTCGTCGGCGGTGAGGTAGACGTTGAACGCCACGAGCGGCACCCGCGCCCCGACCGCCGTGGCGCCCGCGGGGCCGATCGCGTGCGGTCCGAGGTCGGGCAGCCGCTCGCCCGCGGCGACGGCGGCTCGCAGCCCCTCGTACTCACCTTTGCGCACCACGGCGAGCGAGCGTCGCTCCGGCACGAGCGCCGCCTGGTCGTATAGGTAGACGGGGAGATCCAACGCCTCGGCGAGCTCCGCGCCGACCGCGCGCGCGAGGGCGACGCAGTCGTCCATCTCGACGTCGCGAACCGGCATGAACGGGATCACGTCGGTCGCGCCCATCCGGGGATGGCCCCCTCGATGGTGATCCATGTCGATCAAGCCGGCCGCGACGCGCGCCGCGCTCACCGCGGCACGATGGACACCGTCGCGGCTCCCGAGCACCGTCGTGTCGAGCCGGTTGTGGTCGGCGTCGGCCTGCCGATACACGAGGTGCGCGCCCGGCACCTGCAGCGCGTCGCAGATCGCGTCCATGACATCGACGCGGCGCCCTTCCGAGAAGTTGGGCACGACGCCATAGATCGGCTCCCCCACGGGCCGAGGATAGCCGTCGGTCAGGCGCGAGGCTTCGTCTTGTCGGGATCCAGGATCGACAGCGCCGCCACCGTCGCGACCGTGCCGGCTACCTCGACCTTGGTGCCGTCCTCGGCCGCCGCGGCGTCGAGGATCGCGAGGCCGATCGGCCCGACCCGCGGACTGTCCGCCGGCGACGTCACCACACCGACTTCGGCGCCGTCCTTGGTGACGGCGGCCCCCGCCTCCGGGACCGACCCCTCGAACCGCAGGGTCTTGAAGCGCTTCGGCGGGTTCGCGCCGTAGGCCTTCAGCGCCTCGGCACCGACGTTCTCGGTGTCGACCTTGATGAACCGGTCCATCGACACGTCGTACGGGGACGTCTCGCCAGGCTGGTAGTCGACCGCGATGATGATCAGCCCGACCTCGGTGCGAGCCAGATCGATCGCGTTCAGCCCGAAGGGCTTCGCCCCCGCCGACAGCAACGCGTCCCACACCACCTGGGCGTTGTCGGGGTCGACCACGAGCTCGTACCCGTGCTCGCCGCTGAACCCTGTCCGCAAGACGTACGCCGGCACCCCCGCGACCGTCGTCATCGTCGGCCAGAACCGGAAGTAGCCGAGCTCGCCGAGATCGCGCTCGGTGAGAGGCTGCAGCGTGTCCTGGGACGTCGGGCCCTGCACGGCGATCATCGCGAGGTCGAGCGTCTTGTGCGTGATCGTCGCGTCGAGGTCGCTCGCGGTCTCCTTGAACCAGTCCTCGAACCCCGGGGAGTTGATGAGCACCCAGTAGCGGTCGCCGCTGAACCTGTACACGTTCCCGTCGTCGACCATGTTCCCGTCGGCGTTCACGAACGCGCCGTAGCGCACCGCGCCGTCGGCCATCCCGGCCAGCGAGTTCGTGAACCGGCGCTGGATCAGCCGCGTCGCGTCGGGCCCGGTCACCTCGTACTTACAGGTCGAGAACAGGTCCCAGATGCCGGTCGCGGTCCGGATCGCCTCGTATTCCTCGTTGACCGGCGTCCCTTCGTCCATCGCCCAGGGGAAGCCGTCCTCCCAGATGATCTCGGCGCCGTGGGCGACATGCCAGTCGTGCAACGGCGAGCGAACGTCCTCGGTCATACGGTGGCTCCTTCCCGCCGCGCGTCAGCCGCGCGGACGCTCCTTGTGGGGATCGTAGATGGATAGCACGTCGACGCTACCGGGGATCGCGCCGTCGGGGGTAACCGCCTGGACCGCCGTCCCGGGCGCGGCGATCGCCGCCGGCACGATCGCCAACCCGATCGGTCCGAACCGAGGGCTCATCGCCGGCGATGTGAGGACGCCGGCGTCGCCGCCATCCTGCGTCTGCAGCGCCGTGCCGTAGTCGGCGCCCTCCTCGTCCAGCCGCACGGTGACGAAGCGGTTCGGCGGATCCTCGGCGACCGTCCGGAGCGCCTCGGTCCCCATCGTGAGCTCGTGGAGCTTGACGAACCGGTCGAGCCCGACGTCGAACGGCGAGCGCGCGTGCGGCTCATAGTCGTAGTCGGTCACGATCATCCCCACCTCGACCCGGATCGGCTCGATGACATCCATCCCGTACGGCGTCGCGCCGGCGCCCTCGATCGCGGCCCACAGATCGAGGGCGTGCTCGGGCCGGAGGAACAGCTCATAGCCCAGCTCGCCGCTGAACCCAGTGCGCGAGAGCCACACCGGCACGCCCCCGACGTGCACCTGCTCGGGCAAGAACCGGAAGTACCGCAGCGTGCCGAGGTCGACGTCCGTGAGCGCTTGCAGCAACTCCCGGCTCCGCGGTCCCTGGACCTGCATGCTGGGGAGCTCGGGCGCGATGTACTCGATCGAGACCTCGAGCCCCTTCGTCGCGTCGGCGAAGTACCCGGCCCGATCGTCGCCGTTCGTGCACACCCACAGGTGATCGTCGGCGAACGTGAAGACCGTGCCGTCGTCGACCAGCATCCCGTCCTCGTCGACGAAGCCGCCGTAGCGAACCTGTCCCGGCTCGGCCCCCATCACGTCGTGCGTGTGGACGCGCTGCGCCGCCTCCCTCGCCTCCGAGCCGCGGAACTCCCACTTGTTGAGGGGCGACAGGTCCCACATGCCGACGCCCTCGCGGATCGCCCGGTACTCGGTGTCGACGTCGCCGAAGTTGGTGACCCACAGCCAACCCGCCTCGTCGCCGAAGCCGGCTGCGGTGCGAGACGTGACCGGATGGAACGCCGTCTCCCGAGCCATGGCCGTCGTTGTACCGCACGGCTGAACGCGGGTTCAAGTCAGCGATCGATACAGCGACACGAGCTCTCGCGGCGTCGGGTTCCTCCCCTGGGGCATATGGGCCGCCAGCACGAGGAAGAGCTGCGCCGTGACGAGCGCGTCGTCGAGCGCGTCGTGCGGGTCGCTGACCGGCACACCGAAGCGCTCGGCGGTGTGTGTGAGCGCGTAGCCGCGCGCGCGCCGGGCGCCGGCCGGGGCGCCGTCGATCACGATGGCCATGTCGCGCACGTCGATCACCCGGCGCCGCCACGCGCGCTCCGACCCGCCGAAGAGCCGCCGAAGGAACGCGATCTCGACATCGGCGTACCAGGCGACGAGGAACCGGTTCGCGAGCGTGGCGCGGAGCCCCGATGCGGCCTGCCGCGTCTCGGGCGCCTCCGCAAGATCGACCTCTCGAAGCAGGTGGATCGTCTGCGACCGGACCGAAGGCGGTCTCGGCGGGCGGATCAGCTGGCTGCGCGCGGCGCCGACGCGCACGCGACCGTCATCGATCGGCACGGCGCCGTAGGCGATCACGTGGTCGCGGTCGAGATCCAGACCCGTGGTCTCGAAGTCGAGGGCGACCATCGATGCGCGCTGCCAGGGGAGGCCGCGCCGCGGATGCGGCGCGGCCGGTCGGCGACCGCCTAGCGCTCGCACCGGATGACCTCGTCGGGCGTCACGATGACATCGACCGGCAGGTCGAACGAACCGGCGGGAAGGTCGTCGTCGACGAGCTGGACCGCCAGCACGACCGCGACCCTCGCCGCGCCCGCGCGCGTGCGCGGCAGGAACCGGTCGTAGAACCCGCCGCCGTAGCCGACACGCCGGCCGGCGCGGTCGACCGCCACCGCGGGCGTCACGATCACATCGATCGACACCGGGTCGATCGGCGCGCCGCCGGCCGGCTCCTCGGCGCCGAACGAAGTCGTCGTCGTGGGCTCTCCGGGGCGCCACGCCCGGGCGACGATCTCGTCGCCGGTGATCACCGGGAGGCCCACGCGCATCCCCCGGGCCACGAGCGCTTCGATCAGCGGCAGCATCGGGAGCTCCGACCCGAACGACGAGAAGGCGAGCACGGTCGACGCCGCCTCGACCTCCGGGAGCCCGAGCACCCGCCTCGTCACATCGGCCGCCGCGCGCGCACGATCGTCCGCGTCCATGGCGTCGCGCAGGGCGAGGACCCGCCGGCGCACGTCGCGCTTCGCGCGTTTCAGATCTCCGGAGCTCACGAGCGGAGCGTCTCGAGGATGAGATCGAGACGGTCGGGCGGCCCCGCCGCGAGCGGCACCATCCACGTGGCGCCGGCGGCGGTCACGCGATCGCGGAGCCGACGGAGGTCGTCGACGGTCCCCCGCCAGATGTCGAGCGACCCGCCGGCATCGGCCCGCTGTTGCTCGAGCGACGCGAGCTCGGCGGCGTCACGGCCCACCAGCACGATCCCGGCCCAGGTGGGCGGAACATCCGCCGGGTCGCGACCGGCCTCGCGCGCCCACTCGCCGAGCTGGCCGGCGCGCTGCAGGAACGCGTCGGTGGGCATCCCCCACCCGTTCCACGCGTCGGCCGCGGTGGCGGCCACGCGCGCGACGCGCTCCGAGGTCCCGCCGATCCACACGGCTGCGGGCGCGGCGGGCAACAGCGGACCGCGGACGGCCGCCGTCATCCGGCCGCCGGGCCACGGCTCGCCGGCCAGCAGCGCTCGGGTCGCGCGCGCGGTCTCTTCCAGCAGCACCGTCCGTTCCTCGATCGGCGGGAATGGCAGTCCGGCGACGTCGTGCTCCGCACGCCCGAACCGGTCGCCGAGCCCGAGCCCGAGGACGGCGTCGCCCCCGGACAGGTGCGCGAGGCTCGACGTCTCCTTCGTCAAGATGCCGAGCGGGCGGTAGCCGGCGCGCGACACGAGCACGCCCACGCCGAGTCCGGGATTCTGCGCAGCGGCGGCGGCGAGCAACGTGTACGGCTCGACCGAGGGCCGGTCCGGTCCACCGGGCGGGAACAGATGGTCGTACACGAACACGGCGTCGTACCCGGCCGCGGCCGCGCGCCCGGCGACCGCGAGCGGCTTCCGCGGCTCGGAGGTGAACGCCGACAGGAACAGGCCGTACTTCACGCCGCCTCACGCATCGCCCACAACGCGGCCCCGATCGCGGCGGCGTCGCCACCCAGTGCGGCCGGGACGATCGGTACCTCGGGGCGCACATCGGCCCCTTCGATCGCATCACGGCACGCCCGCCGCGCCGGTCCCAACAGCAGATCGCCCGCGGCCGCCGGCCCGCCGCCGACGATGACGACCTCGGGGTCGAGCACGTTCACGAGTCCGGCGATGCCCTGGCCGAGCCGCAGGCCCACCTCGTCCAGGATCGCTTGGGCGGCTCCGTCGCCACGCGCCGCGGCGGCGACGACGCCCTGTCCGTCGACGCCGAGGCGTTCGCGCCCGAGCCGCGTGATCGTCGTGCCGCTCGCAACGGTCTCCCAGCACCCACGGTTGCCGCACCCGCACACGACCCCGCCGGGCTCGACGATGATGTGCCCGACCTCGCCCGCGAACCCGTGCGCCCCGCGCTGCACCGCGCCGCCGAGCACGAGTCCGCCGCCGATCCCCGTGCCGAGGCCGACGTAGACGAAGTCCTCGACGCCGCGCCCGGCACCGGCCAGGAGCTCGCCCACCGTCGCGGTGGTGCAGTCGTTGTCGATCGACGCCGGCAGGCCGAACACCGCGAGCTCCGCGGCGAGGTCGACATCGCGCCACGCGATGTTCGGCGCGAACCGCATCCGGCCGGTCGCGCGCTCCACGAGACCCGCGGCGCCGACGCCGATCGCCGTCGTGCTCGGATCGAGGACCTGGGCCGCCACCGAGCGCATCGCCTCCAGGACGCCGGGAACGTCGGTCGCCGGCGTCTGCGCCCGCGCCCGCGCGTGGACCGTCCCGTCGACGGTCACGCGGACCGCTTCCGCCTTCGTCGCGCCGACGTCGATGCCGACGGCCGTCGGCGCCGTCATCCGATGTCGATCTTCTCCAGCCGGACGGGACCGCTCTGCGGTCCGTCATCCAGTTCGGCACCGCGCGCGTCGATCGCGGCCTGCATCGCGAGGAACATCTCGGTGCCGGCGCGCAACAGATGTCCGACGACCTCGGGCCGGACGGGTCGCAGGACCGACAGCGTCATGCACACCGGGCACCAGGCAACGGGGCACCGCTCGGGCTTGTGCTCCGCATCGGTCGGCTGCGGTTGGGCCTGTGCGCTCATCGGTCGGCTCCTTCTATCGGTTCGCCGTCGGGCGGATGCTCGAACGCGATCTCCAGGTGCTCGTCGACGAGCGAGGCGCCGCGGACGGAGAGTCGCTTGAGGGTCTGGGGCAGCAGCAGGTTCCGTTTATAGGGGCCGACGCGCACGACGAGCTCCTCGCCGCGGCGGTGCACGTTGAGGTCGCCGCCGGCGATGAACGGCAGCCGCATCCGCAAGATGTAGCCGGCCCCCCGCTTCTCCACTTGGATCGGATCGTCCCGATACAGCACCGACGTGGCGTGGCGCTCGCCGTAGACCTCCGACGCCATCTCTTCGAGCAGCCCGACGCCGACCATCTCCCGGTCGAACAGGCGCGCCTCGAGGATCGGGACCGGCTCGAACGACTCGTGCACGGTGGCGAGATGCTCGGCCTGGATGTCCTTCCACTTGCCGAAGTACGGGTCGGTCACGTCGGTCGGCAGGATGCGGTTCACCACGACGGCGTCGACGCGGTAGCCGAACAGCCCCAGATACGTGTAGGTGCGCCGCGCCTCCGCGATGACCATCTTCTCGGGGTTCACGACCAGGCGCACGGACGACATCTCCTCGTCGGCAAGGATGTGCCGGACGGCGTCGAGGTTGCGATGGAGCCGCTCGACGGCCTCGAAGACCTTGTCGCCGGCGATCGGCAGGTTCGTCGTGCGCGAGACCAGCGGACGCACCACCTTCACCACGCGGCGCTGGACCGGGAAGATCCGCTCGATGTACCAGTTCATGATGTCGGGGAGGCTCAGCAGCCGAAGCGTCTCGGCCGTCGGTGCGCAGTCGACGAGGACCACGTCGTACCGCTCGGACTCCACGTGGGTCTTCACGTCGATCAACGCGAAGATCTCGTCGATGCCGGGGATGACCGTGAGCTCCTCTGCCTGGATGGTCTCGGTGCCCGCCCAATTCATCACCTGCACCATGTAGTCCTGGATCTCGCGCCAGTTGTCCTCGAGGCGCTCCTGCGCGTCGATCTGCTGCGCCCACAGGTTGGGCGTGATCTCGCTCGGCGTGTCGCCGATCACGACTTCGAACGCATCGGCGAGCGAGTGCGCCGGGTCGGTGCTCATGATCAGGGTTCGCTGGCCCGCCCGGGCGGACCGCACGGCGGTGGCGGCGGCGACGGTGGTCTTGCCGACGCCCCCCTTGCCGGTGAACAGGATGACCCGCATGTGGCAGAGCTTAGCCCGGCGGCGGGGCTAGCCCATCTCGACCCGGCGCTTGAGGCGCTCGAGGGCGTTCTCGATCACCCGCTTGGCGCCCTCGGTGCGCAGGAACCCGGGGACGAGCGGTCCGAGCTCGACCGCAAGCCGGTAGGTCACCGTCGTCGTGTCCGGCTCGAGCTCGTCGAGGAGGTACTCGCCGCGGATCTCGCGCACCGCGCCGTGTGCCTCGATCGAGTCCCATGAGATCGCGGTGCCGCCCGGCGCGTACCGGTACCGCAGGGTGTACGACGCCTTGCCGAGCACCGGCACGTCGACCTCGAACGCGACCTCCGTCGGCCGGCCGCCCTCGCCGCGCTCGCGGATCTCGACGCGACGAACCTCCGCCCATTCGGGGTAGGAGGCGTAGTCCTCGATCACGTCGACCACGTCGTCGAGGGGCGCGTCGATCACGATGGTCCCCTCCGCGTGCTCCATGCGCGGATACTACCGTCGGGTCTCCGACGCAACGGACAGCGCGATCGCGCCGACCGTCACCATCATCAAGCCGACGGCGCCCCACAACAGGAAGCGTGACTCCACGAGGAGACCACGCCGCTGGATCAGCCGTTTCGTCTCAACGGCGGACAACGCGTAGACGCCGCCGGCCGCCGCGAGCGACAGCACGATCGACAAGATCGTCAAGGCCGTCGTCGGCACGGACACCGGCATGAAGATCACGACGAGCACCGCAAGCGTGAAGACCGCGCCGCGCGCGAACCCGTCCAAGGAGTATCCGAGCATCGCGTGCCCGAGGCCCGGATACAGCAGCGAGCGCCGGAACGCCTTGTCGGGGTCGACCTCGCGGCGCGTCTCGCCGCGCATCACGGCCGCGAACGGCGTCCCGCACACCTCGCAGGCTTCCAGGACGATCGGGTTCCGCGTCCCGCAGACCGGACACGGCCAGAAGGCGCCGATCGGCTCCTCGCGCTCGGGCCGCGCCGTCGCGGCCGCGGCCGCCCCGTTCGCCACCGGCGCCGTCTCGACCACGGCCGGCACGGTCTCGGGAGGCTGCGGCGGAGGTTCCCGCAGGCTGGTGAAGCACTGGCCACACCATTCCGCGTCGTCGCTCACCAGGGCGCCGCAGTTCGGGCAGCGTCGCTCGGGGCTCATGCCGGGAGGGTACCCCCCGCCTCGGCCCGCGTCGGCGAAGGTCAGCCGGTCTCAGCGGCCTCGCGCAGCCACGCCGCCAGGCGGCCGGCGATCTCGGGCCAGGTGTGGTCGCGGAGCACCCGCTCGCGCCCGGCCGCGCCCATCGCCGCGGCACGCGCCGGGTCGGCCAGCAGACTCGCGACCGCCTCGGCGACCTCGTCGGTCCGCTTCCCGTTGACCAAGATCCCGGTCTCGCCGTCGACCACGGATTCGCGTGCGCCGCCCGAGTCCCCGACCACCACCGGCCTGCCGCATGCAGCGGCCTCGATGAAGACGTTTCCCCAGCCCTCGACCTCGAGGCCGCCGAGTCGCGTGCGACACGGCATCGCGAAGACGTCGCCGGCCGCGTAGTACCGCGGCAGGTCGTCTTCCGGCACCTGGCCGGCGAACACGACGGCGTCGCCGAGCGGAGCGGCGCGCTCGCGCAGGCGTTGCTCGTCGGGACCGCCGCCGACGATCAGCAGGTGCGCGTTCGGCACCCGCGCGCGGATCGCGGGCAGGGCGTCGATCAACGTGTCCTGCCCCTTGCGCTTGACCAGCCGGCTGACGCACACGACGAGCGGCGCGCCGTCGAGACCGAGCGCCGACCGGATGTCGCCGGTCTCGAGATCCGGACGGAACCGCTCGACGTCGGCGCCCGGGTACAGCACCGTGACGGGCACCTGCGCCGGCACGGCCGTCCGCACCGTTCGTGCGATGAACGCGGAGCACATCACGGGGACCCGCGTCGCTGACCCGGTCGCCCGTCGCATCAACGTGTGCGTGCCGGGCGCGAGCGAGAGCCAGTACTCGAACCCGTGCGCCGCCGTGAGATACGGCAGCCCCCGCGACGCGAGCCGCGGCCCGACGAGCGCCAGCGGATACGTCGCACCGAACAGCAGCACCTCCGCGCCCATCTCGCGCGCCGCCGCCTCGATCCGATCGGCGATCGCGCGCGTCGGCCACAGGAACCGCTCCGGCTGGCGAAACATGCGGAACGGCGCGGCCGCGTCGTACGCCTGCGCGTCGTCCCAGTCCGGGCATAACACGCCCACGCGCTCGGGCGGCAACTCGCGCCACAGCGCCTCGAGCGTCCGTTGGATGCCACCGATCCGCGGAGGGAAATCGTTCGTCACGAGAAGCGTCGCGGGAACCTGCACGCCGCCGATAATGGCCGACGATGGGGATGACCGACCACGACACCTTCGCACGCGACCTCGCGGCGCTGCTGACCGGGCGCGCGTTCGTCGACCTGTCGCACTATCGAAAGGTTCGCGTCCACGGCGAGGACGCGGTCGGATGGCTGCACGATCTCCTGACCGCCGACATCGGCGGCCTCGCGCCCGGTCGGTCCTGCCGGTCGCTGCTGTTGACGCCGACGGGGCGCATCCGCGCCGACGTGCAGGTGTTGCGGCGCGACGACGACGTCGTGCTCACGCAAGAGCCGGCTCAGCCCGACCACATCGGGCTGCTGCTCGGGCCGTACGTGTTGTCCTCGGCGGTGTCGCTCGAGGACGCGACCGGCGAGCTCGCGTTGTTCGCGGTCCCCGACGCCGCCGCTGCAACCATCGGCCTGCCGGGGTTCGAGCCCTCGAGCCTCGGCCCGGGGTTGGATCTCCTGTCGGCGCAGGGCAAGCCCGCATGGCGTGTGCAGGATGCGCTCATGAAGGCGGCCCTGGTCGAAGCGGGCGCGGCATCGGCCGAAGCGTGGCGGATCGTCCACGGCATCCCGCGCATGGGCCCGGACTTCGACCAGCGTTCGCTGCCTGCCGAGGCGGCGCTCGACGCGACGATCGACACGACGAAGGGCTGTTTCCTCGGACAGGAGTCGGTCGCGCGCATCGCGAACCTCGGTCACCCGCCGCGCGTCCTACGGCATGTGCGGTGTGTCGCGCCGTTCGTCCCGGGCGCGCCGGTGTTCGTCGACGGCGAGGCGGTCGGCGCGGTGACGAGCGCGGCCCCACTCGCAGACGCATGCGTCGGGCTCGCGCGGATCGACTGGCGCGCGGTCGGCGCCCGTCTGACCGACAACGACGGGCATCCGTTCGAGGACGCATCGAGCGCGGGCTAGTCCATCGGTGTCATTTCGGCGTAAGAACCCCGTCAACGGGGTCCATGGAGCGCGCAACCCCTTCCGTTCGCGCCAGCACTTCTGCTATGAAACGGTTCCGCGGTGAACCGCATGTGCACGAGGGGGGCGTCAGTGAGGATCGAGCGGTTCCCGGAAGTCGATGTCGCATCGCTCCCGACCCACCCGACGCCACCGGATTTCTGGCAGGAGCGCGCCGCGTGTTTCGGGGTCGAGCCCGACGTCTTCTTCCCGATCTCCGAGGAGGAGGCCGGGCCCGCGCTCGCCTTCTGCGCCGTGTGCCCCATCCGCGAGGAATGCCTGTCGTGGGCCCTGAAGAACGGCGAGCGCTACGGCGTGTGGGGCGGGACCACCGAGCAGCAGCGCCGCCGCCTCCAGCGCCACGTCGCCTGAGACCTCGCCCCTAGACTGGGGCGCCGATGGCACCCGCTCGCTCCGATGAACCGATCGAGGCCGTCGCGCCGCTGCGGATCAGCTTCGTCGGCGGCGGGACGGATTTCCCGCACTGGTACGAGGAGCACGGGGGCGCGGTGCTCTCCGCAACCATCGACCACGTCGTCCGCGTCCGCGTGACCGAGCGCCCGGACCGAGTGGTCGCCGTGCGCTCGCTCGATCTGGACCGGCTCGTCGCCTACCACCTGGACGACGGTCCGGTGTACGACGGCGCGCTGGACCTCGTGAAGGCGGCGATCGACCGCGCCGGCGTGCGCGCCGGTGTCGACGTCGAGATCCGCAGCGAAGCGCCACCCGGCAGCGGGCTCGGGGGTTCGTCTGCGCTCGTGACGGCCGTCGTCGCCGCGCTGGCGATGCTCGGCCGCCGCTCCCTCACGGCGACCGCGCTCGCCGATACCGCGTACCGGATCGAACGAGAAGATCTCCGGATCGCGGGCGGATGGCAAGACCAGTACGCGGCCGCGTTCGGCGGGTGCAACCTGTTGGTGTTCTCGCGCTCCGGGGTGCGCGTCGAGCCGGTGGGCGACCCCGACGGGCTCTCGGCGCTCGCGGCGGGGCTCCTCCTGTGTTACACGGGACACGTCCGCCGCAACGTCGGGTTGATCGACCGGCAGATCGCCCTGCACGCCGAGGGACGCGAGGAGACCCTCCTCGGGATGAAGCGCCTGCAGGAGATGGCCTACGCGATGCGCGACGCCGTCCAACGCGCGGATCTTCCGGGGGTCGGGGCGCTGCTGCACGACGCGTTCGTCGCGAAGCAGCAGATGAACCCGTACATCGCCGAAGGCACGCCGATCGAATCGATGCTCGCCGCAGCGCGCAACGCCGGCGCGTACGGCGGCAAGGTGTGCGGCGCCGGCGGCGGCGGCTACCTGCTTGTGGCCGCGGCGCGAGAGGTTCAGCGCGCGGTGCGGGCGGCGCTGGAGGCGATGGGCGGCGAGTTCGCGCCGTTCGCATTCACGCCGGCCGGAGTGCGCGCGACGCGGGGCGGGGCGACCTGGGCCCCGGCGCCGTGACGCAGCGGTTCGCGCTGGTCGACCGCGACGGGACGATCAACGAGGAGCGCCACTACCTGGCGACACCCGACGAGGTCGCCTTGATCCCCGGGTCGGCCGATGCGCTCGTGCGGTTGCGCGACCTGGGATTCGGCATCGTGGTCGTGACGAACCAGGCCGAGGTCGGGCGCGGCAACCTCGCCCTCGCGGAGCTCGGCCGGATCAACGATCGGTTGCGGGAGTTGCTCGCCGAGAACGGCGCCCGCGTCGATGCGATCGAGGTCTGCCCGCACCGCCCGGAGGACGGATGCGACTGTCGAAAGCCGAAGCCGGGGATGGCGCTCCGGGCTGCCGGCCGCTTCGGGTTCGCGCCGGACGCGAGCGTCGTGATCGGCGATCACCTCGCGGACCTCGGGATGGGCCGGGCGATCGGCGCCACGACGATCCTCGTGCGCACCGGCCACGGCGCCGAGGCCGAGCCGAAGGCCGGCGCACTCGCCGACCACGTCACCGACGATCTGGCCGACGCGGTGACTATCATCGCCGCACTCGTCGGGAGGGAGCCATGACCGTGGAGGCCCAGGACGCTCGCTCGCGCGCGGACGCGTACCTCGCGGAGGCCGCCGCCGCGATCGAGCAGGTGCGCACCACGTACCTCGACGACGCCCTCGCCGCCGCGCAGCTGCTGATCGACGCCTTGCGCGCCGGACGAGCCCTGCTGATCTGCGGCAACGGCGGGAGCGCCGCGGACGCGCAGCACCTCGCGACGGAATTCGTCAGCGCATTGACGCTGGACCACGCCCGGCCCGCGATGCGCGCGATCGCCCTGACCACGGACACGTCGGCGCTCACCGCGATCGCGAACGACTACGGCGCCGACCGGATGTTCGCCCGGCAGGTCGAGGCGCTCGGCACGCCGGGCGACGTCCTCATCGCGATCTCGACGAGCGGCAACTCTCCGAACGTGGTCGCCGCCGCAGAGGCCGCCCGCGCGAGGGAGATCCGTGTCGTCGCCCTGACCGGCGCCTCCGGCGGCGCGCTCGCACCGCGTGCCGACGTCGCCATCCGGGTTCCGTCCGCGACGACGGGCCACATCCAGGAGGCCCACCTCGCGATCGAGCACCTCCTCGCGATGCTCGCCGAGCGCGCGCTGTACCCCGACCTGTCCTGACCTGCGCCGATACCCGGTTTCGAGTAGCGGATTCCCCCTTGAAGAACACCTACGGTCCTCGCCTTCGTCGGCCGATGTAGGGCTGGTAACCGTCCCCTTCATGTGGGGCCTCACGACAGGAGAGCTCGTATGCGCGCACGTTCCATCTTGCTCCGCATCGCCGTCGCGACGACGACGATCGCGGCGCTGACACTGGGTTCGCAGGGCGCCGCCCACGCCGCCCCGCCTGAGCTCAAGATCACCGACGTGACGATCGTGGAGGGCAACACCGGCACCTCGTTCGCCGCTTTCACCATCAACTACGGCGGCTCGGGCGCGTCCGGCGTCTCGGTTGACTACGCCACCGCGGACGAGACGGCGACCGCCGGCAGCGATTACACGGCGACGAGCGGCACCGCGGTCTTGCCGAACGGCGGTTGCAAGTGCACGACCGTCAACGTCCCGATCATCGGCGACACCACCGCCGAGGCGAACGAAACGTTCGAGGTCAATCTCTCCAACCCGGTCGGCAAGGGCATCACCGACGGACAGGGCATCGGCACCATCACGAACGACGACCAGCCCCACGCGACCATCGACGACCCGTCGGTCGCCGAGAACGGCGGCACGCTAACGTTCACCGTCTCGCTCGACCAGGCGTCCCCCACCGACGCCGTCATGACCTACAGCACGGCCGCGGGCACGGCGACCGATGGCAGCGACTACACCGGCGTGACCGGGACGCTCACGATCCTGGCCGGCCAGACGCAGGGCACCATCGACGTGCCGGTTCTGGACGACAGCATCTACGAGGGTGACGAGGACCTCACGATGAACCTTGTCGCGGTCTCCGGCGTCGTCGTCGACGACCCACAGGGCGACGGCACCATCACGGAGAACGACGCACAGCCCAACATCACGGTTGACGACCCTTCCGCGCCGGAGAACGGCGGCCCGTTGACCTTCACGATCTCGTTGGACAACCCGGCGGGCGTCGACGTCAACGTCGACTACGCGACCTCGGACAACACCGCGACGGACGGCGCCGACTACACCGGCGTGAGCGGCACCGCGACGATCCTCGCGGGCAACACGACGACCACCGTCGACGTCCCGCTGCTCGATGACAGCGTCTATGAGGGCGACGAGACCCTGAACCTTGACCTGTCCGGCGCCGTCCACGGCGTCGTGTCCGATGCGCAGGGCCAGGGCACGATCGCCGAGGACGATCCCAAGCCGACGGTCGACGTCGACAGCCCGGTCGTCGGTGAGGGTGACGGCACCGCGACGTTCACCATCTCGCTGGACACGGCGGCGGCCGTCGACGTGAACGTCGACTACACCACCTCTGACACCATCGCGACGGACGGCGCCGACTACACCGGCGTGAGCGGCACCGCGACGATCGTCGCGGGCAACACGACCACCACCGTCGACGTCCCGGTCCTGGACGACAGCACGTACGAGGGCGACGAGACGTTCGCGCTGGACCTGTCGAACGAAGTCAACGGGACGCTCGGGACCGCGTCGGGAACCGCGACGATCACCGACGACGACCCCGCGCCCGACGTCGACATCGCGCCGGCGCAGGTGCCCGAAGGCAACGCGGGCACGACCCCGCTCGATCTCAACGTGTCCCTGACGAACCCGAGCTTCGAGGACATCTCCGTCGACTACGTGACCTCGGACGTAACCGCGACCGCGGGTTCGGACTACAGCGCGGCCTCGGGCACGCTGACGATCCCGGCCGGTGACACCGTCGGACAGGTCGAGGTGACGGTCAACGGCGACACGACCTATGAGGCCAACGAGGACCTCACGGTGACGCTGTCGAACCTCGTGGGAACCGCGAACCTCACGACCGACCACGCGACCGGCACGATCCGCAACGACGACAAGCAGCCTGCGTCGCTCACCCTCACGCTGGGCAAGACGCACAAGAAGATCGGCGCACGTGGGCTGCTCGAGCCGGCGTCGACCGCCAACCCGGTCACGATCACGCTCGCGCACTATCGCCACGGCGGCTGGAAGACCGTCGCCACCAAGACGGTGTCGGTCAAGAAGCTCGCCGACCGTGACCACGACGGTTTGCTCGACGCCAAGTACGGCGCGAGCTTCCCCCGGCCCCGCCACGGGCGGTACCGCTTCACCGCCTCGTTCGGCGGCGACGGCAACACCGCGGCCACGAGCAAGGCGGTGAAGTTCAAGCTCTAAGACCCCAGGCGGGCTCGTCTGGAGCGGAAGGGGGCGCCCGAGAGGCGCCCCCTTCGCGTGTCGGTCCCCGGTCTCACCATGGGGACCGCATGATCCCCTCCCGCGCCGCCGACGTTGCCTCAGCGGTGCTCGACCATCGAACACATGTTCGATATGGTCCTGGCCTGTCCGCCTCCCCCACACCGCCGCTCGTCCTGGGCGAGCCCGTGCAGACCGTGCTCGGCGAGTCGATCCCGCTCGAGCACGTCTCGTTCGTGGTCGTCGACCTCGAGACCACCGGCGGCTCTCCGGTCAACGACGCCATCACCGAGATCGGCGCGGTGCGGTTCGAAGGGGCCGAGCGCATCGGGTCGTTCCAGACGCTCGTGGACCCGGAACGGCCGATCCCGCCCGCCATCACGCACCTCACCGGGATCAGCGATCGCTCCGTCGCCGGCGCGCCCTCGCTCGCGACGGTCCTGCCGTCGTTCCTGGAGTTCGCGCGCGGAGCGGTGATCGTCGCGCACAACGCGTCGTTCGACGTGGGCTTCCTCGATGCGAACCTCCTGCGGCTCGAGTACCCGGCGCTACCCCGCCCGGCGGTGTGCACCGCGAAGCTCGCGCGCCGGCTCGTGTGGCCGGAGGTGCCCAACGTGCGGTTGCGCACGCTCGCGGGCTACTTCCGCACGCGCGTGCAGCCCACGCACCGCGCCCTGCAGGACGCCGAGGCGACCGGCGAGGTCCTCCAGGGGCTGCTCGACGTCGGCCATCACCTCGGCATCCGCACGCTCGGCGAGCTCTACCACGCGTGCAGCGCGCGCGGCCGGCCGAACTTCGCGAAGATCGCGCTCGCGGACGACCTTCCGCGCTCCCCCGGCGTCTACGTGTTCCGCGACCGGAACGACCAGATCCTCTACGTCGGCAAAGCGAAGGACCTGCGCGCGCGCGTGAGGTCCTACTTCTACGGCGACGAGCGCAAGAAGGTGCAAGATCTCGTCGCATCGGTCGCACGGATCGACGCGATCGCGACACGCGGCGAGCTCGAGGCGCTCGTGCTGGAGAGCCGGTTGATCTCCCGGCATCTCCCCCGCTTCAACGCGCACGGCAAGCGGTGGCGCCGCTACGTGTTCCTCAAGCTCGACCCCCGCGAGGCGTGGCCGCGATGGAAGGTCGCGCGCAGCGCGGACCCCAACGACGGCGCCGCGTACCTCGGGCCGTTCGCGTCCTCGGCCCGCGCGACGCTCGCGAAGGAAGCGCTCGAGGAGGCCTTCGCGATCCGGCGGTGCACACGGTCGATGGGGAGGCGCACGCGGTTCGCGCCGTGCGCCCTGGCGGACATGGGCCGCTGTCTCGCGCCGTGCGACGGCCGCGTCGAACCCGACCGTTATCACGGCCTCGTCGGGGAGATGCTCGCGAGCCTCGAGGCCCCCGACGATCTGGTCCGGCTGCTCGACGGACGGATGGCGACGCTCGCCGAGCAGGAACGGTACGAGGAGGCGGCGCTCGCGCGCGACCGGCTCCGCGCGCTCGCCGAGGCGCTGCAACGCGCCCGGCACGACCGGTGGCTCGCCGGCGGACGATTGTCCATCGCCGCCGCGTCGGGCGAGCGGCACGAACTCGTCGGCGGGGCGCTGCGTTGCGATGACCCGGCCGGGATCGCGCCGGCCACGCCGATCGGATCACCGGCGCCTCGTGACCGGGCCGACGAGCTGGCGGTCGTGCGCGCGTGGCTCCGCCGGCACCCCGGCGAGGTGCTCGCGTGCGATCACGCACCGTCCGAGCCCGTCGCCGGCGGCCGCGAGCTCGCCGACGTCCTCGCGCGGATCCGCGCGGCCGATGATGTTCGCGGCGGCGGACGGTCTGCGGCGCCGGCGTCCCCGCGGCCCGGGCGACGACGGAACCGCCGGTAACATGGCTGGCATGCGCACCGCGGTGATCCTCGAAGGCGCTCGCACGCCGATCGGCCGGTTCCTCGGGTCCTTCGCAGAGACGACGGCGGTCGAGCTGGGCACCATCGCGGCCGTCGAGGCGATGCGTCGCGCCGCGGTCACCCCGGATCAGATCGATCAGACGATCATGGGCCACGCGCGACAGGCGGGGAACGGTCCCAACACCGGGCGGCAGGTCTCGATCCGCGCCGGCGTGCCGGAGGAGGTGTCGGGCTACAACGTCAACATCGCGTGCGGCTCCGGCATGAAGGCGGTGCAGCTCGGTGCGCAGCAGATCGCGCTCGGCGACAGCGACGTCGTCCTCGCCGGCGGGATGGAGAACATGACCCGCGTGCCGTTCCTGCTGCCCGACATGCGTCTCGGCCACCGGATCGGCAACACCGAGGTCGTCGACGCGATGTATCGAGACGGACTGTTGGACCCCCTGTGCGATCTGATCATGGGAGAGACGGCCGAGAACCTCGTGGAGCGCTACGGCATCTCGCGTGCGGACCAGGACGCCTTCGCGCTCGAGTCCCAGCACAAGACCGCCGCGGCCGCCGACCGCCGTGCCGACGAGATCGTGCCGGTGCAGGTGGGCGCCGGCGCGAAGACGCGATCCGTGACCGCCGACGAGCATCCGCGGCCCGACACCACGATGGAGACCCTCGCGAAGCTGCCCGCCGTCTTCCGCGAGGGCGGCAGCGTGACCGCGGGCAACGCCAGCGGGCTCACCGATGGCGGCGCCGCGATGGTGCTGATGGACGAGGACCGCGCGAAGGCGGAGGGCCGCACCCCGCTCGCGCGGATCATCGGCTGGAGCTGGGCCGGCGTGCCCCCCGAGATCATGGGGATCGGACCGGTCCCCGCGACGCAGAAGGTGTTCGAACGAACCGGCCTCACGATGGCCGACATCGACCTGATCGAGATCAACGAGGCGTTCGCCGCGCAGGTGATCGCGTGCGAGCGTGACCTCAAGTTCGATCGCGACAAGGTGAACGTCCGCGGCGGCGGCATCAGCCTCGGCCACCCGATCGGGATGAGCGGCGCGCGGATCATCCTGTCGCTCGCGTACGAGATGCGCCACGCGGGCGCCTCGCTCGGCCTCGCGACGCTGTGCATCAGCGGCGGCCAGGGGCTCGCCGTGGTGCTCGAGCGCCCTTAATCAGCGTCCGGCCACTCGACCCGAACGAGCCACGCCGTCGTGCTCCAGCGTTCGAGCTTGTCGGCGTACCCGGCCTGATACTTCGCGGCCATCGCGGGCCGGACCGATGCGTTCGCCGCCTCGCCGGCGTCGACGGGCGCGGCCGTCGTCGTCCGTGTCTGCCCGGCGATCTCCAGCGTGACCGACGGATCGGCGACGAGGTTCCGGTACCAATCGGCTCGGTCGCTGTCCGACATGAGGTAGACGCCGCCTTCGTGGCCGACGAACCAGATCTCGATCCTGTGCGGATCTCCCGTCCGTCGCCCGCGGGTCGTGAGGTAGCAGAACTCGGTGGCGGCGAGCGCGTCGATCGACGTCACAGACCGAAGAAGGCCCACGCGAGCAACGCGCCGATCACGACGATCGCCGCGATCAAGAAGATCAGATCGCCGCGCTTGATCTTCCCCGGCTGCATCGCGTTGAAGCCCACCGCGTCACCCCTGCGTGATCAGGTTCTTCCCGAGCGCGGCGATCGCCGCCTGCGTCTTCGCGTGCACGGACGACGCGTCGACCGAGAACGCGGGCCGCATCGCCGCGATGTCCTCGAGCGCTTGCTCCAGGCGCGTCCCGGCTTCCTCCGCGATCTGCATCGCCTGGATGAGCACGACCGCGTAATCGGCGTTGAACGGCTCACCGTCCCACGGGCAGCGCCCGCCAGAACCGGCGGCCTGCTCGAACAAGAACTCACGTCCGCACCGCTTGCACGTTCCCTTGATCTTCATACGCGTTCCTCCTCCGGCACGAGCCCGCGGGCCGCGAGAAGCTCCCACAGGCGGTCCGCGACCGCGAACGGGTCGGCGGGCTTGACGTACCACGCGTCGGCGCCGGACCAGGATGCGAGCCATGCGTCGTGCATGCGTTCGAGCAGCACGACGATCGCGCCCGTGTAGGGGTCCTGCGCGTCGCGGAGCGATCGCGCGAGCGCGAACGCGCCCATCCGTGATGCGATCTCGTCGGCGACGACGATGTCGGGCCGGTCGCGAAGCGCCGCGCGGAGCGCGAGCTCCCCGTTCGCCGCGGCGCGGAATCGGAGGTCCTCTCCCAGTCGGCGCTCGATGCTGCGGATCGTGAGGGCCATCAGCTCCCGCGTCCGTGGATCGGGCGACATGAGCAGGGCTTCCACGCGCGCGAGGCTACCACGCACCCTGCGCGTCGTTGCCCCGCAAGGTCCGCTCGGCTACGGTGAGCGCCGCACCGCTTCCATCCAAGGGGGGATACGTGGACAGCATCGGCAAGGCCGCGGTCGCCGAGTTCATCGGCACCTTCGCGCTCATCTTCTTCGGCGCCGGCGCGATCATCATGACGCAGAATGGGGACCTCGTCGCGATCGCGCTCGCGCACGGCCTCGCGATCGCGATCATGGTCTCGATCATGGCCCACATCTCCGGCGGGGTGTTCAACCCGGCGATCCAGATCGCGCTGTGGGTCACGGGCAAGATGCCGACCGGCCGGTCGGCCGTCTACATCGTCGCCGAACTGCTCGGCGGCGTCGCGGCGGCGTTCTTCCTCAAGTACATCGGACCGACCCCCGCCTTCGACGCGGTGAAGGGCGGGATCCCGGCCGTCGCCGACGGCTTCGCGGTCGGCAAGGCGGTCGTGCTCGAGGCGATGTTGACGTTCTTCCTCGTGTGGGCGGTGTTCGGAACGGCGGTCGATGACCGGAGCGGCGCGTTCGCGCGGACCGCCGGGTTCACCATCGGACTGGTGATCACGATCGACATCTTCGTCGGCGGTGCGCTCACCGGCGCGGCGATGAACCCGGCCCGGTGGTTCGGCCCGGCCGTGGCCACGAGCGACTACACGAACTGGTGGGTCTGGATCGTCGGCCCGATCGCGGGCGGCATCATCGCCGGCGTCGCGTACTGGTACCTGTTCCTGCGGGGCCGCGAGCCGGCGACCCCCTGAGCGGCGGAGCCCGTCCTCGCGGGCAAACGGAGATGGCGGACGTGTACCTCGACGCCGGCAGCGGCATCCCGGTCGTGCCGGCGGCGCGCGAGGCGATGCTCACCGCGCTCGACGTGATCGGTGACCCGCTGCAGATCACGGCGCCCGGCCGCGCCGCGCGCAGACTCCTGGACGAGGCCCGGGCCGCCGTCGCCGACGCGATCAGCGCGCAGCCCGACGAGATCGTCTTCACTTCGGGCGGCACGGAATCGCTCACGCTGGCGATCGACGGAGTGACGGCCGCCCGCGACGCCGGCGCGGTCGTCACGAGCACGATCGAGCACCCGGTCGTGTCCGCGACGATCGGGCGGCTGGCTGCCCGCGGCGTCACGCCCGAGCTGATCGCGACCGACCGTGACGGCCGTCTCGACCTCGACCGGTTCGCCGCGGCCGTGCGCGTTCCCGGCGTCGCGCTCGCCACGATCCACCACGGGAACCACGAGCTGGGGACGATGCAACCGATCGGCGAGGCGGCGCGCCTGGCGCGGGCAGCGGGGGTGCCGTTCCATACCGACGCCGTGCAGACCGTCGGCCGGCTCCCCATCGACGTGCGCGCGCTCGAGGTCGATCTGCTGACCATCTCCGGCCACGTCTTCGGCGGGCCGCCTGGGGCCGGCGCCCTGTACGTCCGGCGCGGGGTCGAGCTCGGCCCGATCGTCGTCGGCGACGACCGCGAAGGCCGACGGCGCGCAGGTTCCGCGAACCTCCCGGGCATCGTGGGGATGGCGGCTGCGCTGGCCGCCGGCCGCGCCACGATGGCCGACGACGCCGCACGCGCGTGGTCCCTGACGGCCACCCTCCGCGACCGGATCGGGGCACGGGTCGCCGGCGCGACGATCCACGGCCACCCCACCCACCGGGTGCCCCATCTCGTGTGCTTCTCGGTGGCTGGGCTCGACGCGGCCACCCTGGCGATGGCGCTCGATGACCGCGGCATCCACCTCGGCGTGGGGTCGCCCGCGACGGGTCGCCCGGAGGACCCGTCCCCCGTCCTCGCGCAGCTCGGCTACCTCGAGACGCCCTCGTTCCGGATCGGCGTCACGCCGGCGACGAGCGACGACGACGTGGCGCGGTGCGTCCAGGTGCTGGGCGAGGCCGCGGAGGAGCTTCGAAGCGTGGCGCGCGGCGCGGCCGCGGCGATGGCCCGGTTCCGCCCGCCCGATCCCCAGGCGCGGCCGTGAGCGACGGCCGGGGCATGTTGCCGGCGCCCGTCCTGATGGTGGTCGGCGGCGCGATCGGCGCTGCCATCGGCTCGAGCGGCGGGCGGAGCGCGACCGGATTCGGCGCCGGCCTCGTCATCGGCGCGGCGATCGGCGCGGCCGCGTCGTTGATCCGTGGCCGCAAACCCTGAGGGTCAGACGCTCCAGGTGTCGCCGCCCGTGAGCAGCGCCTCGAGGTCGCCGTCGCCGGACCGCTCGCGCGCCTGCGTGATCTGGTCGTGCACCGCCTCGCCGTAGGTCGTGCGCTGCACCTCGCGGAAGACCCCGATGCAGGTCGGCTCGGTCGGCCCCTGCGACAGGTGCGCGAGCGTGAACGCGAGCGAGGGCGGACCGTGGACGTCGTGCGTGATGATCTGTGCGGGGTCGGTGCCGGCGACGGGCGCGATCTCCAAGCGCCCGTTCGCCGCAAGGCGCACGCACTGCGTGCCCCCGTCGAAGACGATCGGTTCCCCGTGCACCAGCCGGATCTGGTTGTGCGGGCCCTGCGTCTTGTCGCGCAGCAGGTCGAACGCGCCGTCGTTGAACACGTTGCAGTTCTGATAGATCTCGACGAACGCCGCGCCGGGGTGCTCCGCCGCCTGGCGCAAGACGTCGGTCAGATGCTTGCGGTCGTTGTCGATCGTGCGGGCGACGAACGTCGCGGC
Source organism: Actinomycetota bacterium (assembly GCA_045805225.1). GTDB lineage: Bacteria > Actinomycetota > UBA4738 > UBA4738 > HRBIN12 > AC-51. The sequence goes on along the minus strand of JBJMLQ010000003.1, from coordinate 18,651 downwards.
GGCGCCCAGCGCGAGCGCGACGGGGTCGAACGGCCGGTCGACGGAGCCGAACGGCGTCGACTTCGTGACCTTGCCGACCTCCGAGGTCGGCGAGTACTGACCCTTCGTCAGCCCGTAGATCTGGTTGTTGAACATCAAGATCTTGAGGTTGACGTTGCGGCGGAGGGCGTGGATCAGGTGGTTCCCACCGATCGACAGCGCGTCGCCGTCGCCGGTGACCACCCAGACGGTGAGGTCGGGGTTGGCCGTGGCGATCCCCGTGGCGAGCGCGGGCGCGCGGCCGTGGATGCCGTGGAAGCCGTACGTGTCCATGTAATAGGTGAACCGGCCGCTGCAGCCGATCCCCGAGACGAACACCGTGTTCTCCGGAGCGACGCCGAGCTCGGGCATGAACGATTGGACCGCGGCCAAGATGGCGTAGTCGCCGCACCCCGGGCACCAGCGAGGCTCCTGGTCCGAGGTGAAGTCCTTCTTACTGCGCTCCAACGTGTCAGCCACGCAACGCCTCCCCGATCGCGTCGTCCAGCTCGTCGGCCCACAGCGGCCGGCCCTGCACGCGCGAGAACGACCGCGCATCGACCAGGAACCTGCTGCGGATCAGCAGCGCGAGCTGCCCCTCGTTGATCTCGGGGATCAGCACCCGCGGGTAGCGCCGCACCACCTCGCCGGTGTTCGTCGGCAGCGGATTCAGCCAGCGCAGGTGCGCATGGGCGACCTTCTCGCCGGCGTCGCGGGCTCGACGGACGGCGGCACGGATCGAGCCGGCGGTTGACCCCCAGCCGAGCACCAGCAGACCGGCGTCGCCGGTGGGGTCGTCGACGTCCAGCTCCGGCAACGACGCCGCGATCCCCGCGACCTTCTCGCGCCGCAGGTCGGTCATGCGCTCGTGGTTCTCCGCGTCATAGCTGATCGCGCCGGTCACGTTCTCGCGCTCGAGGCCCCCGATGCGATGCTCGAGCCCGGGAGTGCCCGGGATGGCCCACGGCCTGGCGCCGTCGTCGTTGCGCGCGTAGGGGTGGAACCCGGCGCCGTTCGGTTGGGCGAAGTGGGGATCGATCCGTTCGATCGCCGACACGTCGGGCAGCCGCCACGGCTCCGACGAGTTCTGCAGGAACGAATCGGACAGGACGATCACCGGCGTGCGGTAGCGGATCGCGACGCGTGCCGCATCGAGCGCGACCTCGAAACACTCCGACGGCGAAGACGCCGCGACGATCGGGATGGGCGATTCGCCGTGGCGTCCGTACATCGCCGCGAGCAGGTCGCCCTGCTCGGTCTTGGTCGGCATGCCGGTTGACGGGCCCGCGCGCTGCACGTCGACGATCAGCATCGGGAGCTCGGTGATCACCGCGAGACCGATCGTCTCGGCCTTGAGGTCAAGACCGGGACCGCTGGTGCCGGTCACCGCGAGCCGGCCCGTGAAAGCGGCGCCGAGCGCCATGTTCGCCGCGGCGATCTCGTCCTCGGCCTGGACGGTGATCACGCCGAAGTGCTTGTGCCGCGACAGCTCGTGCAACAGGTCGGAGGCCGGCGTGATCGGATAGCTCGCATAGAACAACGGCAGATCGCTCGCGCGCGAGGCCGCGATCAAGCCCCAGGCGAGCGCCTGCGCTCCCGCGACGTTGCGGTACGTGCCCGGCTCGGCCGGCGCGGCCTTGACCTCGACGCGGTGCGCGAAGAGCTCGGTCGTCTCACCGAAGTTATAGCCCGCGTTGAACGCGGCGACGTTTGCATCGAGGATCTCGGGTTTGCCGCCGAACTTCCGCTCGAGCCACTCGAGCGTCGGGGCGGTCGGACGGTCGTACATCCACGAGACGAGCCCGAGCGCGAACATGTTCTTCGCGCGCTCCGCCTCCTTCTTGCCGACGCCCACCGGCTCGACCGCCCGAACCGTGATCGACGTCATCGGCACCGCGTAGACCTGGTACCCGTCGAGGCTCCCGTCGGTGCGCGGATCCGATCCGTACCCCGCCTTGTCCAGGTTGCGCTGCTGGAAGGCGTCCTCGTTGAGGATCAACGTGCCGCCACGGACGACGGTGGAGAGGTCGGCCTTCAGCGCCGCGGGGTTCATCGCGACCAGAACGTCGGCGTGATCACCCGGGGTCGTGACGTCGGTGGATGCGAACTGGATCTGGAACGCGGAGACCCCGTGCACGGTGCCGGCCGGCGCACGGATCTCGGCCGGGAAGTCGGGAAGGGTGGCGAGGTCGTTGCCCAGCAGGGCGGTCGCGTTCGTGAACCGGTCCCCCGTGAGCTGCATCCCGTCGCCGGAGTCGCCGGCGAACCGGACGACGACGCGCTCTCGTTCCTCGACGGTGATGCTCATCCGGTGGTGCAGGTCACTCCTCGATGGAGAAATCGATTGGGGGTCGATGCCGCTTGATAGACAGCGTACTGCCGCCCGGCGCCGAACGACCGTAACTGTGCTTGTATCCATCACATGCGAACACGACGGCTCGGCGCGCACGGTCCGGAGATCTCGGTGATCGGCTTGGGAGCGTGGGAGGCCGGTGGGGACGCCTGGGGCGCGAACCCCGCCGACGACGACGTCGTCCGCGCGTTCCACGGGGCCTTCGACGCGGGCATCACGTGGGTCGACACCGCGGAGGTCTACGGCTCCGGTGAGTCCGAGCGCCTGGTAGGCAAGGCGGTGGCGGGCCGTCGCGACGACATCGTCGTCGCCTCCAAGGTCGCGCCCTCGCCCGAAGGAACCGGCTTCCGGCCCGAGCAGGTGCGGGCGGCGTGCGACGCCTCGCTCGGGCGCCTGGGCATCGATGCGCTGGACGTCTACCAACTGCACTGGCCCGACGAGACCGGCGTGCCCGTGGAGGAGACGTGGGGCGCCATGGCGGAGCTGGTCGATGCGGGCAAGACCAAGGCGATCGGCGTTTCGAACTTCGACCAGGAGCTGCTCGAGCGGTGTCTGCCGATCCACCACGTCGACTCGCTGCAACAAGAGTTCTCGATGTTGGCGCTCGAGGACCGAGGGCTGATCCGGTGGTGCGGCGAGGCGGGGATCGGCGTCGTCACGTACTCGCCGCTCGGGGTTGGATTCCTGACCGGCCGCTACACCCGCGACGACGCCGAGAAGCTCGACGACTGGCGCGGCGACGACGAGTGGACGACCCCCGAACGGCTCGACGAGACGTTCCGGGTGGTCGACGGCCTGCGGCCCATCGCGGAGCGCGTCGGCGTGTCGATGGGCGAGCTCGCGCTCGCGTGGAACATCGCGCAGCCGGGCGTCACCGCCGCGATCGCGGGGAGCCGCAGCGCCACGCACCTCCGCGCGAACGCCGCCGCGGGCGACCTCCGGTTGGAGCCCGACGTCCTCGACGAGATCGAGACGCTGCTCGGCTAGTCGCGCAACTCGCCGCCGTCGCGCTGCACCTCGCGCATCCGGCGGACGATGCCGTCCAGGAGCTTGAGGGTCAGACCGGGCTCTTCCCGCAGCAGATCACGGAGCGTGTGGCGGAACAGCCGGAGCACGCGCATCGGCGTCTCAGCCATCACCGTGGCCGACCTCGGACCGCCGTCGAGCGTCGACAGCTCGCCGAAGAAGTCGCCGGGGAGCACCTCCCCCACCTTGCGGCCGCGCCGGGTCACCTTGCCGCGGCCGTTCAGGACGACGAACAACGTCTCGCCGAGCATGCCCTCCTCGACGATCGGCTCGCGCGGCTCGAACGACAGCTCGTCGCTTTGGCTCGCCAAGCGCTTCAGGTGCTTGGTCGAGAACCCCGCGAACAGCGGGACGGCGGCGAGCGACTGGGCGTTCTGGCGCACCGTCCGGCGGGGCAGCTGCTCGGGCAGGGGGGTCCCGAGCCGTCCGCCGCCGCGACCGAGGATGTCCGCCGCTCCTTGACTCATCGCGCGAAGCCTACCCCGGGAAACCGACCGCCCGCCAAGCGCGTCGCGCTGCAGCGCATCCGGCGTGCGGCGCCCGGCATCAGGCGGACCCTCCGGTAGGCTCGACGACATGGCCGACGACGTCCGAAGCAGGCTCCAAGAGCTCCTCGACGAGCGCATCGTGGTGCTCGACGGGGCCTGGGGCGTGCTGCTGCAGGGATGGGGTCTCGAGGAGGCCGACTTCCGGGGCGAACGGTTCGCCGACCATGGGCGTGACGTCAAGGGCGACCCCGACCTGCTCAACCTGACGCGCCCCGACATCGTCGCGTCCGTACACGACGCGTACTTCGAGGCGGGCGCCGACATCACGACCACGAACACCTTCACCGCGACGTCGATCGGCCAGGCCGACTACGGCCTGCAGGACGCCGTCCGCGACATGAACCTCGAGGGCGCGCGGCTGGCGCGTGCCAGCGCGGATCGCCACGGCGGCCTCGTCGCCGGCTCGGTCGGCCCGCTCAACGTGACCCTCAGCATGTCGCCCAAGGTTGATGACCCCGCGTTCCGCACTGTCTCCTTCGATCAGGTGTACGAGGCGTACGCCGACCAGATCGCGGCCCTGCGCGACGGCGGCGCCGACCTGCTGTTGATCGAGACGATCTTCGACACGCTGAACGCCAAGGCCGCGATCGCCGCGGCGCTGGACGTCGCGCCGGAGCTTCCCCGGTGGATCTCCGTCACGATCGTCGACAAGAGCGGGCGGACGCTGTCAGGGCAGACCGTCGAGGCGTTCTGGACCTCGATCGAGCACGCCGACCCCGTGATCGTCGGCGTCAACTGCTCGCTCGGCGCGCGTGAGATGCGGCCGTCCGTCGAGGCGCTCGCCCGGGTCGCGCCCGTCCCCGTCGCGAGCTATCCGAACGCCGGCCTGCCGAACCCGTTCGGTGGGTTCGACGAGACGCCGGAGATCACCAGCACGCTGCTCGGCGAGTTCGCCAACGCCGGCTTGGTCAACCTCGTCGGAGGGTGTTGCGGCACCACGCCCGAGCACATCCGGATGATCGCCGACGCCGTCCGCGACGTCGCGCCTCGCTCGCTGCCCGCGACGTCGCCCGTCACCTCGTTCTCCGGCCTCGAGCCCTTCCGGATCACGCCGGAGACGGGCTTCGTGATGGTCGGCGAGCGGACGAACATCACCGGTTCGAAGATCTTCGCCGGACTGATCGAGTCCGGCGACTTCGCGGCGGCCGTCGACGTCGCGCGTCAGCAGGTCGCCAACGGCGCGAACCTGATCGACGTCAACATGGACGCCGACCTGATCGACGGCGAGGCCGCCATGACGCGGTTCTTGAACCTCGTCGCGACCGAACCGGAGATCGCCAAGGTGCCCGTGATGATCGACTCGTCGAAGTGGTCGGTCCTCGAAGCGGGCCTGCGGTGCATCCAGGGCAAGGGCGTCGTGAACTCCATCAGCCTGAAGGAGGGCGAGGACGACTTCCTGGCGAAGGCGGCGACGATCCGGCGCTACGGCGCGGCGGCCGTCGTGATGTGCTTCGACGAGACCGGCCAGGCCGACAGCGTCGAGCGCAAGGTGGCGATCGCCGAACGGTCCTACCGCTTGCTGGTCGACCGTGCCGGGTTCGACCCGACCGACGTGATCGTCGACCCCAACATCCTCGCGGTCGCGACCGGCATCGAGGAGCACAACGAGTACGCGAAGGCGTTCATCGACGCGACCCGCGAGATCAAGCGCCATTGCCCTGGCGTGAAGGTGTCCGGCGGCGTGTCGAACCTCAGCTTCTCGTTCCGAGGAAACGACACGGTGCGCCGCGCGATGCACTCGGCGTTCCTGTACCACGCGATCGCGGCCGGGCTGGACATGGCGATCGTCAACGCCGGCCAGCTCGACGTCTACGAGGACATCGAGCCCGCGCTGCTCGAGCGCGTCGAGGACGTGATCTTCAACCGCCGCCCCGACGCCACGGAGCGGATGGTCACGTTCGCCGAAAGCGTGAAGGGCGGGAGCGCGAAGACCAAGGAGGAGGATCTGTCCTGGCGGGACGCGGCCGTCGAGGACCGGCTCTCGCATGCGCTGGTCCACGGCATCGACCGTTGGATCGTCGAGGACACCGAAGAGGCGCGCCGCAAGACCGACCGTCCCCTCGACGTGATCGAGGGCCCGCTGATGGTCGGGATGTCGATCGTCGGCGACCTGTTCGGCGCCGGAAAGATGTTCCTGCCGCAGGTGGTCAAGAGCGCTCGCGCGATGAAGAAGGCGGTCGCCTACCTGGAGCCGTACATGGAGGCGGAGAAGGCCGGCGGGGCGAACCAAGGCACCGTCGTCTTGTGCACCGTCAAGGGCGACGTCCATGACATCGGCAAGAACATCGTCGGGGTCGTCCTGGGCTGCAACAACTATGAGGTGATCGACCTCGGCGTCATGGTGCCGGCCGAGACGTTGCTCGACACGGCGGCCGAGGTCGGGGCGAGCCTGATCGGGTGCTCCGGCCTCATCACGCCCTCGCTCGATGAGATGGTCGTGGTGGCCAAGGAGATGCAGCGGCGGGAACTGGACACGCCGTTGCTGATCGGCGGCGCGACGACCTCTCGGCAGCACACGGCCGTGCGGATCGCCCCGGCGTACGACCAGCCGGTGGTGCACGTCGTCGACGCGTCGCGCGTCGTCGGGGTCGCCTCGTCGTTGCTCGACGAGCGGCGCCGAGCCGTCTTCGACACCGAGAACCGCGAGCTGCAGGCGAAGCTCCGCGCGCAGCACGAGGAGCGGCAACGCACGCCGCTCCTGCCGTTGCGGATCGCGGCCGAACGACGCACCCCGATCACCTGGCGCGCGGAGGACGTCGCGCCGGCGCCGTTCACCGGCGCGCGCGTCGTGGAGCCGTCGATCGCCGAGCTGCGCGATGTGATCGATTGGACGTTCTTCTTCACGGCCTGGGAACTCAAGGGCTCGTTCCCGCAGATCCTCGACCACGACGTGTACGGCGAACAGGCGCGCGAGCTCTTCGCCGACGCGCAGGAGCTGCTCGCCGAGATCGAGGCCGACGGGTCGCTGCAGATCCGCGGCGCGTACGGGCTGTGGCCGGCGGCGAGCGAAGGCGACGACATCGTGCTCGAGAACGGCGTCACGTTGCCGATGCTCCGCCAACAGGCGGACCGCGGCGACGAGCCGAACCGGTCGCTCGCCGACTTCGTCGCGCCCGTCGAGACGGGGCTCGCCGATCACGTCGGGGCGTTCGCCGTGACGGCCGGCCTGGGCGCCGACGACCTCGTGAAGCGCTACGAGGCCGAGCACGACGACTACCGGGCGATCATCGTGAAGGCGCTCGCCGACCGGCTCGCCGAGGCCGCGGCCGAGTGGCTCCATCGCGACGTTCGTCGGGCGTGGTACGCGCCCGACGAGTCGCTGTCGACCGAGGATCTGGTCGGCGAACGCTACCGGGGGATCCGTCCCGCGTTCGGCTATCCCGCCTGCCCGGACCACTCGCTCAAACGACGCGTGTTCGACCTGCTCCAGGCGCGCGATCTCGGGATGGACCTGACGGAGCATTGCGCGATGCTGCCCGCCGCCAGCGTGAGCGGGCTCTATCTGCAGCACCCCGACGCGCGCTACTTCAACATCGGGCAGATCGGCAAGGACCAGGTCGAGGACTACGCCCGCCGGCTGGGCGAGAGCGCGCTCGAGGCGGAGCGTTGGCTGCGACCGAACCTCGCCTACGACCCCGACTGAAGAGCGCGCGCGCGTTCGTCGAGCGGTAGGCCGGGCAGCGGATAGCGCGCTCCGCCGTCCGTCGGTAGGGTGCACACAGTGAAGACCCTCACGCGTCCTCCCCAGACGCCCGTGCGGCCGCGTGCGGTCGCAGAGGCTCCTCGGCGCTGGCCCCGGCGGCTCGCGACGATCGCGGCGGTCGCGGTGCTCGTCGCGCTCGCGACGACCACGGTGTGGCTGGCCAACATCGACCCGCTCGCAACGGGCGAGACGACCTATCCGATCGCCGGGCGTGGCCTGGACGTGACGCGGCGCACCATCGACGCGTTCGGCGCCACCGGGACCGTGCAGTCCGTGCAGATGCGACGCGACATGACCTTCCGGTATCGGTTCTCGATCACGAACACGGGTCCGCTGCCGATCACGATCCTCGACGTGGGCTCGCAGGCGCCCCGGGGCATCTCGTCGACGGTCGTGGCGGCGAAGCCGTCGCTGGCGACACCGGCAGGTTCAAAGGGGTTCGGGCCGTTCGCGCCCTTCAGCGTCGGCGCCGGACAGACCGCCGGGCTCACGATGCAGGTCCACGTCGCACAGGACGTGTGCTACCCCGCGGGCTCCGACGCGGCGTGGTACACGGAGCCGGTGACCTATCGGGTGCTCGGGATCACGCGGCACGCCGAAGTGCCGATGGGTACGGAGATCCGCCTCGAGGGGACGGACGCGACGGGCTGCTAGCTCAGTGGAACGAGTTGCCGCACGCGCAGCCGCCCTGTGCCGCGGGGTTGTCGATCGTGAAGCCGGTCTGCTCCAGCGAGTCGACGAAGTCCACCGTCGCCTGGGACAGGTACGGCACCGACATCTTGTCGATCACGACGCGAACGCCGTGCTGCTCGCCGACCGCGTCCTTGTCGGAGGTCTGGTCGTCGAGGTACATCGCGTAGCGGAGGCCGGAGCAGCCGCCGGGTGAGACGGCGACCCGCAGCGCGATGTCGTCTCGGCCCTCCTCCGCCAGGAGTTCCTTCACCTTGGTCGCAGCGATCGGGGTGATAGTCAGCATCGGTCCTCCGTCCGGATTCCTACTCGACAGATTGTAACCGGCCACGCGCCCGAACCCTACCTGCGGGGTCGGGTTCGGTGGCGGCCTTCATCCGCCTGGCGACCGGTCGTCCGAGCCGCGCAAGGCCGCCGGATCGCCGGCCAGCGCCTCGGCGGCCCGTTGCAGCGAGCCGGCGGCGTCGGCGAGCGCCGCCTCCGATCCCACGAGGTCGACGAGCGACCGAAGGACCGCGCCCGGGGCATCCGCGCTGGCCACGCCACAGAGGATCGCCACCGGAACACCGGCGACCGCGCACGCCTCCAGGACGCCGGCCGGCACCTTGCCGCGGAGCGACCCGGCATCGAAGGACCCCTCCCCCGTGATAACGAGCGACGTCGAGGCCAGCCGGGCGGCGAACCCCACGGCGTCCATGACGACCTCGACCCCGCGACGGAGCCGAGCCCCCGTGAACGCCATGAGGCCGAATCCCAGACCGCCGGCGGCGCCCGCGCCGGCCTCCCGCGACCGATCGGCGCCGAGGTCGCGGGCGGCCACGGCGGCCAGGTGCCCGAGCGCTCGGTCCAGCACGACGACGTCGTCGGCGGAGGCGCCCTTCTGCGGCCCGAACACGGCGCTCGCGCCCGCCGGTCCGCACAAGGGGTTGTCGACGTCGGTCACCCCGATGACCTCGGCCGCGCGGAGCCGCTCCACCACGGCGCGGATGTCAACGCGGGCCAGGCGGACGAGAGCGCCACCACCCTCGCCGATCGGCGCACCGTCGGCGTCGAGGAACCGCCCGCCCAGGGCCGCGGCCATCCCGACGCCGCCGTCGTTGGTCGCCGAGCCGCCGAGGCACACGAGCAGGCGCCGCGCGCCCGCGTCGAGCGCGGCTGCCATCAGCTCGCCCGTGCCTCGTGTCGTCGTTCGAAACGGTGCCCGGCGCTCGGCGGGCACGAGGCCGAGCCCGGAGGCACGCGCCATCTCGATCACAGCCGTCCCGTCGCGAAGCCCGAAGTCCGCGTCGACGGGGTCGCCGAGCGGGCCGGTGACGCGTCGCGTCCAACGGATCGCATCCGGGTCGCCGGGCGGCGCGAGCGCATCCAGCGTGCCCTCGCCGCCGTCGGCGAGCGGGAGCACCTCGACGTCGTCGCCCGGCCGCACACGGCGCCATCCTCGCGCGACGGCGTCCCCCGCTTCCCGCGCGGTGAGGGTGCCGCGGAACTTGTCGGGACACACCAGGACGCGCATGGCGGCGACTGTACAATCCGCCCCGAACCGAGCGGGAAGGCGCACGCGGCACGTGACGATCAGCCGAGAAGACCTGGTAGGCATCGCGCATGGCGAGCGTCAGCGACTGGGCCGCATGATCCAGTTCGCGGAGCCCGACACCTGGGACAAGCCGAGCGCGGCCCCAGGTTGGTGGAACCGAGACGTCATGGCCCACCTCGCAGCGGCCGACACCGCCGCCGCGCAGCTCGTCGCCGGCGAGCCGGCGCAGGAGCTCGACGAGTTCCGGGCGCAGCTGAACGGTCGCGGCTTCGTGACCGACGAGTGGAACGCGTGGACCGTGAACCGGCGTGCCGAGATGCAGACGCGCGCCCTTATCGACACGTGGGGGACGGCCGCCGAGTCGCTCCTGGAGCACGCCGCGCGATTGAGCGACGACGCGTGGCGCGACGCGCGGTTCCCGTGGCTCGCGGGCGACATCGCGGTCACCTACCTCGTGCAGGCGCGGGTCGTCGAGTGGTTCCTCCACGGAGAGGACATGCGCGCGACCAACGGTGTCGCGCCCGGATGGCAGTTCGGGTGGCAACACTGGCCGGTACACCTCACGATCGACCTCGGCGTGCGGATGCTTCCGTGGACGCTGGCCGAGGCCGGCCACGACCTGTCCGGCCGGTCCGTCAAGATCGAGGTCGACGGTCCCGGCCAGGGCGAGTGGCATTGGGGCCTCGGCGCCGGCGAGGTGCCCGGCCCGAGCGCGCACGCCGATGCGTCGATCGTGGGGCGGGCGCCGCAGCTCGCGCTCGTGGCCGGCAAGCGGATCGACCCTGACGCCCTGCTCGAGTCGGGCATCCTGGTGCTCGGCGGCGACACCGCGATCGCCGAACTCGTGCTGCGGACGATGCGCGCCTACGTCTAGGGCGAGCGGCGCACGACCATCCGAAGCACCCGTCTGGCCACGGCGCCGAACCGGTACTTGTACGCATAGTCGCCCTTGAGCAGGTCGAAGCCGGCGGCGCCGTCCTCGATCGCGAGCCGGATGTCCTCGCCGACGAGCACCATCCCGGGCGCGAGCGCGCCCCAGGACCGGTCGAACGCCGAGTTATAGAGGTAGGAACGATCGCCCCACCGGAACCCGATCGTGCCGGCGGCGAGCGACCCGCCCACCTCGATGAAGTTCAACCGGAACGCTCCTGAGGACAGGAACGCCTCGCCGAGCCGGCGGAAGAAGATCTCCATGCCCGGCACCATGAACACGCCCTTCGGCCCCGCGCTCAGGTGGTGGAGCTCGACGAAGCGGTCGAGCAACGCGGCGAGATCCTGCGTGCCGGCCGTGACGATCGACACCGGCCCGGCCTCGGACTCGAGCTTCTTCGCCTTGCGGCGGATCTCGTGTCGCAGTTTGGCCGGCAGGCCCTCGAGATAGCCGTCCCACGTCGGCGGGAGCTCAAGGTAGGGCGCGAGCCCGTCATGGTCGGGTGCCTCCTCGACGGAAAGGCCTCGCTCCGTGGCGGCGTCGGCGAGCAGCCCGTACCAGCCACTGTCCTCGGCGATCCCCCACAGGTCCGCGGTGGCCCAGTCCTCGCGCGCGAGCAACGCGTCCCACAAGGCCGCGGCGAACGCCTCCTTCACGTCGGCTCTCGCGACCGGCCCCAGGTAGTCGGTGATCTCGACGCCCCCGAGGAACCGGAGCACCGTGCCGCTGCGTTCGAAGCCGACCGCGGCCACCTGTTCGCCTGCATCGTCCTCGCCGAAGGCGAGCAGCAGCCCGTCGGCGTCCTCGCCGAACTCCTCCCAATACAGCTTCAGGAACGACGGCTGGTGGAAGAACGTGCCTGCGGGGTCCTCGTGCACCAGCCCGGACCAGTTGCGGCGCTGGAATTCACGAGGATCCTCGGAGAAGACGATCCGGACGGACCCCACATGCGACGGACCGGACGCCGTCACCACGACCCGCCGCCGCCGCCGCCGAAGCCGCCGCCAGAGAACCCGCCGCCGCCGAAGCCGCTGGTGCCCGACCCCGCGGGCGTCGCCGTCATCGTGCCGCTCGTCGCCACGGTGAACCCGTCGATCGCGTGCGCGAACCCGTCGGCGGAGAACGCGCCGGCCGAGACGTACCACGGGATGATGATCGGCGCGGTCCCGGCTGGGGCTTCGGCCGCGAGCGCTTGGAAGGTGTGCGCCCACCGGTCGGTGAGCCCGAACACGATCGCGTACGGCAGCATCTTCGGGAACTCCTGCTCCTGCTCGGCCCAGCGGGCCATGTAGCGGTCCGCCGTGTCGATCACACGGCGGTAGCCGCGAACCCGCCGCAGCATCGCGGTCCCCTTCGCCGTTCGCGCGGGCATCCGGCCCGCGCCGAACCAGAAGACGAGCCCCACGACCAGCGCCGCCAGACCGATCAGCCCCAGATGGGTGGTCGCCGCGAGCGCCACCGTGGCCGCGATGCCGAGCACCGTCAGGCCGAAGCCGAGCAGCCGCCACCTGAGCCGGACGCGATCGGGGCGCATCACGAACCAGCCCTGATCGTGCGCGTCGGCGTACAGGCTGTCCTCGACCTTGGCGAGGCGATCCGCGAAGGACGTCCGCAGGGCCGACAGCGTCGTCTCGTTCCCGTCGCGGAACAATCCCTCCAGCAGCATCCGCTCGTACGGCAGGAGCGCCGCGTCGTCGGCCTCCGAACGCACCAGCCGCCAGTCCGGCTTCCCGAAGAACCCTTCCTTCGGGATCTCGTGGATCTGCAGGGATCCGCGGACCGCGAGATCCACGATGGTCGCACTCACGTCGAGGGTGTTCGCGCGCTCGTCGACCAGCGTCCCGATCTGACCGGGACGGATGCCGTCGGGCGGCGCGAACTCCACCGGCCCCTCGGCGTCGGCGTCACCGATCGGGACCGGCTCGGAGTCGCCGTGGGGGTTGCCCATCACCTGATCGACCTGCGAGCCCCGGTAGCGCCGGTCGCGGCCGCGCGTCCAGGCAAAGAACCCGAACCCGGCGATGCCGGCGATCGCGAGCGCTCCGGCCGCCGACCCCGTCACGGGCGTGATGGCGAACGCCCGCATCGCGCTCCAGCGCTCCTGCAGGATCGGCGGCTGCACCGTCACGGCGCCCTTCTCCACCCCGACGACGACCGTGAGCCCCTGGGAAGGGAAGATCTGCGCCTCCGCGAACCGCGCGACCCCGCCTTGGTAGGCCGACGCGCCGCACCGATCGCTCGACCCCTGCTGGCCCTGGAAACACGCGACGCCGGTGATGCGTCCCGGCGTCGACACGCGCACGGTCGCCCGCTGGATGGTCACGTCCCACTCGTCGCCGATCGCGTTCCAGTACAGCTCGTCACGGTTGGGGAAACTGTTCATCGCCCCTTGCACCGTGTAGGCGATGCGGTACTCGTGCACGCCGGTGATGAGCTGATCGGGGTTCCCGATCTTGATCTCGCTCTTCCCGTCGCCGGCGTCCTCGATCGAGTACTGCGCCGGCGTGCCGGACTCCGTCACGCTGTCGACGCGCAGCGGCGTCACGCGGTCGTACGTGTCGTCGTAGTGCAGCCGCGTCGGGATGTCGCGGAAGATGCCATGACGCTGCTCCGGACCGAAGTCGTACACGATCGTCTCGACGACGGCGAGGTCCCCGTTCGGCTGCATCGTGATGTCGACGTCGTAACTTCGGATCGTCTCGAACGAGCCCGCGGCGGCCGGCCTCACGCCGGCCAGGACGGCAAGCGACGTGGCGGCGAGGACGAGCACGACGGAGGCGATGGCGCGACGCACGGGCCGAAGCCTATGCGACGCTCGCGCGCAAAGGCGGAACGGTGTCAGTGCGCGTGCGCGCCGGACGCGGCGCCGTCGCCCTGCAACGCGTCCTGCAAGACGTCCCAGGCCAGGACCGCGCACTTGATGCGGATCGGGTATTTGACGACGCCCTTCAGCGCGACGAGATCGCCGAACGTGTCCTCGTCGGGCTCGACCTCGCCGGCCATCATCCCGCGGAAGGAACCGGCGAGGCCCAGCGCGTCGTCGACCTTCCTGCCCGTGACGGCCTCGGTCATCATCGAGGCGGAGCTCTGCGAGATCGAGCACCCGGCGCCTTGGAACGTCGCCGCCGTCACGATCCCGTCGTCGACGGTGACCGCGACCTCGATCTCGTCGCCGCACAGAGGGTTGTTCCGGCTGCACGTCGCCGTCGCGCCGGGGAGCTCGCGCTTGTTCCGCGGGCTCTTGTAGTGATCGAGGATCACTTCCTTGTAGATGTCGTCCAGCGCCACCGCGTGCCCTTCCCTCGTGTGCCGCTCAGCTTAGAGCGCGAAGATCGCCCCCGCCCGCTCGAGCCCGTCGAGCAAGGCGTCCACGTCCTGCTTGGTGTTGTACAGGTACAGCGACGCGCGCGTGGTGGCGGGCACCTCGAACCGGCGCATCACCAGCTGCGCGCAATGGTGACCCGCCCGGACGGCGACGCCCTCCTCCGACAGGATCGTCGCGACGTCGTGGGGGTGCACGTCGCGGTACCAGAACGAGATCTCGCCACCGCGGACGCCGACATCCTTCGGCCCGATGATGCGAGCGCCCGCCTCGAGCAGCCCGTCGATCGCGTAGGCGGTCAGCTCCTCCTCGTGGCGCCGGATCTCGTCCATCCCGACGCCCTCCAGGTAGCGCACCGCCGCCCCCAGCCCGACCTGCTGCGCGAGGTTCATCGTGCCGGCCTCGAACTTGTACGGAGGCTCCTTGAAGGTCGAGCGATCGTGATGGACCTCGAGGATCATCTCGCCGCCGCCGAGGAACGGATCCATCGCGTCCAGCAGCTCGGGCCGGCCGTAGAGGCCGCCGGACGCCGTCGGCCCAAGCATCTTGTGCCCCGAGAACGTGAGGAAGTCGCAGTCGAGATCTTCGACGTCCACCGCGTGGTGCGGCACGAACTGCGCGCCGTCGACAAGCACGATCGCGCCCACGGCGTGCGCCGCATCGATCAGATCGCGGAGCGGCGGGAACGTGCCGAGCGCGTTCGACATCCCCGTCACCGCGAGGATCTTCGTCCGCTCGGTCAGGAGCGAGTCCAGACCGGACAGGTCGAGCAGGCCGTCGTCGGTGAGCGGGATGTAGCGAAGCGTCGCCCCCGTCGCCGCCGCCGTGAACTGCCACGGCACGATGTTCGAGTGATGCTCCATGTCGGTGAGCAGGATCTCGTCGCCGGCGGTCAGGAACTTCCGGCCCCACCCGTGGGCCACGAGGTTGATCGACTCGGTCGTCCCGCGCGTGAACACGATCGTTTCCGGCGACGGCGCGCCCAGGAACCCGGCGATCGTCGCGCGGGCGCCCTCGAACAGCTCGGTCGCCTCTTCGGCGAGGGTGTAGATGCCTCGGTGCGCGTTCGCGTTGTGCAGCCGGTAGAAGTCGAGCTCGGCGTCGATGACCGCCTGCGGCTTGTGCGAGGTGGCCGCGGAGTCGAGGTACACCAAGGGCCGCCCGTTGATCTCCCGCGACAGGATCGGGAAGTCCCCCCGGATCGCCTCGAGGTCGAACGTCATGCGCTCGCAGTCTCCTCGTCGTGCGCGGCGGTCTCCTCCAACCCGAGCTCCCGGCGGATCCCTTCGTACCCGGTGTCCTCGAGTTGATGCGCGAGCTCCGGGCCGCCCGACTTCACGATCTTGCCGAGCATCATCACGTGCACGAACTGCGGCGTGATGTAGTTCAGCATCCGCTGGTAGTGCGTGATGATCAGCACGCCGAGCTCCGGTCCCGCCAGGTCGTTCACCGACTCGGCCACGAGCTTGAGCGAGTCGATGTCCAGGCCCGAGTCGGTCTCGTCGAGCAGCGCGATCTCCGGCTCGAGCACCGCCAGCTGCAGCACCTCGTTGCGCTTCTTCTCGCCCCCGGAGAAGCCTTGGTTCACGTAGCGCTGCACCATCGAGTCCTCGATGCCGAGCCGCTCCATCTGCGTCTTCATGTGCGTGCGGAACGCCAGCGCACTGACCTGCGTGCCTTTGATGGATTGATACGCCGTCCGCAGGAAGTTCACCACCGACACGCCGGGGATCTCCGTCGGGTACTGCATCGCAAGGAACAGCCCGCGCTTGGCTCGCTCGTCGGCGGTCAGGCCCGTGATGTCCTCGCCGTTCAGCACGACGGAGCCTTCTTTCACGGCGTAGCCCGGCCTGCCCATGATCACGTTGGACAGCGTCGACTTGCCCGAGCCGTTCGGCCCCATCAGGGCGTGGATCTCGCCCTGGCGCACGGTCAGGTCGATGCCGCGAAGGATCTCCTTGCCCTCCACGGTCGCATGCAGCCCGCGCACCTCCAGGGTCGCGGGGGTCGCGTTCGTCATCTCGTCCTCACACCTCGATCCACACGTCGTCATCGGTCGCGGTCACCGGGAACGTGGCAACCGGTTTGATCGCCGGCAGCCCCATCGGCTTACCGGTGTTCAGGTCGAACAGCGACCCGTGCTTCGGGCACTCGATGGTGCCCTCGTCCGCGTCGACCTCTCCCTCGTCGAGGAAGAAGTGCTCATGCGAGCACACAGCGTCGACGGCTCGGAAGCCATCCTGCCCGAGGTTCACCACGGCGACCTCCCGGCCGTCGACGGCGAACCGCCGAGCCTCGCCCGCCGGCACGTCGTCGACCGCGCAGACGCGCCGCTCCCCCATCAGCTCGCCTTCCCCAGCTCTTCCTGGATCGCGAGCTCTGCGCCGGTGCGAACCTCCTCGAGGGCGACCCGGTCGAGCACCTCCTGGAAGAAGCCGGTGACGACCAAGCGCTCGGCCTCCTCACGCGGGATACCACGGCTCTGCAGATAGAACAGCGTCTCCTCCTCGACCGGACCCACGCTGGCGGCGTGCCCACAGCGCACGTCGTTGGCCTCGATCTCGAGGTTGGGGATCGCGTCGGCCTTCGCCGACTCCGATAGAACCATGTTGCGCGAGGTCTGCATCGCGTTGGTCTTCTGGGCGCCGGGCCGAACGTGCACCCAGCCGCTATACACGGCGCGGCTGTGATCGCGGAGGGCGCCTTTGTAGAGCAGATCGCTGCTGCAGTTCGGCGCGGCGTGGTCTTGCACCGACCGGTGGTCGAAGTGCTGCGTCTCGTCGGCGAAGAACACGCCGAGCATCTCGCTGAACCCACCGGGCTCGGCCAGGACGGTCTCGGCCTCGGCGCGCGCGAGCGAGGCACCGAACCCGACAGCGAGCGAACGGAACTCGGCGTCGCGGCCAAGACGCGCACGCTGGACGCCGAGATGGGTGACGCCGGTGCCCCATTCCTGGATCGACGCGTAGCGCACGTGCGCCCCGTCACCGACCACGATCTCCGCGATCGCATCGGACAGGCCCCGACCGAGGTCGGGCGAGACGTAGCGATCGATGAACGTGACCTCGGCGCCGCGGTCGGCGATCAACACGGTGTGCGGGAACACCGCCGCGCCGTCGGCGTCCAGGTACGTGAGCGTCTGCAGCGGCATCTCGACGGCGACATCGGGTGGCACGTACAGGAACGTGCCGCCGGTGCGGAACGCCCCGTGCAGCGCGGTGAACAATGTCCGGTCCGTCGGCACGAGCGCGTGCAGGTGCTCGTCGACGAGGTCCGCGTACTTCTCAGCGGCAAGGTCCAGGTCGCAGAAGATCACGCCCTTGGCCTCGAGGTCTTGGCCGGAGGTGGTCATCACAACGCTCGAGTTGTGCTGCAAGAGCGACGCGGCGAGCCCGTTGGTCCGCGGCTCCGGCGCGCCCTCACCGTGGCCCGGCGTGTGCGCGACGAAGTCGAGGTCGAGTGCCGACAGGTCGGTGTATCGCCATTCCTCCGTCTCGTGGGACGGAAGCGGCAGCGCTTCGAACTGCGCGAAGGCGCGTTCGCGGATCGCGCCGGTGGACCCGGGTGCGATCGGCAGCGCGTCGAGCGCGGCACGATCGAACGTCATCCGACAGAGCCCTCCATCTGAAGCTCCACCAGGCGGTTCAGCTCGACCGCGTACTCCATCGGCAGCTCACGCGTGATCGGCTCGATGAAGCCGTTGACGATCATCGCGGTCGCCTCGACCTCGGACAGGCCACGGCTCATCAGGTAGAAGAGCTGGTCTTCGCCGACCTTCGAAACGGTTGCCTCGTGGCCGAGCGAGGCCGTCTCGTCCTCGACCTCGATGTAGGGATACGTGTCGGAACGCGACTCGTCGTCCAAGATCAAAGCGTCGCAGCGCACGTTGGACTTCGCGTGATGCGCGTCCGGCTCCACCCGCACGAGGCCGCGATAGCCGGTTCGTCCGCCGTCCTTCGACACGGACTTCGACGTGATGACGCTCGTGGTGTGCGGCGCCGCGTGGATGGCCTTGCCGCCCGCGTCGGTGTGCATCCCCTTGCCGGCGTACGCGACCGAGAGCACCTCGCCGCGCGCACCCTCGCCCAGCAGGTAGATCGACGGGTACTTCATCGTCACCTTCGACCCGATGTTCCCGTCGACCCACTCCATCACGGCGTCCTCATAGGCGGCCGCCCGCTTCGTCACCAGGTTGTAGACGTTCGTCGACCAGTTCTGGATCGTCGTGTAGCGGACGCGTGCGCCCTTCATCGCCTTGATCTCGACCACCGCGGAGTGCAGCGAGTCGCTCGAATAGATCGGCGCGGAGCATCCCTCGACGTAATGCACGTAGCTGCCCTCGTCGGCGATGATCAGGGTGCGCTCGAACTGCCCCATGTTCTCGGCGTTGATCCGGAAGTATGCCTGCAGCGGGATGTCGACCTGCACACCCGGCGGCACGTAGATGAACGAGCCTCCCGACCACACCGCCGTGTTCAGTGCCGCGAACTTGTTGTCGTTGGAGGGGATCAGCGTGCCGAAGTGCT
>JBJMLQ010000002.1:0-3335 GCA_045805225.1 Actinomycetota bacterium | reverse complement strand
TGTAGGCGTTCATCGTGTTGGCCTGCGCCCAGCGCGACGCCATGCCGCACCCATCGGACCCATCGGCGTAGACGAACACGACAGGCCGCCCGTCGATCCGCAGGAAGGATGGGTCGTTCCCGTAGTGGTTGACGATGTAGGTCAGGTCGTCGTGCAGTTGCGAGACGGTTGGATCGCCCTGCGCCTCGGGTTCGTAGTAGAGGGACCACCGGAAGGTCGTGCCGTCGGCCGCGCGGAGCAGCGTCGGGATGCGTTGGTCCGTCTTGGATCCCTGTCCCCACCACGAGGCGATGCCGGCCTGGATCCCGCCGTACTGCATCGCCGCGATGTGCTCGGAGACCACGCCGACGTTGCTCGAGTCATACCAGCCGAGCGACGGGTGATAGTTCGTGAACCGGTCCGTCGACGGTCCCCATGTCTCGGGGAACCACGGGTAGTAGAACGCTGCGCGGATCGGCAAGGACGGTTGCACGTCGCCGCCGCCGGTGGGCGTCGATGTCGGGGTCGGCGTCGGTGTCGCGGAAGGATCTCCGGACGGTGAGGGCGTGCCGGTCGGCGTCGGGGTCGGGTCCGGCGTGTGGCCATGGATCTTGATCTTCGGTCCGTGTCCACTCTCCGTGCTGGCGAACGCCGTTCGCTTCCCGTCCGTGCGCAACAGCAGCGACACCGTCGTCGATGACCGCGCGACGAGGTCGGTGAGGTTCAGATGCAGCGAATGCCCTGTCCCGCGCGCGGCGCGGCCAACCGTCGTCCAACCCGTGGGTGCGTTGGCGCCGGTGATCCGCATCTCGTGCCAGCCGGATCCGGTGCGACGGACGTCGATCGGGTGGCGGGGTCCGAGGACGCGCACGACGAGCGTCGCGCGGTCGAGCACAAGGCCACCCAGATCGGGCAGCGGGAAGGTTGCGTAGACGCGCGAGCCGCCCGGCACCGCGCCGGTGACCAGGCGCGGCCGGTTCCCGAAGTTGCGATGCGGATAGCGTCCGAACACCGTCGCGTCGGCGCTTGCACGAACGACGAACGTCCGGTCCCTCGCGACGGATGGAGCGGGTGCCAAGAGTCCGATCACGATCCCGATGCTCGCGAGCATCAGAACGGCGGCCAGGACCCAGGCGAATGGACGGCGAGACCACGCCTGCATGTGTTGCATCGACTTCCCCCTCGTTTCCCTCGCGCTTCGCCGCCGCCGCCGTGGGCCCCTCCGCGGTCGAACGGTTTGGCGCGTCTCCGGCCCCGGGTATCGGCGCCCGCGGTCGGTGGCCTTGAGGGGGACGGCGCGGAAGCAGCCGTCCGGCCGTTCTTCAGGTCACCCGTGAACGCGCCGAAGCCTCCCCACGTGAGGGCCGAGGGGCCTTCCCGAGAGCGACGAGGGATCTTCGATGGGCGTTCGGACCCAGGGCGACGGGCACAGCAACAACTGGAAACTGCTGATCGGCTTGTCGGTGCTGTGCGGCGTGCTGGTCTTCCTTGGGGGCTTCTTGCACCGGCGCGCATTGGATGCGGGGATCGCAGATCGTCAGGCGAAGTCCGTCGCCTTGGTGAACACGAAGGTCGCCACGGCCGCGAAGCACGCCGATCTCTCGGGCCCGATGAAGGACGCGGAGGCGGCTCACTTCACGAAAAGCCTCGACCTGCCCGCCGGCACCGATCTGCGGCTGTTCTCCACTGCAGGTGCCCCCGTGTACGGCTCGCCCGGCTCGGCGCCGTTCCCGGCCGATACCGAGGGGATCCAGGCGGCGGCTTCCGGCGACCAGGGTCGCGTCGTCGACGGTTCGGATCTCCGCATCTACACGGCGGTCCCCGGTAAGGGGGCCAAGCCGGCTGCGATCGCTGCCGTGGTCGCGAACTACACGCAGCTCCGTCACGATGCGGCCGGGCCGCTCGACGCCGTGCGGTTGCCGATCGTCGCTCTCGGCATCGTTCTGTTGGTGGCCGGACTGCTCCTGATGCTCCAGGCGACGAAGGGCCGCGCGCCGGCGAAAGCTCCGGCGAAGCCGAGCGGCAAGCCTGGCGAGCGGAAATCGGGTCCTTCATCGAGCAAGGGCCGTGTCACCGGGTTCGATCCGGTGCCGGTGACGGTGGGCCGCGCCTTCGACGCGCCCGCCGAGCAGGTGACCGACCAGCCCGAGCCCGTTGCTCCGGCCGCCGTCCCCGACGAGCCTGCCCCGGCCGCTGAGCCTGCGGTACCCGGCAGGACGATGTTCGGGATGCGGCTCGGGTCGAAGAAAGACAAGAACGAAAAGGCCGCAGCCGGGGACGCCGCGCGCGAGGAGGCTGCCGCGCCGTCGGCCGGCGAGCCCGCGGCCGCCAAGCCCAAGCGGTCGCTGTTCTCCCGCAAGGAAGCGTCTGTCGACGCGACCGAGCCTGCGCAGCCGCAGGATGACAAGACCGCTTCGGCGTTGGAGCGAGAGATCGCGATCAGGCAGGCGCTCGAGGATCAGCTCGAGCAGCTCCGCACCCGCATCCAGATGCAGGAGGTCGAGACCAACAACGCGACGAAGCAGCTCGTCGCGCAACTCGAGGCCGCCAACCGCCGCGCTGAGGAGGCTGAGGCCCGCGCGACGGGTGGAACCGCGCCTGCGGTTGCGGCCGCACCGACGCCGCCGGCGATAGACGAGGCCGCTGTTCGGCTGCAACAGCTCGAGCGGGAGATCGCGGAAGCGAGGTCCGTGACGGCCGACGCGGTCGCACGGGCCGAGACCTTGCAGCGTCAACTCGACGAGGCATCGGTGCCGCCGGTCGCGCCCGCGCCGGACACTGGCGCCGAGGCCAAGATCGCCGAGGCGATGGCGCAGCTCGCCGACGCGCAGCAGCGTGCGACGGCAGCGGAGCAACGTTCATCTGCCGCTGAGCAGCGCGCTGCGTCCGTCGAGTCCGTCCGCGAGGAACTCGAGGTGCGGGTCGCGCAGCTCGGAACCAAGGCGAGCGAGCTCGAGCAACGCGCAACGGAGCTCGAGACGAGTCTCAACGAGGCCAACGCCGGTGGGGACGCTGTGCGCGCCGAGATCGCAACCTTGACCGCCGCTTTGGCCGCCGCCAACGCGCGCATCAGCGAGCTCGAGTCCGTTCCTGCGCCACCGGTGCACAACGAGCAAGATCAGGCCGAGATCGCACGGCTCCGCGGCGAGCTCGCGAGCCATATGGAGCGAGCGCAGGTTGCCGAGGAGCGCGCGACAACGCTCGAGGCCGATCTGGTGGCCACCCAACGCGGCGTGTCTGCGCTTCAGAACGGCTCGAACGCTGCAGAGGTGTCGGAAACGGCGGAGGCAAAGCCCGAGCCGGTCGAAGAGCTGAGTCTCGCCTCGCGGTTCGCCCCCGACGAGCCTGAGGCCTCG
>JBJMLQ010000001.1:0-19149 GCA_045805225.1 Actinomycetota bacterium | reverse complement strand
CTGCTCACGTATAACGCGATCAACACGTTGGACTACCCGGTGATCCAAGGCGTCTTCCTGGTCGCGAGCGCCGCCGTGATCGTCGCGAACCTCGCGGCCGACGTCGCGTACGGGTATCTCGACCCGCGGATCAAGCAGGCCTGACGTGGAGCAGCAGGTCGAGGTCGCGCGGACACCACGCGTCAGCGTGTGGTCACGGCGGCGGAGCACCCTCGCGGGTCACTGGGCGACGTTCCGGTCGAGCGGCCGCGGGATGACGGGCCTCGCGATCTTGACGTTCTTCGCGGCGTTGGCGATCGCGTCGCCGCTGCTCGTGAGCCCCGAGGACCTCGACCCGGCCCTCGCGAGCCTGCCCCCGCATGCGGCACCGAGCGCGCAGGCATGGCTCGGCACCGACAACTTCGGGCGCTCGGTGGTGGACCTCTTGATCGCCGGTGCGCGTGTGTCGCTCCTGGTCGGCATCGTGGCGGCCCTCGGCACGATGCTGATCGGCGCGGTCGTCGGCATCTCGGCGGGCTATTTCGCCGGTTCGAAGGTCGACACGCTCCTCAACGCGTTGACGAATTGGTTCCTCGTGATCCCGTGGCTCGCCCTTGCGATCGCGCTCGCCGCGATCCTCGGCGCAAGTCTCTTCAACGTGATCCTCGTGATCGCGATCACGTCGTGGGCGAGCACCGCACGGCTCGTCCGCGCCCAAGCGCTGTCGGTCCGAGAACGCTCCTACATCGAGCGATCGCGTGCGCTGGGCGGCTCGCACTGGCATACGGTGACGCGCCATGTCCTGCCCAACGTGTTCCCGGTGCTGTTCGCGAACACGATCTTGATGGTGGCGCTCGCGATCCTCGCCGAGACGACGCTCGCGATCCTCGGCCTGTCGTCGGGGATCTCGTGGGGACGGATCATCGAGAACGCGTTCACGGGCGGCGCGATGACCGCGGGCTGGTGGTGGTGGCTGATCCCACCGGGCGTCTGCATCGTGTTCGTCACCCTGGCGTTCACGATGGTCGGGTTCGCCCTGGACGAGATCTTGAGCCCCCGCCTCCGTCAGCGCTGAATCGGCCCGCGCCGCGGATTCGACAGCTCCGCCCGTCCACGCAACTATCGGGGCGGAGTCTGGACCGAGAGAGAGGAACCTCCATGCGCAAGCTCTTCGTCATCGCGTTCGCGACCATGTCCGCGATCGTCGTCCCCGCGCCTTCGCAGGCAGCCGGGGGCGTGCCCGCGTTCAGCCACGTGTTCGTGATCGTCGGCGAAAACACCAGCCTGTCGCAGCTGACGATGAGGAACGCGACCTATCAGCTCGGCACGATCGAGCCGAGCAGCGCGTGGCTCACCGACTATTGGGGCATCTCGCACTACTCGACGTCGAACTACGTCGCGATGACGAGCGGCCAGTTCCTGCCGTGCCACCAGGCCGACGAGAAGCCGGCGACGTGCAACCAGAACGTCCCGAACCTCTTCGGCCAGCTGAGCCACGCCAGGATCGGCTGGAAGGCATGGAACGAATCGATGCCGGAGCCGTGCTACCTGGTGAACGCCGGTGAGAACCGGTTCGGGAACGCATATCGGGTCAAGCACAACCCGGCGGCGTACTACGAGAACATCGTCGGTCCGGACTTCTCCGGGACGACGGGCGACGCCTTCTGCGCGCGACACGACGTGTCGATGGGCACCACCGCCCCGAACGACAAGAGCACGTTCGAGGCCGACCTCGCCTCGGGCAACGTGCCGCGCTTCAACTACATCGTGCCGAACATGTGCGAGGACGGGCACGATAACTGCCAGCCGAAAGGCAACACGATCAAGCAGTTCGACGATTTCCTCGCGCGCGAGGTGCCGAACATCATGTCCTCGCCGGCGTGGGACTCGAGCAGCGTGATCTTCGTCGTCTACGACGAGGGCCAGGACGGCGGGCCCGGCAAGGCCGTCAAGTTCGACGGTGGGCACACGCCGTTCGCGGTGATCGGCGACGGGGTGCACGTGGCGCAGTACGACGGGTTCACGAACCACTACAACCTGCTGCGGACGATCGAAGACGGGTTCGGGCTCGGCTACGTCGGCCGCGCGGCGACGTCGGCGCCGATCAACCAGATCTGGAACTGAGGGTCGGGGGGCTCGGCCGCGTCAGCGGCCGAGCCCGTGCAGCGTCGCGTCCAGCGCCTCGGCGACGAGCACGATGTGTTCGTCGCCGAACACCAGCGGCGGACGGACCTTGAGCACGTTGCCCGCCCGGCCCGTGGTGCCCACGAGGACCCCGCGTGCCCGCATCCCGTTGGCAACCGCATCGGTCAGCTCCGGGTCGGGTTCCTTCGTCACCGGGTCGCGCACCAGATCGACGCCGGTCAGCATCCCGATGCCCCGGACGTCACCGATCGCCTCGTGCGCGCGCTGCACGTCGGCGAGCGCGGTGCGAAGGGCCGGCCCCACGCGCGCCGCGCGGGCGATCAGCTGCTCATCCTCGATCACGTCCAGGACGGCGAGCGCCGCCGCGCACGCGACGGGGTTGCCACCGAACGTCGAGAACCACTCGGTCGTCTCGGCGAACCGCTCCGTGAGCGCGCGGCGCGTGATCACGGCGGCCACGGGGTGCCCGTTGCCCATCGGCTTGCCGAGCGTCACGACGTCCGCCGCGACGCCTTGTGCGGCGAACGACCACAGGTGCGCGCCGCTGCGGGCGTGGCCCACCTGGACCTCGTCGGCGATGTAGAGCGCGCCGGCGTCGTGCGTCCGGTCGGCCAGCGCGCGCACGGCGTCCACCGGCGGCACCGGGATGCCGTCGGATGTGAAGCCGCCGTCGACGAACGTCGCCGCCGGGTCGATCCCGCGTTCACGGAGCCGCTCCGCGGCCGCCGCCAACGACGCCGGCATGTCGAGCTCCGGATCGCGGTACCGGTCGGACGGGTCGAAGGTCTCGACGTGCGCCGGCCGCCCCGTCGCGAGCCATTCCTCTGGGGAGATCGCCGCGATCGCCTCCGTCACGCCGTGGTAGGCGAACCGGGTGACGAGCGCGCCCGCACCGCCCGTCCACGCCGTTGCCAGCCGCCACGCGGTGTCGTTCGCCTCGCTGCCGGAGTTCACGAACAGCACGGTGTCCAGGCCGGAGCCCTCCGGCATCGTCGCCACCAGCCGTTCGGCGAGCTCGACCGGCGCGTCGGTGAGGTACCGCATGTTCGTGTTGAGCAGTCGCGACTGCCGCGCGATCGCGTCGGTCACGCGCGGGTGGGCGTGCCCCACGACCGGCACGTTGTTGTAGCAATCGAGGAAGCGCACACCGTTGGTGTCGATCAGCCACACGCCCTGGCCGCGGACCAGGTGCAGTGGTCGGTCGTAGGTGAGCGGCGACAGCGCCGGTCCGAAGGCGTGCGCGCGCCGCTCCAGCAGCGCTGCACCGTCCGACGTCCGGCCGCCCGTCAGCAACCGGTCGCGCAAGCGCGCGTTCCCCTCGTCCTCCAGGTAGCGCAGCAGCGGCAGGACCTCCGCCCAATCCTGGAGGTACGCGTTGTCGGGATGGCGCGCGGCCCGCCAGCCGAAGAGAACGGCGTCGGCGACCGCGCGCACGCTCACCAGATCCGGCAACACGTCCAACTCCTCGGGCTCGAGGGCGGTGACGCTCCGGTAGCCGTCGACCACGCGCATCGCGATCGGCACGACGTCCTGCACCGGGCGGTGCACGAGCAGCGACTCGATCGACGAGCTGAGATCGCACACGAGGGCGGTGTGGCTCATATCGCCGAAGTCCACGATCCCCGTGATGCGTCCCCGCTCGTCGACGAGCGCGTTGTCCACGGTGACGTCTCCGTGGATCACCTGGGACCGCAGCGACCACCATCGCGGCAGCACCGAGGACTCGAACCGGTCGAGGACGCGGCCGAGCAACGCACGGTCCTCCGC
Organism: Actinomycetota bacterium; assembly: GCA_045805225.1. Lineage (GTDB taxonomy): Bacteria > Actinomycetota > UBA4738 > UBA4738 > HRBIN12 > AC-51. Next base: position 15,258 of record JBJMLQ010000001.1, on the reverse strand, counting down.
GTCCGGGATGGCGTCCAACAGCGGCCGCATCGACGCCGCGTGGTGGACGTCCCACATCAGGACCCGGGCGGCGGACGGATGGAAGAACGAGCGCATCGCCCGACCGAGCCGTGCGACGACCACGCCGTACTCGAAGGCGGCCTCGGCGTCGATCTCGGGCGGATCGATCGACGCGGTGCCGGGCATGTACGTGCACGCGCGCACGAGGTGCGAGCGCCCCCCGGGGGCCTCGACGGTGGCCACGAATGCATCGCGCCCGGTGCTCGGAGCCGCGCCGAGGATCCGGAGCGGCGCGGCCACCGGGAGCGACGGATCGACCGCGAGCACGTGGAGCGCAGCGGCCGTCTCCATGTCGACCACCGCGCGCTCCTCGCTCGCGTTGGAGATCTTCAGGACGCCGATCGCGCCGTCCGGCGACCGGATCACGAACCCCTGGTCGCGTTCGCTCCCCACGGGCGACGCCGTTCCGCGCAGCCCGAAGAGTCGGTCGGCAAGGTCGGCGGCGTCGGCGGGTTCGAACGCGGGGGGTTCCCCGCGCAGCACGTCCCCGTCGACGGTCGCCCCTGCCATCGGCTGGATGCTATCGGGCCGCTCGAGCACGTCGTCAGCCTTCCGACGGATGCACCCGGCCCCACCGGTGCCCGTACACTCCGTCGATCGAGCCGGGACCCCCGGAACCCGGCCGAGGAGGGAGTTCGATGCGAGGCACCGTTCGTACCGCCGCGTCCGTGTGCGCAGCCCTGCTGGTGATGTCGCTCGCGGCCCCGATCGCGAACGCCACCGTCGTCGCCGAAAACGGCGGCTGCCTGACGCGACAGGGCGCCGTCGGCCGGTCCACCGGCCACATGACGCGCGACGACATCCGAGCGACCGGCATCGACAAGCTCTCCGGCTGGCTTGCCCGCCACCCCGCCGCCACAACGGCCGCCGAGTCACAACTCGCGTCGTCCACGCCCGTCAGCATCCCCGTCGTCTTCCACGTGATCCGCAAGAACACGACCGTGTCCGGGGGCAACATCCCGAAAGCCTGGATCACCAACCAGATCGCGGTGCTGAACGCTTCCTACAGCGGCGGCACCGGTGGCGCGGACACCGGCTTCCAGTTCGGCCTGCAGTCGATCACACGCACGACGAACGCCACGTGGTTCAAGCTCACATCGGGGAAAGAGAAGAAGATGAAGGCCGCGCTCAAGGTGGGCGGCCCCGAAACGCTCAACATCTATTCCGCCGATCTCGGCAACTCGCTGCTCGGATGGTCGTACTTCGCGCAGGACGCCTCGACGGACGGCGTGCTCGACGGCGTCGTGATCCATTTCGACACGCTGCCCGGTGGACCGTGGGGCACGAACTACAGCGAGGGCGACACTGCGACCCATGAGATCGGGCACTGGCTGAACCTGTATCACACGTTCCAGGGCGGCTGCACCGGCAGCGGCGACTTCATCGCCGACACGCCCGCCGAGGGCTCGCCCGCCTATCAGTGCCCCGTCGGGCGCGATACGTGCTCGGCGCCGGGCACCGATCCGATCACCAACTTCATGGACTACACCTACGATTCCTGCATGCACCAGTTCACGCCCGACCAGGCGGTCCGGATGCAGGAGGCGTGGACCGCGTACCGCGCGGCGTAAGCCGGCCGAGAGCCGGCACGAGGGTCCGCCCCTCACTCAAGCCGTCCCCCGGACGGCCGAAGCCTTCCGCAAGGATCGATTCCGGAAAGGCCTCGAGGGGATGGACCCTGCGGAACTGCTTCGCTACGCCGTCGAACGGCGAGCCAGCGACGTGCACGTCAAGGCCGGCAACGTCCCGTTCATCCGCGTGGACGGCGAGCTGCTGCCTGCGCCGTTCCCGGAGGTCACCGCGACCGACGCGCGTCAACTCGCCGACGCGCTGATGCCCCCGCACAAAGCCGAGGAGTTCGCCGAGACGCGGGAGGCCGACTTCGCCTACACGATGGAAGGAGTCGGGCGCTTCCGCGTCAACGTGCTCCGCCAGTCGGACACCGTCGGGCTCGCCATCCGGTGGGTGAGTCCCGAAGACCTGACCTTCGAGGAACTCTCGCTGCCGCCATCGATCGGCGAGCTCGCCGAAACCAAGCGAGGCTTGATCCTCGTCACCGGACCGACCGGCGCGGGCAAGACGACGACGATCGCCGCGCTCCTCGGGTTCATCAATCGCACGCGCCGCGCACACATCGTGACGATCGAAGACCCCATCGAAGTCGTGTTCAACGACGCGATGTCGGTGATCCGCCAGCGCGAGGTCGGCCGCGACACCGCATCGTACGCCGCGGCGTTGCGCCAGTCGCTGCGCCAAGACCCCGACGTGATCTTCCTCGGTGAGATCCGCGACCACGAGACGGCGCTCGCCGCGATCCAGGCGGCGCAGACGGGTCACCTCGTCTTGTCGACGATGCACACCATCGACGCGGGCGAGACGATCTCCAGGATCGTGGAGATGTTCCCGCCGGCCCAGCAGGCACAGGTCCGGACCTCGGTCGCAGGGGCGCTGCGCGGCGTGCTGTCGCAGCGCTTGCTCGAACGTGCGGATGGACTCGGTCGCGTGCCCGCCGTGGAGGTCATGCTGACGACCGGCCGGATCTACGACCGGATCCTCGATCCCGAGCTCGAGCCGGCGATCCATGAGGTGATCGCCGAGAGCGGCTACGACGGGATGCAGACCTTCGATCAGTCGCTGCTCGCCCTCGTCCGCGACGGGCTCGTTACTGAAGAGGACGCGCGCGCGGTCGCCACCAGCCCGCATGACTTCAGCCTGGCGCTCGGCGCGACCGTCGGCGTCGGGAGCTCCGCGGATGGATAGCGCGAGCAGCGCCGGCGCGATGCCGCCCTCCGCCCCGGTCTACCCGGTCTTCGCGGCGGTGGCCGTCGGCATGACGGGCCGGACGGTCTATCAAGTGATCGACGCGGTCGGCGGCATCTTCGAAGCGGCCGGCGCCGTGTTCGAAGGCTCGCCCGATGCGCCCGGGACGCTGATCGCGCTCCTGCCGCCCTCCGGCGATGCCGCCGTGCGCGCCGTCCGGCTCAGCCTGCAGGCGCAGGCGATCGAGCGAGCGCTCCGCGTCGGTGTCGACGCCGTCGAGGTCCACGCGAAGAAGGAACAGGACGCGCGCTGGCAACAGGTGATCGACAGCGCCGTGCAGCTGCAGAAGGCGGCCCGTACGGGCGAGGCGATCGCCGGCGACGCGATCACCCCGCTGACCCAGGGCGCGGCCGCCACGAGCGCGCTGCACGTCGGCGAGGACACCTATCTATTGCTGACGGGCGTGCACGAGTTGACCGCGGTGCCGGATCAAGCGCCGGCGGTCGCCGCGGAGCCCCCGGCGGTCGAGTCCGCTCTGAAGGAGCCTCCTGCGATCGGATCGCCGGACGTCGCCCCGCCCATCGGGCCGACGACGAACGGAGCGCCAGATGCGGAGCGCCCGGCCCCGGTCTCGACGCCCGCGGAGGAACCGTCCGTTGCGGTGGTCACACCCACGCGCGCGGCCGAACCGCCCGTTGCGGTGGTGGCGCCCACGCCCGTTCCCGAGCCGACTCGTGCCGTCGAGCCCGCCGTCACCCAACCGGCCGCGGCGTTCGGGGCGACCGATGCGTCGGCGCTCGCCCCAGAGCCGCCACCCGCGTCACCGGCACGTGGCGACGCCGGTCCGGTCTCCGCACCGGCAGAGCTCTACCCGAAGAAACCCGAGCCGGAGCCAGCGGTCGAGGAGCCGGCAACGGCGCAGCAACGCTCGGCGGTGGGGATCACCCAGGGCCCGCCGATCCACCCAACCGCTCGGTGGGGTGGCCCCCTGGTCGGACGTGAGACCCAACTCGCGGACCTGCGGTCGCGGTTCGACCGCGTCGTCGCGGATCGGAGCGGCGCGGCGGTTCTGATCACCGGGGAGCCCGGCAGCGGACGAACCCGGCTGGTGGCCGAGTTCGCGGCGTCGATCGACGCCGCGAACGTCCTGCATCTCTCGTGCGCCCCCGCCGACGGCGGGGGCGCACGGTGGCCGCTCGCCGCGCTCGTCGAGGCGCTCGCCGGTCTGGACCCGCTCGCGCCGGCGGAGCCGGCGCGAGCTCGCCTCACCTCGCTCGTCGCGGGCCAGGCCGACGCCGACGATCTGGTCGCGCATCTGTCCGCGATGCTCGCGCTCGAGGGTGCGAGTGATCCGGATCACATCCGATGGGCGCTTCGCCGGCTGCTCGAGGCCGCAGCCGGCGGGGCGCCCATCGTTCTGCACATCGACGACGCCGATCGCGCCGGCAGCGGTTTCGTCCGGCTCCTCGCCGACGTCGCAACCGCCGCACGCGGCACGCCGGTCTTGGTTGCCATCACGACGACCCGCGAGACGGAGAATCTTCCGGCGATCCGCCTGCCCGCGCTCGACCGCGAGGCGATCGAGACGCTCGTCGGCCATCTCCTCGGCGCCGCCGAGGACGGTGTCATCACCGCACTGGGCGCGAGGATGTCTGGACTGCCCTTCGCGATCGAGCAGTCGCTCGCGATGCTGACGGAGACCGGCACGCTCGCGCCTGGGAGCGGGCGGTGGATGCCACTCGCGGATCTCTCGCGCGTGCCGTGGCCTGATACGACGGTCGGCGCCATCCGCCAGCGGCTGCAGACGCTTCCTCCGCACGAACTCGCCGTGCTCGGCATGGCGGCCGTTGCCGGCGAGCATGTGGCGACCGCACCGCTCCTCGAGGTCGTGCCTCCCGACGCCCGACCCGGCATGCCCGCGTATCTCCAGGACCTCGTCGCGCGGGGCTACCTCGTCGCCGACGCCGACGATGGGTTCCGCTTCCGCCATCCGCTCCTGCGCGAAGCGACGATGAGCGGCGTTCCGGACTGGGCACAGGCCGTGACCCACGAGCGCTTCGGACGGCACCTCGAGGCCACCGCCGGCCCACGCGTGTGGCGCTGGGCCGACGCGATCGGCACGCACCTCGAGGCGAGCTGCCGGCTGCGGCCGGACGCGCCCCCGGCCGATCGCGACGACGCGCTCACGTTTCTGACATGGGCCGCGACCGCGGCGACCGACCAGGGCGATCTCGACGGCGCCGCGCGTCTGGAGCGCCGAGCGGCGGCCCTGACCGACGACGATCCCGTCCGGCGCGCCGAGCTGCTCTATCTCGCCGCCGAACACATGGCCACCGCAGCCCCGGACCGGCCGGCCGATCGCGAGATCGCCGAGGCGGCGCTGGCCGCGTCCGTCGCCGGAGACGACGTCGACTGGCGGGTCCGGCTGCTTCGGGCGAAGCTCCGCACGATCGCCGGTCACGACGATGCGCTCGAGGGCGCGCGATCGACCGCCGACGAGGCGATCGCCGCGTTCGGTGAGGACGAGCTCGGGTGGGCGCTCGCCAACGCATGGGCCCTGCGGGGACTGGTGCACGCCGCGCGTGCGCAACACGGCCTCGTCGCGGACGATCTCCAGCGTGCGGCCGACAACGCGTCCGCAGCCGGGCGAGCGTCCGACGAGACGGCCGCCCTCCGCGGCGCTGCGGCGGCATCGCTCGACGGGCCCGTATCGGTGGCCGAGGCGGAGATGCGGTGCCGCTCGTTCCTCGATCGAGTGGCCGGCCCCATCGCCGAACACGACATACGTGGCATCCTCGCCGTGCTCTCCGCCCGCCGCGGCGCGTTCGACGAGGCGCGAGCGGCGATCGGCGTCTCGATCGGTGCGCTCGAAGAGCTCGGTGCGGGTGTCGACACCGTGATCGCGCTCCAGCGGGGCGCACAGGTAGAGGCCCTCGCGGGACAGCCCGCCGCTGCCGAGCCGTTGATGCAGCGAGCGCTGGCAGCGGCGACGCATGCGCGGGACGACCGGCTTCGAGCGTCCCTCGCCGCGTCCTACGCGCACGTCGTGCTCGAGGACGATCGTCTCGATGAGGCGCTCGCGCTCGCCGACGTCGCCGAAGCGCACGCGGGCGATCTCACGACACAGGTCGGCTGGCGAACCGCCCGTGCGCGAGTGATGGTGCGTCGCGGACGCGGCGCCCTCGCCGAGCGCCTGATCCGCGAAGGCGTCGGCATCGCCGAACAGACGGATTCGACCGACCTGCGGGCGAGCGCGCTGGTGTGGGCCGCGGACGTTCGCCGGCAGGCCGGCCGGCCGGCCGAGGCGGAGCCCTTCGAGCGACGCGCGCTCCGCTTGTTCGAGCGGCGGGGCGCGACGGCACAGGCCGCCGCGGTCGCGAACAGACTGAAGCCGGCCGCGAAGCCCGCGGCACCGAGCGAACAGTCCACCGCTGCCCCCGTGCAACACGACGCGCTGCCGTCGGAGCCTCCCGCCGCGGCTGCGGATGGAGCGCCGGAGCCGCCGCTGCCCGCTCCGGAGGGGGACGGCGCCACCCGCCTCGCCGACGAGATGATGGCGATGTTCTCGGAGCAGCCGGCGCAACGGGTAACGGATGAGCCGACCGCCTCGCCCGCGAGCGGCTGGTCCCCCACCGCCGACCGGACCGTCGATGTCGCTCAACCCCCCTCGGATCCGGAACCAACCGCCGACGAGCACCTCAACAGCGGAGAGCGGCCGTCGGCCGACATCGACCCGGCCGACGAGCTGCTCCACGACCCGACGGCAACCGCCGAGGAAGAATCCAAGCGCCGGTGGTTCAGCCGGTAGCGCTCGGCCGGCGCGAGCGTGCGGTATCGGCTCGACGCCACGCTCCCACCACGACGGGTTCGCGAACTAGTCCTCAAGAGTCATGCGCCCGTCGGCCGATACGAACGGCATGAAACCGTCTGCGCGCCTGCGTTCGATCGTCGCCATCGCTCTCGGTCTGTTGGTTCTCGGAGGTGGCGCTGCCCTTGCGGCGACCGGTGGCCAGCCGAGCACCACGGACGTCACCTGCCCATCCGCGAGCGTCGACCCGTCGATCGATCCGAGCGTGGATCCGTCGGTCGACCCGAGCGTCGACCCGTCGGAGACGCCCGACCCGTCGGAGACGCCCGACCCGTCGGAGACGCCCGACCCGTCGGAGACGCCCGACCCTTCGGAGACGCCCGACCCGTGCGAGTCACCGGAGCCGAGCGAAAGCGCCGACCCGAGCGATTCGGTCGAGCCCAGCGACACGCCGAGCGAAAGCGACACGCCCACCGCAAGCCACACGCCTCAACCGTCCAGCCAACCACCGGCGGACCGGACGGCCGAGTGCAACGCCGCGGCGGGCATCGATCCCAACGCGCCCGCGCCGAGCGACGCCCCCAGCACCGGACTCGCGAACGCGATCCAGCACGTGCTGGCGAACTGCATCAAGAACCCGCAAGCGCCGGGCTTGGTAACCGCGCTCGAGCACCTGTACGCCAACGAGCAGCGACAGGCCGCACATGACGCCGCAAAGGCCGCGCGCAAAGCTGAACACGAGGCCAGCCATGCAGATCACGGCAGCCACGGCAACAGCGGCGCGAACAGCACCAGCGGTGAGCACGGCAACAGCGGGTCGCACGGCAACAGTGGACAGCACGGCAACAGCGGGTCGCACGGCAACAGCGGCGACTGAGCAGCTCGGCCGAGACGTCACCGCGGTCGGTCCAGGTCCGGATGCTAGGGTCGCGCCGCCGTGACGGACGCAACCCGCACGATCGGATCGATGGACGTCACCGCGATCCTCGACGCGGATCTCGAGCTCGACCCGATCACGGAGGCGTTCCCCGACGTCCCAGCCGACGCGTTGCTTTCGCACGATGACGCGGCGGCAAGCGTTCGAACGACGGGCGGGAACTGGCGGCTGCGGGTTCACGCATGGCTGATCCGTCATCCGGCGGGCCTCGTCCTGGTCGATACCGGGATCGGCGGCCCGACATCGCCGACCCAGGCCTGGGTCCCCGAGCCGGGTGCCCTGATGGAACGGCTCGAGGAGCTCGGAGCCTCACCCGGCGACATCGGAACCGTCGTGCTCACCCACGTGCACGACGATCACATCGGCGGCCTGCTCGACGTCCGCGGTGAACCGACCTTCCCGAACGCGCGCCACGTGGTGCAACACGCCGACCTCGAGTGGCAGCGAGCGCTCGGGCTCGACGACGAAGAGGAGCGCGCGATCTGGGCGCTGCTCGCGCCGCTCGAGGCAGCGGCGATGCTCGAGGTGGTCGACGGCGATCACGCGCTCGTCGACGGGATCGAGCTGCATCATCTGCCCGGACATACGCCCGGGCATCAGATCGTTCGCGTCCGGGCCACCACGGCGCGGCTGACGATCAGCGCAGACACGTGGCACCACCCGCTCCAGCTCCAGCACCCGGAGTGGCCGAGCGGTCCCGACGACGACCACGAAGGAGCCGCCGAGGCCCGGCGCGCCCTGCATCGGGAGATCGCGTCTCATCCCGAGACGATCGTCGCGCCGACGCACTTCGCGGAGCCGTTCGTCACCCTGACGGAGCAGGGCGACGCCGCGACGTGGGTCCCCGCCTGAGGCGCGGCTGCGCCACCATCTGCGGCGTGACCACAACCACCGCCGGTGCGTACGAGCGGAAGCCGGGGATCCCGGTGGTGCGCGACACGGTGAACAGGGCGGTGCCCAGGCACGCGGCGACCACGATCGCGGAGGCGAGCCAGATCGGCATGGACCGCCATCGGATCATCAGCGTGCCGACCGCGATCCCAACGGCGAGGGCCAGGAACTTCCACGGCAATCCCGGGGACGGCGCCGGGAAGGCAACGTCTTGGTTGACACAGAAGCGGAACACCGGTGACAGCGTCGTTCCGGCTGGGCATCGGAGCCGCGGGATCATCAGAGCCATCAGCGCACCGCAGACCATCACGACGATCGCTTGGCCGACCCGCCATCCGTCGGCGCCGTCCGCGCTCACCGGGCGCCGAACGGAGCGATACAGGACGATGCACCCGATGATCAGGACGAAGATGCCAACCGCGACCAACGAGCCGCCCGCGACGATCGCGATGCCGCACGGTCCGGACGACGTGATCTCGCCGGCGACGCAGCTCACCTCGTCCCACGCAGACGCAACGAACAGCACGCCGCACGCGACCATGCACCCCGCAACCGTCACGTGAGCGGCCTTGGCGCGCAAAGTTTCCGGAGGCAGCGGGGGAAAACGTGTGGAGATCTCGGGCGCCATATCTACGGCATCTTCACACGTGATCGCTTGGGTCCTCCAGAGGTCGACCGCTACCCTGCACCCGCGTGCGTTTCCGCGCCCCCCCCACACTCGTCGCGGTCATCGCCATGCTTGCACTCACCCTCACCATGGGTGTCGCGCATGCCGGCGGCTTCAGACCCGCGCGTGCTCGCGAGAAGGTTCTGCACTTCGTGAACCATTACCGCGGGGAGCACGGTCTGCGACGGCTCGATGACAACCGCGACGTCGATCTCACGGCGCAACATCACGCGAACCTGATGAAGAGCGCCCGCACCCTGTTCCACAGTTCGAACATGTGGACGAAACTCCGCGGCCACCACGTGTCGTGCTGGGCCGAGAACATCGGGATGGGTCCGTCCGTGTGGAAGGTGTTCAAAGCGTGGGTCCACAGCAGTGAGCACCGCACGAACATGCTCGGCCGTCGATATCGGCACACCGGCATCGGCGTCGCCTACTCGCACGGGTACTACTGGATCACGCAGATCTTCTACGGCTGAGCCGCACTCGACCGTTCCGCCCGCCGGGTCGTACGGTGACCCCCATGGGCGACACCGGCATGGCGCGCGAGCCGAGCGAACGCACTCGCCACGCGGGCGTCTTGTTCGCCGGACTCGGTCCCCGGTACGACCAGATGGGCGCGATCCTGTCCTTTGGCCAAGACGCCCGCTGGCGGCGGTTCCTCGTGTCGCGGATCGGGCCGACCAGACCCTTGGTGCTCGACGTCGCAACGGGGACCGGCCTCGTGGCGCGCGAGATCGTCGACACCGGCATCGGCCGGGTGGTCGGGCTCGACCGCTCGGAGCCGATGCTTCGTTCACAGTCCAACGGCGCGGCGTTCGCCAATGTGCTCGCGCGTGCCGAGGCCCTGCCGTTCGCCGACGCGACCTTCGACGCGCTGACCGTGACGTACCTGCTGCGCTACGTCGACGATCCCGGGGCGACGCTGCGTGAGCTCGCGCGCGTCGTCCGACCGGGAGGCGTCGTCGCGAGCCTCGAGTTCGGCGTGCCGACGTCGCCGGTGTGGCGCGCAGCGTGGTGGGGGTACACGCGTTGGGTCATGCCGTTGATCGGCGCGCTCGACTCGCGCGAGTGGCGCGAGGTCGGCCGCTTCCTCGGGCCGAGCATCGAGAGGTTCTGGCGCGCATACCCGCTGGCCGAGCAGCAGCGACTTTGGGCCGCAGCGGGGTTGGCGCCCGGTCGGGTTCGGCGGATGAGCCTGGGCGGCGGCGTGGTGATGTGGGCGGTCCGCAGATGACCGAGCGCCCCGCCTTCTACGCGCTGGACGGCGGCGGCTGGCGGGATTATTGGTCGCTGCTGCATCCTCCCTACACGCTGTGGCACCTGTCGTTCGTCGCGATCGGTGCGTGCGTCGTGCCGGTGATCCGTCCCGCGTACCTCGGGCTCGCATTGCTCGCGTTCTTCCTCGCCGTCGGGATCGCGGCGCACGCGCTCGACGAGCTTCGCGGCCGACCGCTCCGCACCCATATCCCCGACGCGATCTTGATCGCCGCCGCCGTGTTGGCGCTGGCCGGCGCTGCCGTCGTCGGCGTGTACGGCGCGTCGCTCGTGTCATGGTGGGGACTGGTGTTCATCGGCGTCGGCGGATTCCTCGTGCCGGCGTACAACCTCGAGTGGTTCGGCGGCACGTTCCACTCCGACCTCTGGTTCGCGCTGATGTGGGGCGGCTTCCCGGCGCTCGCCGGCGCCTTCGCGCAGCTCGGGCGGATCAACGTCGCGACGCTGTTCGTGTGCGCGGGCTGTGCGTTCCTGTCGGCGGCACAACGCCGGCTCTCCACGCCGGTGCGGCGGATCCGACGGAAGGTGACCGCCGTCTCGGGCGAGCTCGTCGAAGGCGACCTGACCGAGCCGATCACCGAGGCGACGCTGACCGAAGCGCCCGAGGGCGCGTTGCGCCTGATGTGGATCGCGATGGTCGCGCTGGCCGTCGGCCTCGTGATCGCGCGATGGCCGTGAGCGCCTAGCCGGCGATCGAGCGCAACTGGCGGACGGCGACCGTCAGCTGCGACAGGTCGCTCACGCCCTCCATCTTCAACCCCCGCAGGAAGCGCATGACCCGCTCACACGACTGGGCGCGATCCTCGAAGAACCGCTCGATCGCCTCGTCGATGCCGGCCCCGCCGGCGAGCTCCAGGACACGTTCGCAGAGCGTTCGCCGAAGCGCGAACAGGTCGTCCTCCATCGACTGCTGGGCCCAGCGCTGCCAACGCGTCGCGGCCGGCAGCTTCTCGAGCTGTTGCTCGAGCCAGTCGATGTCGAGCCGCTCGCCGAGGACGAAGAACCCGCGCGCGATCTCGAGCGGCGCGCGGCCGGTCGCGTGCGCGACCGCGATGATGTCCGGCGCGTGAACCAGCTCCGGCTGGAACGCGTGCCGGTGCGCGACGGCCTCGGGAACGCCCGCGGCGACCAGCCGCTGCGCATCCTGCTCGTGCTCCTCGCGCCACGCGTCCGGCCCGATCTGCGTGATGGCCGCCGACACCTCGGCGAAGGATTCGCGGGACGGCCCGATGGAGGACATGAGGAGCTGACCCGCCGCTTGGACGAGGTACCACCGCGCGGTCGTCTCGACGAGCCAATCCACGCCGTTCATCAGGTCGGCCTGGACGGAGGGATCGATCAACCCGTCGAGCGCCTCGACGTCGCTCCACCGCGCGGTCGCGCCCGTCACGTCGCGCGCGATCCGGAACGCGCGCACCACATCGGACGGCGAGGCGCCGGTCTCGGCGCCCATCCGTGATGCGAACGTGATGCCCTGGGAGTTGACGACGTCGTTCGACGCCATCGTCGCGATGATCTGCCGCTTCAACGGATGATCGCCGATCAGGTGACCGAACCGCTCGACGATCCGCGGCGGGAAGTAGCGCGCAAGGTCGGTCGCGAGGTAGTCGCTGTCGGGCAGGTCGCTTTCGAGCAGCTCGGCGAACACTTCACGCTTCGCATAGGCGAGCAGCACCGCGAGCTCGGGACGCGTCATCCCCTGGCCGGCGGCACGCCGCTCGGCCATCTCATCGGTCGAGGGCAGGAACTCCACCGCGCGCTCGAGCTCGTGGTCGGCCTCGAGCTGCTGCATCAGTTCCTCGTACGCCTCGATCCGCTGCGCGGAGACCTCTTCTTCCTGGGCCAGGATCTGCGCCTGCAAGTAGTTGTCGTACAGGACGTGCTGGACCACGTCCGGGGCGCAGTCCTGGAGCAGTTCGTTCCGCGCCTCCAGCGTCAGCTCGCCTCGCTGGATCGCGAGGCCAAGGAGGATCTTCCAGTTGACCTCGTGGTCGGACGTGTCGACGCCGGCCGAATTGTCGATGAAGTCGGTGTTGATGCGGCCGCCCGCGCGCGCGTACTCGATGCGCCCGCGCTGCGTGAAGCCGAGGTTGCCGCCCTCGCCGACAACCTTCGCGCGGACCGCGCCGCCGTTGATCCGCACGAGGTCGTTCGTCCGGTCCCCGACGTCGCCGTGGGTCTCGACCGCGGCCTTCACGTAGGTGCCGATCCCGCCGTTCCACAACAGGTCCACGGGCGCCTGCAGGATCCGCGCGATCAGCTGGTCCGGGGTCATCTCGTCGGGCGCGTCATCGGGGAGCCCGAGCGCGACGCGAGCCTCCTTCGACGGCGTGACCGACTTGGCCTTCCGGTCGATCACATCGCCTCCCGGCGACAAGAGCGACCGGTCGTAGTCGTTCCACGATGAACCCGGCAGGCGGAACAGCCGCTTACGCTCCGCGAACGACGCCGCGGGATCGGGGTCGGGGTCGATGAAGATGTGCCGGTGGTCGAACGCGGCGAGCAGCTGCACCTTGTCGGTGTAGAGCAGGCCGTTGCCGAAGACGTCGCCGGACATGTCGCCGATCCCGACGCACGTGAAGACGTCACGTAAGACGTCGATGCCGATCTCGCGGAAGTGCCGCTTGACCGACTCCCAGGCGCCGCGCGCCGTGATGCCGAGCGCCTTGTGGTCATAGCCCGCGCTGCCGCCGGAGGCGAACGCGTCGCCCAGCCAGTACCCGTACTCCTCGGCGACGCCGTTGGCGGTGTCGGAGAACGTCGCCGTGCCCTTGTCGGCGGCGACGACGAGATAAGGGTCGTCGCCGTCGAGCACCCGCACACCGTCCGGATGGTCGACCTGACCGTGCACCAGGTTGTCGGTGATGTCGAGCAAGCCCCGCATGAACGTGACGTACTGCGTCAGGACCTCCTGCCGGAGCTCGTCGCGGCTGACGGAGCGCTTCAGGATGAACCCGCCCTTCGATCCGTCGGGCACGATCACCGCGTTCTTCACCTTCTGCGCCTTCATCAGGCCGAGGACCTCGGTGCGGTAGTCCTCCTTGCGGTCCGACCAACGGATGCCGCCGCGTGCGACCAGACCGCCGCGCAGATGGATCGCCTCCACCTGCGGCGAGTACACGAAGATCTCGAACAGCGGGAACGGCTTCGGCATCTCGGGCACGTCGGCCGAACGGATCTTGAACGACAGCGCCGGCCGGTCGGGGAGATACGCGTTCGTCCGCACGGTGGCGGTGATCGTGCCCGCCAGCGACCGGATGATCGTGTCTTGGTCCAGCGACGACACGTTCTGCAGGCCGTCCTTGAGGTGCTGCCGGCGTTCTTGGATCTCCTCGTCGGTCGCGGCGCGCACCGGATCGAACTTCGCCTCGAACAACTCGATCAACAGCAACGCGAGATGCGGGTTCTCGGCGAGCGCATCGTTGCGGTACTCCTCGGTGAACCGGGCGGAGACGCGCATCCGGTACTTGCGGTAGGCGCGGAGGATCTGGACCTGCCGCCACGACAGCCCGGCAAAGATCACCAGGCGGTTCAGCGAGTCGACCTCGGCCTCGCCGCGCCACATCGCCGACAACGAGTCGCGCACGATATCCGACTCGGCCTCGAGGTTCAGCACCGCGCCGCGCGCGTCGAGCACGCCGAAGTCGTGGATGTAGACCTTGCCCTCGCCCTGGAGCGCGATCGGCACCTCTTCGACGGCGCGGAGCCCCATCGACTCGAGCAACGGCATGAACGCGGACAGGTCGACCTTGCCGCCGGTCTTGTAGAGCTTGACCCGCGTGAGCCGCTCGCCGGTCGCCTCGTTGGAGATCCCGATCACGAACCCGTCGGTGGCGGTTCGCAGCCGGTCGAGCATCGCGACGTCGATCCCCACCTGCTCCCAGTCGGTCTCCACCACCTTGTAGTAGTCGGGGAACCGCGGGCCGTATTCGGCCGCGAGCATCGGACCGCGCTCGGGCCCGAACTCCTCCGTCAGGTGGTCGAGCAGGTCGTCCTCCCACGTGCGGGCCAGCTGCTCGACCTCGGCTTCGAGCTCCTCGTAGGGGATCTCCGGGATCTGCGTGCCCAGGTCGACGTGGACCGTGAAGAAGATCCGCGCGGACTCCGTCTCGCCGAGCGACAAGTGGTAGTCCACCGACGTGCCGTGGAAGCGCGCCATGAACATCTCTTGCAGCCTCCGACGGAGCGACCCGCTGAACTTCTCGCGCGGCAGCGCCACGACGACCGAGACCTGGCGTCCGTACAGGTCCTTACGCACCAGGACCCGGATCCCGCCGTGCTTCTCCAGCTGCAGGAGCCCGACCACCAGCCTGCGGAGCTCTTCGCCGGTCGCCTGGAAGAGCTCGTCACGCGGGAACGACTCGAAGAGCTCGACCACCTCCTTGTAGTCGTGTGAGCCGGGGATCAGATCTTCGGCGGCGATGATCTGCTCGAGCTTGTGGTGCAGCAGCGGCGTCTTGGCCGCCGGCTCCATGTACGCCTTCGAGGTGAACAGTCCAACCAGCCGCGCCTCGCCGACGATCACGCCCTCGGGGCTCACGATCCGCACGCCGACGTAGTCCATCCTCGCCCGGCGGTGCACCGTCGCGTACGCCTTGGTCTTGGTGATGACGAGCAGCTCGCCCTCCTCGATCCGGCGTCGGACCTCTGGGTCGAGCGAGTCGAGTCGCGTCGCGTCGGCGAACGAGCTCGTCGAGACGTCCGACAAGATGCCGAGTCCCGAGCCGGGGACCGCCTGGATCGTCCGGCCCGTCGGCGCGTCGGTGAGCCGGTACTCGCGGTAGCCGAGGAACACGAAGTTGAGCTGCAACAGCCTGTCGATGTAGTTGGGTTTATCGTCGTGTTGGTTTTGTGTGT